>DATFQY010000202.1:0-37007 GCA_035263845.1 Thermoanaerobaculia bacterium | reverse complement strand
TCGGTCTTCACGATCCACAACCTGCTCTACCGCGGCGAGGGCTCGGGACAGTCCATGGCCGACTACGGCGTGCCCGTGACCGACGCGGCGCGCGCGCTTCCCGACGGCTATCGCGATTCGCCGCTCGCGCTGGCGCTTCTTTCCGCGCACATGCTCTCGACGGTATCGCCGACCTACGCGCGCGAGATCCTGACTCCTTTCTACGGTGAGGGGCTCGACGGGATCCTGCGGGCGCGGCAGGACCGGCTGGCCGGGATCTTAAACGGTATCGACATGGACTTCTGGAACCCGGCCAACGGCGCGGAGATCGCGTCGAGCTTCGGTGCCGAGACGCTCGAGAAGCGCGCGGCGAACAAGGCGGCGCTGCAGTCGAGCGCCGGGCTCGAGCCCGATCCCGGGGCGCCGCTCCTCGGGGTCGTCTCGCGGCTCGACCCTCAGAAGGGGCTCTCGATCGCCGTCCCCGCCGTGCGCCGCTGGCTCGCCCGCGGAGGGCAGTTCTTCCTGCTCGGAACGGGGCAGCAGGCGCTCCAGCACGAGTTCGCGGCCATCGAGCGGGACCACCCGGGGCGCGCCTCGGTGCGCCTGCGCTTCGACCCGGGCTTCGCGCGATCGGTCTACGCCGGTGCCGACATGATCCTGATCCCCTCTCGTTACGAGCCGTGCGGGCTCACGCAAATGATTGCGATGCGCTACGGGGCGGTTCCCGTCGCCCGCCGGACAGGAGGGCTCGCCGATACGATCACGGACGCCGGCGATCCGGGCGGGACCGGGTTTCTGTTCGACGATTTCAATCCTGGCGCGTTGACCCACGCGCTCGACCGGGCCATGTCGGTATACGCTCAGCCGGCACAATGGTCCGAAATTCAGCGCCGGGGAATGACGAGAGACTTCTCCTGGAGCCGCTCCGCTCCACGGTACGTGAGTCTCTACGAGCGCGCGATCGCTCTAAGAACCGGATGACCACCTTTACAGGGGAGGAACGGCGGAGCCGAGGAGCAGAGGAGATCTCGAAACCGGGCTTTCTCCTCTGCACCTCCGCCCCTCTGCTCCTCTGCTCACCATGAGGACGCGCGCGGTGATTCTCGCGGGCGGCGAGGGGTCCCGGCTCGGGGTCCTGACGGACAAGCGCGCCAAGCCGGCCGTTCCCTTCGCGGGAAAGTACCGGATCATCGACTTCACGCTCTCCAACTGCGTCAACTCCGGGATCGTGGACGTCATGATCCTGACGCAGTACCGCCCCCACTCCTTGAACGAGCACATCGGAGCGGGCCGTCCCTGGGACCTCGACCGCGGCTTCACCGGCGGCGTCCAGATCTACCAGCCTTACCGTGGACGCGCCGTCACCGACTGGTACAAGGGGACCGCCGACGCGATCACGCAGAACATCAACTTCCTCGAGCGGGGCGACCCGGACATCATCCTGGTGCTCTCCGGCGACCACATCTACAAGATGAACTACGCCTCGCTCATCGATTTCCACACCGCCAAGCAGGCCGACGTCACGATCGCGACCCTCAACGTCACGCGCGACGAGGCGAAGCGGATGGGGATCCTCGCGACCGACCAGGAGTATCGCGTCGTCCAGTTCGTGGAGAAGCCGGCGGACCCGCCGGGCACGCTCGCCTCGATGGGGGTGTACGTCTTCTCGCGCCGGATGCTCGCCCAGATGCTGACGGAGGACGCCAAGCGGCGCGACTCCACGCACGACTTCGGCAAGGACATCATCCCGCGCATGGTCCAGAGCGGCTTCCGGGTCTTCGCCTACCCGTTCCAGGGCTACTGGGTGGACGTGGGGACGATCGAGGCGTACTGGCAGACGCAGATGGACCTGCTCAAGCACCCGCCCGCGCTCGACCTGAACGACCGCTCCTGGATCGTCCACACCAAGTCCGAGGAGCGCCCGCCCGTGCGGATCCAGGAAGGCGCGGTCGTCAAGGACAGCATGATCACGGACGGCTGCGTGATCTCGGCGGGCGCGCGAGTCGAAAAGAGTGTCCTTTCTCCCGGCGTTTTCGTCGGGCCTGGCGCGGTGATCCGCTACTCCGTCATCCTGACCGACACGTCCATCGAGGCGGGCGCTCGCATCGAGCGCTCCGTCATCGACAAGATCGTCCGCGTCGGAAGAAACGTGAAGATGGGCCTGCCGCCCAAGAAGGGCGCCGCGCCCGCCGAGGGGGCGGGCATCACGACGGTCGGCAAGAACGCGAGCATCCCCGCGGGGATCCGGATCCCGCGGGGCTCCGTCGTCGCCGCCGACGCCACCCCGGAGTACTTCCTCAAGGCCGCACCGCTGCCCGCCGCCCTCGTCCGAAAGTGACAGCGGCAGAGCGAACGCTCCGCAGCTGTCATCCTGAGCAACGCGAAGCGAGCAAGGGATCTTCTCGACCAAGGCTCGTCATCCTCCTCGGCCTGGCGGTCCTCGCGGCGGGACCCGCGGCGTCGGCCCCGCATCGGGAGGTCGCGATCACCTTCGACGATCTCCCGACGGTCTCGGTGCCCGGCGAGGGGATCGCGCCGATGCGCGAGATGACGGAGAAGCTCGTGGGGGCGATCGTGCGGGCGAAGGTGCCCGTGGTCGCCTTCGTCAACGAGGGGAAACTCGGGCTGTCGGGCTCGCCGGACCCCGAGCGGGTCGCGCTTCTGGAGCGCTGGGCGGCGGCGGGGATCGAGCTCGGCAACCACACCCGTTCGCACCGGGACCTTCACCGGATCCCGCTCGAGGAATTCGAAGCGGACGTCGCCGCGGGCGAGGAGACGACCCGTTCGCTAATGGCGGCGCGAGGCAAGACGCTCCGATGGTTCCGCCACCCGTTCCTCCACACGGGATTGACGCTCGAGACCCGGAAGTCGCTGGAGGAATTCCTGTCGGCTCGCGGATACCGGATTGCCCCCGTGACCTTCGACAACTCGGAGTGGATCTTCGCGAGCGCCTACGCGAAAGCCTTGGATCGCGGCGACCGGGCGATGGCTGACAAGATCGCGCGCGCCTACGTCCCGTACATGGAAGACAAGATCGCCTACTTCGAGAAGCAGTCCACCGCCCTCTTCGGCCGCGAGATTCGCCAGGTCCTCCTCGTCCACGCCAACGCGTTGAACGCGGACCGCTTCGCCGAGCTCGCCTCACGGCTCCGCGCGCGCGGCTACGCCTTCATCACCCTGGACCGAGCCCTCGAAGATCCGGCCTACACGACGACCGACACCTTCACCGGCCGCGGCGGAATCTCCTGGCTCCACCGCTGGGCCCTGAGCGGAAAAGGCCCCGTCCTCCCCAACGAGCCCGCCTGCCCCCGTTTCGTCCTCGACGCCGCCGGCGTCCAAAGCGAGTAGCGGCCCTCGCTCGTATACTGCGCGCGATTTCCAGGAGGCATCCATGCGGAGAATCTCTGCGGCGCTCGCGCTGACCGTGCTTTCCTGCGGCGCCGGTCTCGGACAGGAGTCGGTCACGGGGCCGGTCGATCCCCTGAAGTTTTCGCAGCTGAAGGACTTCGTCGCAAGGAGGTCCTCTTCCAACAACCCGGACCCCGCCTCCAACGACGACAGCAAGCGCCCCATCCCCGGCGAGACGATCACGCTCGCGGACCTCGAGGGGCCCGGCATCGTCGCCCACATCTGGTTGACCATCGCCGCCAACGAGTACGGCTGGCCGCGCCTGCTCCGCCTGCGCGTCTACTACGACGGGAGCGCCGAGCCTTCCGTGGATGCGCCGGTCGGCGACTTTTTCGGCGTCGGCCACGGCTTCGAGAGGCCCGTCAAGTCGCTCATGGTCCGCGACAGCTCCGACGGGCGCGCGCGCAACAGCTACTGGCCGATGCCATTTCGCAAGTCGTGCCGCATCACGATCACCAACGAGGGGCGCCGCCGCGTCTCCAACGTCTACTACCACGTGGACTGGGAGAAGTGGAAAGAGCTTCCCGCCGGGACCGCCTACTTCCACGCCCGCTACCGCCAGGCGCTTCCCGCGCCGGCCAACGGGAAGCCCTACGTCTTCCTCGACGTGAAGGGCCGCGGCTTCTACGTCGGGACCGTGCTCTCGGTCGTGCAGGCCGAGGCCGGATGGTTCGGCGAGGGGGACGAGCACTTCTTCGTCGACGGGGAGAAGACCGCCTCGATCGAGGGCACGGGCTCCGAGGACTACTTCAACGACGCCTGGGGACTCCACGTCGAGGACGGACCCTTCACCGGCGTGCCGGTCGCGGAAGGAACGGGCCTGGGCTCGCGGATGACGGCGTACCGCTGGCACCTGACCGATCCCGTCCCCTTCACGAAGGCCCTCTACTTCGAGATCGAGCACAAGGGGTGGACCTTCAAGCCGGACGGATCGGTGAAGTCCTCCTTCGGAGAGCGCGTGGACCTGATGTCGAGCGTCTCGTTCTGGTACCAGGACGGGATCGCACAGGGGCTGCCGCCCCTTCCCTACGGCTCGGCGCGGCTGCCGCAGGGCAACGCGACGCAAATCGAGGTCGAGAACGCGCTCTCCCAGGTGAAGGCGGAGAAGGGGAAAGCCTCGATCTCGCGGGACCTCTTCTGGTCCAAGGACGTCATCCTCTTCGAGGGAGAAGGGCAGGGCGCGAAGCTCGAGATCCCGTTCGACGTTGCGGAGGACGGGGACTACGAGCTCTACACGCAGCTCGCGCAGGCTTCCGACTACGGGATCTACACGGTCCTGCTCGACGGCAAGACGCCGGCGGCGCCGGTCCTCGAGCACGAGCCGGGCGCGGACGTTCGCCCTCAAACGCATTTCGACGGCTACGCGCCCGAGACCTACGTCGGCATGGACTACCAGGTCGGCTGGCCGCGGCTCTCCAGGGGAAGGCACACGCTGACCTTCGTCTGCCTCGGAAAGAACGCGGCCTCCTCCGGATACAACCTCGGCGTGGACAACATCATCCTGGCGCGCACCGGCGCCGCGGGCTGGACGCTCGCCTCGCAGGTCAAGCCGCCCTCGGTTCCTTCGGGATCGATCGCCGCGCTGGCGAAGACGCTCGAGGATCCCGACCCGGTGACGCGAGGCCTCGCGGCGCTGGAGCTTCGCAACAAGAGGGCCGACGCGAAACCGGCGCTCGACGCGCTCGTCGCGAAGTTGAAAGACCCGGACATCATCGTCCGCATGACGTCGGCCAGCGCGATCGGCGCGATCGGCCCGGGGGCGGCCCCGGCCGTGCCCGCCCTGGCGGCGGCATGCCGCGTCGAGTCGGAGGTCACGCACGTCCTGCGGGCCTGCGCCGCGGCGCTGGGCGACATCGGGAAAGCCGCCGCGCCCGCGCTGCCGGTCCTGCGAGAGCTCGTGGAGAGCAAGCCCCTCGTCCGCCGCTCCGCCGAGCGGGCGATCGAGCAGATCCAGGCGGCCTCCAACTGATCGGGTCGGCCGGAAACAATCCTTTCTGCACCTCGTAGAGGTCACCATGGGCCGGCTCGGTCTCATCGCAGCCGTGGCTGCCGCCGCGGCGGTTCTTGCACCACCGGCCGCGGCGCAGCCGGCCCCTTCGCCCTACGACGTCACGACCTACAGCGTCGTCTGGAGCGTTCCCGCCGAGAAGAATGTCCGGGTCGTCCGCGGCACACGCTACGCTGGAGAAGGCGCCGCGGCCCTGAAACTGGACGTGACCTACCCGCCGGGAGGCGGATCCTCGACGCGCTGGCCCGCGGTCGTCTTCGTCAACGGCGTCGGAGGGCGGTTGAACGAGTGGGAGATCTACAAGAGCTGGGCTCGCCTGGTCGCGGCGCACGGGATTGCCGGAATCACCGCCGAGTCGGATCCCGCCCGGGCCGCCGAGAGCGTCCGGGCGCTCTTCGAATACCTGGCGAAGAACGGCGTCTCGCTCGGCCTCGACTCCTCCCGCCTGGCGGCGTGGGCGTGCTCGGCCAACGTCCGGCCGGCCCTTCCACTCCTGATGGACGCCGCGCCTGCCGGGGTCCGCTCCGCGGTGATCCTCTACGGCATCGGCGAAGCGGCCGCGCTTCGAAAGGACCTGCCCGTTTTCTGGGTGCTGGCGGGCCGCGACGCTCCCTCACTCGTCGAGGGTCAGCGCGCGCTCTTCGCCCGGGCGGTGGCGCAGGGCGTGCCCTGGACCATGATCAACGCCCCGGACCTGCCGCACGCCTTCGACGCGGTCGAGGACACGCCGCACTCGCGGCAGCTCGTCCGCGACATCGTGGATTTTCTGACGGCCACCCTGGCGCCGCCCGCGAACGCGGCGCCCGCTCCGCTCCCGAGGCGAGCGACCGCTTACATGTACGCCAACGAGCCGGACAAGGCGGCCGCGGTCTACCGCGAGATCCTGGCCTCGAACCCGAAGGACGTCGAGGCGCAGCGTCTTCTGGGCCTCGCGCTGACCCGGCAGGGAAAGGCCACGGAAGCCGTGGAGGCGCTGAGAAAGGCCGTCGAGCTCGGAGACGACAGCCCGGCAATCCACCGCAACCTGGGCGACGCTCTGCTGCGAGCGGGAAAACCGGCCGAGGCGGCCGAGCACCTCGAGAAGTCCGTGAAGATGGGGATGAAGCCGCCGCCCGCGATCTACAACCTGGCTTGCGCCTACGCGCGCTCGGGGAGGAACGACGACGCCTTCGCGCGGCTCGACGAGGTGGCCGGGATGAACTGGCTCTCGCGAGAGCAGGTCGAGAAGGACGAGGACCTTTCGTCGCTTCGATCGGATCCGCGGTACGCCGCACTTCTTGCGAAGCTGCGATAACCGGAGGCGGGCGGGCGCGTAGCGAGCGTCGTCATGCGGGACCGGTCCGACGAGGTTCCGGATTCGTAACGAACCTCTCGGGGACGAGTTCGTATGATTGGAGGGTCGAAAGGGACTGACGATGGCATCGAGTGAGAAGAGAAAGCTGCCCGCGTTTCTGCTCTGCCTGTTTTTTGGAATCTTCGGTCTGCACCGGTTCTACGTCGGCAAGGTGGCGACGGGGCTGATCCAGCTCTTCACCGTCGGCGGATGCGTCGTGTGGTGGCTGATCGACCTTCTCGTCATCCTGCTCGGGGGCTTCACCGACAAGGAAGGAAAACTCATCACCCGATGGGTCTAGCCCTCCTTCTCGCCGCGGCGCTCTCGGGCGAGTTCCCCGCGGAGAGGATGTACCGGGTCGCCGACCTCGCTCCCGGAATCTTCGCGTTCGTCTCGCCGGAGACGAGCGGCCCGGTCCCCAGCGGCAACGTCGCGGCGATCGTCGGGGACGACGGTGTCCTGGTCGTGGACTCCGGGAGATTCCCGACCCTCGCGAAAAGGATGATCGCTGAGATCCGAAAGAGGACCGACAAGCCGGTTCGGTTCCTGGTCCATACCCACTGGCACCTCGATCACATGGTCGGCGACGGCGAGTTCGCGAATGCGTTTCCGCAGATGCGGTTCCTCTCGACGGATTTCACCCGCCGCAAGATGGCCGAGAAGCAGGCCCCCTACCTCGCGGGGATCGAGAAGATCGACAACGGCGCGCTGCAGTTCCTCGAGGAGCGCGTCCGCACGAGGACGGGCCTCGACGGCTCGCCGGCTTCCGAGCCGCTCCTGGCATACCTGAAGTCGCAGATCGAAGACGTCCGGCTCGAGCGGTCGGAGCTTCCCGGCGCGGCGGTTGTCACGCCCGACCTGACCTTCTCCAGCGCGCTGACCGTGCACCTGGGCAAGCGCGAGGTCCGGATCCTCTTCCTCGGCAAGGGCAACACGGCGGGCGACACGGTCGTTCAGGTCCCCGACGCGAAGGTCGTCGCCACCGGCGACCTGCTCGTGGCGCCCGTGCCCTACGGCTACGGCTGCCATCCCGAGGAGTGGATCGAGACGCTGAAGAAGCTGATGACGATCGACGCCGCCGCCATCGTGCCGGGGCACGGACCGGTGATGCGCGACTGGGAGTACGCGAAGAAGGTCTCAGGACTGCTCGAGGCGGTGCGCTCGCAGGTGCGGCAGGCGGCCTCGGAGGGCGCCACGCTGCCGGAAGTCCGCAAGCACGTCAACCTCTCCTCCTGGCGGAAGGCCTTCGCCGGAGACGACGTCAACCGGGGATTCGCGTTCGACGACTTCTTCGCCCGTTCCGCGATCGACCGCGCCTGGCAAGAAGCCCGCGGGTCGATGGCCGAAGAGTGACTCACCGGCGGTAGGATGAGGACGCGATGACGCTCTCGCGGCGCCGGCTCATCGGCCACGCGGCGATCGTGGCGTCCGGGATGGCCGCGGCCCCGGCGCTCGTGGCGCGCTCCCGCGGGTCCTCGCCCGGGGGCGGCCGCGCGGCGCAGGCGATGGAAGACGCGCTGGCCCTTCTCGCGAAGACGGGCCCCGAGTACTCGGGCCGTCTCGCAAATCACGGCCCGATGGCTGCCGAGGCGCTGGTTCGGCTCGAGCGTTATGACGCGGTCGTGCCGTGGGTCGAGTCGTACCGCAAGAGGCTGCGCGAGCACCCGGCCGGCGTCCGGCCGATCGACCCGAAGACATGGCGCGAGCCGCTCGGTGACGGAAGCCGAATCGGCGACTGGATCGCGTTCTTCGGTGCCAGGCTCGAAGAGTCGCCGTGGCGGGATGTGATCGGGAACTGGGTGCCCCGCCTCTCGCCCGGGATCATCGCGGCGGCCTTTCACGGAGTCATCCGGACGGCGCACGCGGTCAGGAGCCTCGAGGCGCAGGAGACGCCGGCGCGCCGGCGCGAGCTCGCCGAGGGCCTCGGCTACTGGGCGGCGACGTACATCGCCCTCCCGGAGTCGCGCACGCCCCCGAGGGACGGTCGCGTTGCTCCGTCGCGGGCGCTCCCGCGAGTCCAGGCCGTTCCGGCCGAGAGACGAATCCTCTACGGAAACATCACCGACCGCCTGAAGCCGCTCGGCTCGTTCTCGCCGTTTGCGGAGGTCGCGGACTTCGTGGACGCGACGGGCGATCCCTCCGCCTTCGTCTCCGATCTGACCGAGACTTTCGCCCGCGCGTATCTGGTCAACGTCCCGAGGGGCGGAAGCGTCATCACCTACCTCCACGGCGTGACCGGGCCGAGCGCGATGCGCCTTCTCCTGCCCTATCTCGATCCGCCGGCGCGGGCGGCGATGCTGCGCTACGGCTGGCAGGGCGCCGCCGGCGTCTACGCGGCGAGCGGCGGCGTGACGGAGGAGCCGGCCCAGGAGCAGGGCGCCATCCCCGACCGCGCGGAGCTGATCGATCGCGCGGTCGCCACGAGCGACGAGCACGCGATCAAGTTCACGGAGGCATGCCTCCGCGAGAGCTCCGTCAAGCCCAATCCCGTTTACTGGAAGGCCGCGCGGGACGTGGCCGGCCGGCTCCGGGCCTAGGGGGCTCAGGGGACCGCAAGGTCCCCCGCTAAGATGGCTTTCCCGGCTGAGAAGTGGAGGTTTTCGCATGAGATCCCGAGGGCTGTCTCTGGCGCTGGCGATCTGGACCGCGGCGGCAGCGGGAAGCGCGCTGCAGGCTCCCGCGCCCGCTTCGAGCGTGACCGGCGACTGGATCCTGACGCTCGTGGTCTTCGGCAACGAGAGGAGCGAGCGGTTGAGCCTCAAGACCGAGAAGGCGAAGCTCTCGGGCTCGGTCTACCGGCGCGGGAAGCCCGTTCCCTTCACCGGGAAGATCGACGGCGACAACGTCGAGTTCGTCATCCCGGGGCCGGACGGAAGCAAGCAGACCTACACGGGGAAGATCGCCGGCGGAACGCTTTCGGGAAAGATCGTCGAAACCGGCGGCGACCAGTGGGGCGAGTCCCCTCCCGCGGACTGGCGAGCGCAGAGAGCCACGCCGGAGAGCGAACGGCCCGCCTCGCCGAGAACCCACGACTTCGAGCCGGTGGAATTCCACCGCGTCTTCTCGGCGTCGATCCCGCCGGTCCTGCGGATCTGGCCGGGCGACGTCGTGCGCACGCGCACGGTGGACGCCGCGGGCGTTGACGAAAAGGGAAAGACCCGCGTGCTCGGCGGAAATCCGCAGACCGGCCCGTTCTACGTCGAGGGGGCGATGCCCGGCGACGTGCTGGCGGTGAAGATCCTGAAACTGAGCTTGAACCGCGGGACGGCGATCAGCGACGACAGTTTCGTGGACCGGGCCCTGACGACCGACTACGCGAGCGAGCACAAGGACAACAACTTCAACGACGTCGTCTGGAACCTCGACGCGGAGAAAGGAACCGCCACGCTCGCCAAGCCGACTCCGCACTTGAAGGGTCTCGCGGTACCGGTCAAGCCGATGCTCGGATGCGTGGGCGTGGCGCCGGGGTTCGGCGGCGCGGCGATCCGAACGGGAGACTCCGGCCGCATCGGCGGAAACATGGACTTCGCGGAGATTCGCGAGGGTGCGACGATCTACCTGCCGGTCTCCCAGCCGGGAGCGCTGCTCTACCTCGGCGACGGGCACGCGCTCCAGGGCGACGGCGAGTTGAACGGCAACGCCCTGGAGACGTCGCTCTCCGTCGAGTTCTCCTTGGACGTCCTGCGGGAGAAGAGCCAGGGAGGCGTCCGCATCGAGAACGACGAATACCTGATGGCGATGGGCCTGGCCGGCTCCCTCGACCAGGCCTTCCGCGACGCGACCTCGGGCCTCGCGTCGTGGCTCGAGAAGGACTACGGGCTGACCGGGCCGGAGGCGGCCATCCTCCTCGGCGCCACGATCCAGTACCAGATCTCCGAAGTCGCCGACCGCAACGTCGGGATCGTGGCGAAGATCCCCAAGCGTTTCCTCCCACCAAAAGAGACGCCCAAGGAGCCGGTCAAAGGCAAGTGACAGCGTGAGCGCAACAGCGCCCACGCTGTCATCCTGAGCAAGCGAAGCGAGCAAAGGATCTTGGTGGAGATGCCGCGAGAGATCTTTCACGCGGCTCGGTCGAGAAGATCCTTCGCTGGCCTTCGGCCTCGCTCAGGATGACAAGAAGAATCCGAGAATGACGGAGAAGAGGGGGCGCTTACCGGATCTCGGAGAGGAAGCGGCGCCAGTTTTCCGAGTCAGACGCTGTCGGCGGAGTCGCGGTCCGGTAGTTGATCAGCACGACGTTCGCGCCGGCCTCTCTCGCGAGGTACAGCATGTAGAGCTCGAGCCCGTCGGCGCGGCGCCCCGTCACGACGAGGCCTGAATGCCCGGGGAAGCTGCGGCGGGCGACGCGGACGTCCGACATTCCCGCGTCGGCCAGCACCGCCGGAAGCTCGCTCTCCCCGGAAAACCTCCCGGATCCCTCGTAGGCCATGTTCGGCGTCAGCCTCGCCTGGAAGACTCCGTGGTCGAGCCTCTCGAAGCTCACGGAACGCTTCGAGGAGAGGGCGCGATCGAGGTCTGGCGCGGTCCCCCAGAGGCATCCCGTCTCGCCGCCGTGATGCGGATCTCGGACGACGTATCCGGGCGGGAGGGAGAACGTCAGCGAGTCGGCGGCCGCGTAGCCGCAGGTGGCCGTGCGGAAGTCCACGGAGGTCCAGCTGTTCTCCGGCTCCTGCGCGGATAGCAGAGGTGTCGCGGCGGGCCTCGACGGCAGGCCGAGAACGACCGCGAGGAGACAGCTGGCGAGCGGGCCAAGGAGGAGCGCCATTCTTTTTTCCGGAGGGCTCTATTCTAAGGCCGGTCCGGGAAAGAATGCCGCGGCCTACTGGAGAAGATCCTTTGGTCGCTTCGCTTCCCTCAGGATGACGAAGCGCCGGGTGCTGCCAGCGCTCCCCTGGTCATTTCGAGTTCGTCCAGCTTTGCTTGGCGACCTTCCACTGGCCGGATTCTTCTTCGAGGTCGATGGTTCCCTTGCCCGCCTCGTCGGCGACTTTGGCTGTCGCTTCGAGGGTCGCCTTCTTGCCGTCCACCTTCAGGCCCGTGAACTTCAGGTCCGACGGGGACATCATCTTGAGGATCTCCATCCCCTTCTTCGGGTCCATGCCGCTTTCCTTGATCTGCTTGTCGATCCCGGCGGAGGCCTCTTTCGTCATGCTCTTCTTGTAGCCCTCGAAATCTCCCGCCGCGACCGTCTTCAGGAGCGCCTTGTAGGCCTTCGCCTGCGGGCTGTTCTCCAGGTTCTTCGTGTCGGCCGCGCGTACCGTCGAGACCGTCCATGCCAGGAACACCGCGGAAAGAACGAGGAGCCTCCGGGAAGTTCGCATGCACCCTCCTTTTCGATCGGCGCGCATCATCCCCCGGGGCGCGGCGGGAGGACAAGCGCGCAAAGGTAAACTCCCCGGGCTTGACCGATCCGGAGACGAAACACCGGCCGGCCGCGCCGGCCCTGGCCTCCCGCCTGCTCCCGCTGGCGGGCATCGCGTTGCTGCTCCTTCTCTGGGACCTCGCGATCCGCTTCAGCCGGGTGCCCCTCCTACCCGGCCCCCTCGCCGTGGCGCGGGCCATCGGGGAGCTCGCGCAGAAGGGGTTCCTCTTCAAGCACGTCGTGGCTTCCCTGTTCCGTGTGACGTGGGGGTATCTCCTCGCGGTCGCCGTCGGCGTTCCCTTCGGCATCCTGCTCGCCTGGTACCGCCGTGGAGGGCTCGCCCTCGCCCCGCTCGTCGAAGTCGTCCGGCCGATCTCGGCGCTGGCCTGGATTCCCCTGGCGATCCTCTGGTTCGGCGTCGGCGACCTCTCCTCCGTCTTCATCATCTTCGTCGCGTCGGTCTTCCCGCTGGCCGTCGCCTCGATGAGCGCCGTCGAGGGCGTCTCCACGACCCACTGGAACGCGGGTCGGAACTTCGGACTCACTCCGGGCGAGATTGCCCGCCGCGTGCTCCTTCCCGCGATCCTCCCGCGCCTCCTCGTCGGGCTGCGCCTGGCGCTCGGGATCGCGTGGCTCGTCGTCGTCGCCGCCGAGATGATCGCGGTCGATTCGGGCCTCGGGTTCCTGATCATCGACGCGCGAAATGCCGGCAACCGATACGACCTCGTCGTGGCGGGAATGGTTTTGATCGGGACGATCGGGCTCGCGCTCGACGCGGCGATGCGCGGGATCGAGCGGCTGCCGGCCCTGCGCTGGGGCTATGCGGCGAACGTCAGCGCGGAGGCGGCGTGATTTCCGCCTCCTCTCCGGAGCCGGCTCCCGGCCGCACGAAGCTCGCGATCCGCGGCCTCTCCATGACGTTCCGCGGCGCGGACGCCGAGGTCCGAGTGCTCGAGGCCCTCGACCTGGACGTCCGGGAAGGCGAGTTCGTCTGCATCCTGGGCCCCTCCGGCTGCGGAAAGTCCACGCTGCTCAACATCGTCGCGGGGTTTCTCCCGCCGAGCTCCGGCACCGTCCGGATCGACGGCGAGGAGGTGCGCGGCCCCGACCCGCGGCGCATCTTCGTCTTCCAGGAGCGCGGGGTCTTCCCGTGGCTGACCGTCGAGGGCAACATCGGCTTCGGCCTCGGGCGGCTGCCGAAGACGGAGCGGGGGAAGCGGATCCGTCACTACGTGCGGCTGGTCGGCCTCGAGGGGTTCGAGAAGGCCTACCCGCACGAGCTCTCCGGCGGCATGAAGCAGAGGGTCGAGGTCGCGCGGGCGCTGGCCGTGGACCCGGACATGCTCTACCTCGACGAGCCCTTCGGCGCACTCGACTCGATCACGCGGCTGGAGATGCGGCGCGAGCTGCTGCGGATCTGGCAGGCCGAGAGGAAGACGATCCTCTTCGTGACCCACGACATCGAGGAGTCCGTCCAGCTCGCCGACCGCGTCGTGGTCCTCTCGGCGCGTCCCGCCAGGATCCGCCGGATCGTGGAGATCGACCTGCCGCACCCCCGCGACCTCTCGTCGCGCCGGTACCTCGAGCTCCGAGACGGCATCTTCGAGGAGATCGGCCTGGCGCACCGCGTATGAAGCCGCGCTCCCCTCTCGAGGCGGTCCTCCTTCCCGCCGCCGCGGCGGCGGCGATCGTCGCGCTGTGGTGGGCCGCGGTCGCCTGGACGAAGACGACCGTTTTTCCCTCCCCCGCCGCGGTAGCCGGCGGAATCGCGGAGCTGGCGCGCAAGGGGCTCCTCTTCGCGTATGTCCGCGACTCTCTGCTTCGCGTGGCGGCGGGCTACGGCGCGGCGCTGGCGGTCGGAATTCCGCTGGGCGTCTTCCTCGGATGGCGTCCCCGGGCCGCGCGCGCCGCCAACCCGGTGATCCAGTTCCTGCGGCCGATCTCGCCGCTCGCCTGGATCCCGGTGGCGATCGTACTCTTCGGCGTCAACGACTCGGCGGCGATCTTCCTGATCTTCCTCGCGTCGCTCTTTCCGATCCTGGTCTCGGCCATGAACGGCGTGCGCGCGGTCCCGGCCATGTACCGGCAGGCGGGCGAGAACTTCGGCCTGCCGCGGAGAGCGCTGCTGGCGCGGGTCGTCTTTCCCGCAGCCCTGCCGGAGATCCTGACCGGCCTGAGGATCGCTCTCGGAGTGGCGTGGATCGTCGTCGTGGCGGCCGAGATGATCGCCGTCAACTCGGGGCTGGGCTACCTCGTCATCGACTCCCGCAATGCCGGCAAGCGCTACGATCTCGTCGTCGCGGCCATGCTCCTGATCGGCGTCATCGGCCTTCTCCTGAACGTGCTCGTCCAGCGGGTCTCCCGCCTTCGCGCCGTGCGCTGGGGCTTCCGGGAGGAGGCTTCGTGAAGGCGCGCCGGATCCTCCTCGGCCTTCTCGCCTGGACTCTCGCGATCACCGCCGCGCACCTGGCGATCAACCTGGACTGGAAGGCCGCGTTGAACGACCGCCTCCCTCGGGAAAAACGGAAACTGAACGTCGCCTACATCCCGGTGACCTGCCACCTCGCCTGCCCGGTGACGGATTTCATCTCGCGCTACTCGCTCGACGGCACGCTCTTCATCCCGCGGATGTTCCAGGGCTTCCCGGAGATCAAGGAGGCGCTCATCTCCGACCGGATGCAGGTGGGCTTCATGGTCGCCCCCATGGCGATCGCGCTCGCCGCCCAGGGAGTTCCGATCAAGATCGTGTACCTCGGCCACCGCTACGGCAGCGCGGTCGTCGTCAGCAAGGACGGGCCGATCCGTTCGGTACGCGACCTGAAGGGCAGAACCATTGCGATCCCGAGCCGCTTCTCCGACGAGCGGCTGATCGTCTTCCGCGCGCTCGAAAAAAACGGCCTGACGGCAGAGGACGTCCGGATGGTCGAGATGGCGCCGCCCGACGTCGCCGGCGCGCTCGCCGCGGGGGCCGTGGACGCCTTCTCGATGGGCGAGCCGTACCCGTCGCAGGCCGAGCTCGGCGGGTTCGGCCGCGTGCTGTTCCACGCGAGGGAGTATTGGCCCGATTACATGTCCTGCGTCGTCGTGGCGCGGCAGGACGTCATCGACAAGAGGCCGGAAGCGGTGCAGGTCCTGGTCGACGGCATCACCCGCTCGGGCCTCTGGCTCGACGAGGGGCGGCCGCACCGCGAGCACGCCGCGGACTTCGTGGCCCGCTACTACTACAAGCAGCGGCCCGAGATCCTCCGCCATGCCCTGACCGAGCCGCTCGATCGGGTCATCTACACGAGGCTGACTCCGCGCAAGCCCGACTTCGACCTGGTCCGCGACCTGATGATCCGGACCGGCGTCCTCGACCAGAAGATCTCCTTCGAGCAGTACGTGGACCCGCGCTTCGCCGAGGGCGCCTCGACCCAGACCGCCTGGAAATACGAGCCCGGCAGCGGCAAGGCGGAGTGAAAAAAACCCGAACGGCGCTTCGCCTCACCGCCATCGTCCTTCTCGCCGCCGCCGGCGTCTGGCTCTACCGCAACTCCTCCATCACCCGCCTTCGCCGCGAGTTCGTCCCGTGGATGCACCGCCTGGAGCGCTGGCGCGACGCCGCGGAGCTGACGCGCCGCGCCCTCCTTCGCCGCGACCCCTCGCCCTCGGACCCGGCGGGGATCGCGCGCCTGCGCGACTGGGCGTGGAGCGGCCTCGACCGAATCGCCTGGGCGACGTACCGAGTCGAGAAGCCGGCCCACGAGATCGACCGCTCCCGCGAGGTCACCAGCGGCCGCGTGCACTTCACCGTCGGGGGCTTCCGCCGCGACGGCGCCCGCGTCGAGAGGACCGCGGACGCGCTGGTGTCCGCCGAGTGGGACCCGACCCGCGACCCGACTCCCAACGTCGATCCCGCCGCCCCTCCGCCCGAAGCCGTTCCGATTCCGGTGACGGTGACCGTCGCCTTCGACCGGCCCGGCGTGGAACGGTCGAACGCAGTTCCCCGCTTTCACGACGCGACCGCGGAGTCCGGCCTGGGCGCCCGGCGGTCGGACCCGCCTCTCAAGCTCACCAACCGGCTGATCGCCGACATCTGGCCGGGCTCCGGGGCCGCGGTCCTCGACTTCGACGGCGACGGCTTCGAGGACCTCTTCGTCGCCGACGGGGTGCGCTCGATCCTCTACAGGAACGACGGCAAAGGCCACTTCACCGACGTCACCGAGGCCGCGGGGCTCGCCCCCGGCGGCAAAGGGATCGCCGCGACGGGCGCCGCCGCCGGCGACATCGACAACGACGGCTTCCCCGACCTCTTCGTGACGGACGCCTTTGGCCCGGCCCGGCTCTTCCATAACCGGGGCGACGGGACTTTCGAGGAGGTCACCGCTTCCTCCGGGATCTCCGTCGTCGGCAACGCGCGCTCGGCGGCGTTCGCCGACGTGGACGGCGACGGCGACCTCGACCTCTTCGTTTGCGTGACCGGCGACTACTACTCTCAGATGCCCGACCCGCCGTACGACGCCCGCGACGGCCGGCCCAATCACCTCTACTTGAACGACGGCCGGGGCCACTTCACCGATGCCTCGAAGGCCTGGGGCATCGAAGGCACGCAGTGGTCGCTTTCGTCGCTCTTCGCCGACTACGACGGCGACGGCAAGACAGATCTCCTCGTCACCAACGACTTCGGCCTGAAGAACCTCTACCGCAACACCGGGTCCCGGCGTTACGAGGACCTGGCCGGCAAGGCGGGAGTCCAGGCGCGCGCGTACGGGATGTCCGGAGCTTGGGCGGACTTCGACGGCGACGGCCGGTTAGACCTCTACACGACCGGCGTGGACACGCAGTGGTACTTCCTCCACGAGTACCCCGCCATCCCGCTGACGCTCGGAGGGCGACTCTTCCTGCCGGTCGCGATCCGATGGGTCGAGCAGATGGCCCGCGGCAACTCCCTCTTCCTCCAGAAGGCCGACCACACCTTCGAGGACGTCACGCAGCGGTCGGGCGCGCAACATGCCGGCTGGAACTGGAGCGCGGTCGCCGCGGACCTCGACAACGACTCCTGGCCGGATCTCTACGCCACCAACGGGATGTGGGGCGACGGCCGCGACCACGACCGGGAGCTCGAGTTCTGGTGGCAGTCGCTGGCCTACTGGGACGACTACGTCGCCGGCACGCGGACGTTCGACCGCAAGGGCGCGGGAATCGCGGGCATCGAGCGGGACCGCTTCTTCCGCAACCGCCTCGGGGACGGGGCCGGGGCTTCCCCGATCTTCGAGGAGCGCTCCTTCCTGGAGGGCCTCGATCTCGAGACCAATGGCCGCGCCGTCATCGCCTTCGACGCCAACGGCGACGGCGCGCTCGACCTCTACATCCGCTCGGTCCAGGCGCCGGAGGCCCTCTTCCTCGGGAGCCGCCGCCCCGGCGAGCACTTCCTGCGCGTGAAGCTCCGCGGCGCGCCCGGCCGCGACAACCGGGACGGGGTCGGGAGCCGGGTCACGGCGGCGCTTCCCGGGGGCCGCCGAATCGTGATCGAGACCGGCAACGCCAGCGGCTACCTCTCGACCGGCAGCCCGATCGCCCACCTCGGCCTGGGCAGGGCGGACCGGGTGGATTCCCTCACTGTCCGGTGGCCGTCGGGAAGGATCCAGGAGCTGGGCGCCGTCGAAACCGTGGACCGGACGATCCTCGTGGACGAGGAGCAAGGAGTGACCCCGGGGCACTGACCGGGCAGAAAAGGGAGAACGGATCCTGCGCGTCGGGTCCGAAAGCGAGTACCCTGAGAAAGACCCCCGCATGATCCGGTACGACGTCGTCGCCTTCGACCTGTACGGGACGCTGCTCGACATCTCGGGCCTGGCGGCGCGGATGCAGCCGCTCGTCGGAAGCGGATCGGCGGCGCTGCTGGCGCGCTGGCGCAAGAATCAGCTGGAGAGGACGTGGCGGCTCAACCACGAGGGCCGATACGACCGATGGGACCACGTCACGGCAGCGGCGCTCTCGGAGGTCGCCCCGGAGCTTTCACCGACGGTTCGCCACAACCTGGCCGAGATGTGGCTCGAGCTGCCCGCCTACCCGGACGCCGCGGCCAGCTTGCGGGCATTGAAGGAGGCTGGCGTGAAACGGGCGATCCTCTCCAACGGGACCCGCGCGATGATCACCCGCGCCCTGGAGGTCAACATGCTGACGGTGGACAAGGTGCTCTCGGCCGACGACGTCCACGTCTACAAGACGAACCCGCGCGTCTACGCGCTGCTCGACTCGCTGGCGGCGCGCTCCCGCACCCTCTTCATCACCGCCAACGGCTGGGACTCCGACGGCGCCCGCCGGGATTCCAGGATCACCGGCTGGATCGATCGGGGCGGCGGCGAGCCGCCCCAGATCCCGCCGAGCTTCCGGATCAGCTCGCTATCGGAAGTACCCGCTCTTCTCAAATGACCAAAGGCGGGCGCAAGGCCCGCCCCTACGACGGATCACGGCGCGCCGGCGCGCGCGAGGCGGACCGTCAGCACGCGGCTCTTCGACTCGGACGGCGCGGCCTCGACCGAGGCCGTTCCCTTCCAGATCCGCCCGTCGGAATCGGAGAATCGCCACGCCGCTGCGGAGCCCTGGGCCGTCTCGGCCGTCCACTTCTCTTCCTGGATGAGAGCCTGGAGGTCGCCGACGATCTCGCGGCCCGGCTTGTCGGTCGTCAGCTTCCAGCGCGTCTCCCAGCGGTCCGCGCTTCCCTCGTGGGAGAGCACCGCGCGCTCGGGAAAGCGGTGCACCCACGTGTACACGGGTTGGAGCTTGATGTCCGCCAGCGTCGCCCGCGTCCAGCCGGACTCCGGCTGCCAGTGGTACTCGAGGTTGGTCGCGACGACCTCCGCGAAGCCGCGCCCATAGAGCTTCTCGATGACGTGGAGAGCGCCGTCGATGCCCGAGGAGAGGCCGGCCGCCGTCACGATCTTGCCGTTGTCCACGAAGCGCTTGTCCCTGCGGACCTTCGTCTTCGGCGCGTCCCTCTCCAGCTGCGGGATGAGCGCGGCGAAGGTCGTCGCCTCGAGCCCGTCGAGCAGGCCCGCCTTCGCCAGGAAGAACGCTCCGTTGCAGACCGAGAACACGACCTTCGCCCCGCGGGCGGAGTCGCGGATCCAGGACATCACCGCCGCGTTCTCGAGCTGCGGCGGCACGTTGCCGCCAGGCAGGAGGATCACGTCGGGAGCGGGAGCGTCGACGAAGGTGTAGCGCGGATTGACGCTCATCCCCATCGCGGTCGTGATCGGCCCCGAGGCCTGCGCCACGCTGTAGATCTCGAAGCCGGGATGGTTGTTGACGAACACCTGCCCGAAGACTTCCCACGGCCCGGTGTAGTCGATGATCTGAACTCCGGGGAAGAGCAGGACGGCCAGCCGCAGCGGCTTCTCGGACGACGGCGGCGAGGGCGCCGCCGCACCCCCCGCAGCGGCCGCCGTCTTCGGGACGAGCGACATCCCGCAGACGGGGCACCGGCCGTCGTGGTCGAAGAGGGTGTCGTCGCAACCGGCTCCGCAGGGCGGGCAGACCCACGTCCCGGAGCTTGCCGAGCCGGGCATCAGGCCCGGCGTCGTGACCGCGACCGAGGCGAGCAGCAGGACGAAGACACAGGTTCTCCAGGAAGCTCTCATGGGCCCCTCCTTTTTTTCTCCTCCGATTCGGGCCGCGCCTAGGTGCTGCGAAGCGCCGTCATCGGATCGACCGTCGTGGCTCGCCGGGCCGGGAAGAACGACGCCAGCAGCGCCACGGCCACCAGCACCACGGACATCGCGAGGAATGTCGGCGGATCGGTCGCCCGCACCTCGAAGAGCAGGCCCGACATCAGCCGGGCCAGGAGGTGCGCGCCGACGAGGCCGATCGCGAGCCCCGCGAGGACGAGCCTCATCGCCTGGTTCAGGACGAGGCGGAGGACCGAGCGAGGCTCGGCCCCCAGCGCCATCCGGATGCCGAACTCCTGCCTGCGCTCGCCCACCGTGAAGGCGATGACACCGGCGAGGCCCGCGCAGGTGACCGCGAGGGCGAGCGCGGCGAAGAGCGAGAGGAGCGTCGCGGTCAGCCGGGGCGACGCGAGTGCGTTGGACCTCGCCTCATCGAGCGACCGGAAGCGGTCCACCGGCTGGTCCGGGTCGATCGAGTGGACGGTCGCGGCGACGAGCTTCGTCAGGGAGAGCGGGCTGCCGGCCGCGCGGACGAGGAGGCTCCCGGAGATCGTCGGGAACTGCGGCAGCGCGAGGTAGATCTCGTCGGGGGGCGCCGACGCCAGGCCGTACTGGCGGACGTCGCCGGCCACGCCGACGATCGTGATCCACGTCTTGCCGCGGTCGAAGGTCAAGCGCTCTCCGATCGGCTCCTTGCCTGCCCAGTAACGGCGCGCGAGCGAGCTGCTGACGACGGCGACCTTGGGCGTCTCGTCCGTGTCCGCGCTCCCGAAGACCCGTCCGGCCAGGACCGGGACCCCGATCGTCGAGAAGTAATCCGAGGAGACCCGCTGGAACTCCGCCTGCGGCCGCAGGTCCTCCGACGGCGCCGGCTTACCCTCGATCTCGAATCCGCCGTTGTTCGGGCCGGCCTCGTTCAGGGGAAAGCTTCCCGCGATCGCCGCGGAGATCACGCCGGGCTGGCCCGAAAGCCTCTCGAGGATCTGCTTCTCGAAGGCCCAGCGCTTGGGCGGCGGCATGTACTTCGTGAAGTTCAGGTCCAGCCGCGTCGTCAGGACCCGGCCGATCGCGAACCCCGGGTCCACGCTCTGGAGCTTCCAGAGGCTGCGGATCATCAGGCCCGCGCCGATTAAGAGCGTGAAGGAGATCGCGACCTGGACGACGATCAGCGCGCTCCGCATCCGGTGGCGCACCGCGCCGCCCGTCGACCGGTCGCTCCCCTCCGAGAGCGCTTCGCTCAAGCCGCGGCGGGCGGAGAACGCCGGGATCAACCCGAAGGCGATGCCGGTCGCGAGAGAGACGACGAGGGCGAAGAGGAGAACCGGCGTATCGATCGAGATCTCCCGCGCGCGCGGTGTGAACCGGGCCGCGAACGCGACGAGGAGCTTCAAACCGCCCGCCGCGAGGAGGACCCCGAGCGCGCCGCCCGCCAGGGCGACGAGCGTACTCTCCGTGACGAGCTGCCTCGCCAGGCGCAGCCGGCCCGCGCCGAGCGCGCCCCGCAGCGCGAGCTCCCGCCGCCTCCGGAGCAGGCGAGCGAGCGTCAGGTTGGCCACGTTGGCGCAGGCGAGAAGCAGCACCAACCCCACGATGCCGAAGAGGACGAGGAACGTCGGGCGCGCCGATTGCGTCAGCTCGTCCTTGAGCGAGACGGCGGTCACCGCGAAGCCGGTCCCCTTCGCCGGATAGTCGGCGGGGTACTGGGCCGCCAGCCCCTGCGCGATGTTGTTCAAGTCGGCCGTCGCCGCGGCGACCGAGATTCCCGGCTTGACTCTCGCGAAGACCTGGACCATCCGGTGGTTGCGCTCGTGGTACATCTCGGGGCGGCCCCGGAACGGGCAAGCGGAGACCGGCATGTACACGTCGTTCTCGTCGGGGTATGCGGGCATAGGCGGAAGCACTCCGATGACCGTATGGACCCGGTCGTTCATCCGGAGCCCTTTTCCGATGATCGACTTGTCGCCCCCCCAGGACCGCATCCAGTAGTCGTAGGAGAGGACGAGCAGCGGCTCGGAGCCCTGCACGTCTTCGCCGGCGCGGAACGTGCGGCCCAGAATCGGCCGCACTCCCATCACGTCGAAATAGTTCGCCGCGACGACGCCGGTCTGGACGCGCTCCGGCTCGCTCTTGCCCAGCAGGACGAACCACATCGAGTGGTACTCCGCGAGGCCTTCGAGCGTCCTGTTCCGCGCCTTGTAGTCCTCGATCTCGACGGGCGAGAAGGGCGTGTCGGTCACGTTGATGCCGGAGGCGTCCTGGCGCAGCCGCACCAGGCTCTCGCCCCCGCCGTAGGGGAGGGCCTGCAGGAAGACGCCGTGGACGACGGAGAAGATGGCGGCGTTGGCGCCGATCCCCAGCGCGAGGGTCGCGACCGCGGCGAGGGCGAAGACCGGGTTCCGGCGAAGGCCGCGCGCTCCGTAGCGGATGTCCTGGAGGAGCGTCTCGACGATCGGGGCGCCCGTGGCGTCGCGCGCCTCCTCCTTGTGCTTCTCGACTCCGCCGAAGGCCATCAGCGCCTGGCGCCGCGCCTCCTGTGGCGAGAGGCCCCGAGCGGCGAGCTTGCGGGTCTCCATCTCGATGTGGAAGCGGACTTCCTCGTCGAGCTGCCCTTCGACCTCCCGCTTGCGGAAGATCGCCCGAAGCGCCGTCAGGATTCGAGATGCCATGGCTGTCCTCCTTCGCCCGGCCCTATCCCGCCGCGAGCACGCGGGAGACCGCCTGCGCGAAACGCTCCCAGCCTTCCTCTTCCTCGGCGAGCTGCCGCAGGCCTTTCTTCGTCAGCTCGTAGAAGCGCGCCTTCCGGTTGTTCTCCGAGGCTCCCCAGGTCGAGCGGATCCAGCCCTTCCCCTCCAGCCGGTAGAGCGCGGGATAGAGCGACCCCTGGTTGACCTGGAGCACGTCTTCGGAGAGCTGCTGGATGCGCTGCGAGATCCCCCAGCCGTGCATCGGGGCCGCCCGGAGGGTCTTCAAGATCAGCACGTCGAGGGTTCCCTGGAGCAGGTCGGATCGGGTCATTCACAGCTCCTTTAGATCGTCTACAGGAGTCTTCGCCCCTTCCTGTCGAATGTCAAGGGGAAGTTACGGAGGCCACCGAAGAAGGTTTCAGGGCCCGCTGAGTTACGATCCGGGAAAGCAATCTTGGAGGAGGCACACGGAATGAACCACAGACCGGTCCGCGGAATCGGGCGCTTCCTCCTGGTTTTCACGTTTCTTGCCCTCGGAATCTGGGCGACCGCGACCCTCCGGGCGGCCACGAACAAGCCGCAGCTCCATGGCCGTAAGTGGATGGCGATCACGGGCAAGCCGCTCGCGGCGACCGCCGGGGCGATGATCTTCCAGAAAGGCGGCAACGCCGTGGACGCCGCCGCCGGCATGATCGCCGCCGCCTGCACGATGTGGGACACGCTGTCGTGGGGCGGGGAGACGCAGGCCCTGATCTACAACCCTCACACCGGCAAGGTCATCGGCATCAACGCGCTCGGGGTCGCGCCGACGGGAGCGACGCCCGAGTTCTTCCACTCGAAGGGGATGTCCTACCCGCCTGAGTATGGCCCGCTGGCGGCCGTCACGCCGGGGACTCCCGGCGGGATCCTGGTGATGCTCGCCGAATACGGCAAGCTCTCCCTCGCCGACGTCCTCGCGCCCTCCATCGAGATGGCCGACGGCTACCCGATCGAGCAGCAGATCATCTCGACCATCACGCAGCGCCGCGACTGGCTGCTCAAGTGGCCCGAGTCGCGCCGGACCATGCTTCCTCGTCCCAACGACGGCCCGCCGGTGGCCGGAGAGATCTTCCACCAGCCGGACCTGGCCGCCACTCTGCGCAAGTTAGTCGAGGCCGAGAAGCAAGCGCTCGCCAAAGGCAAGAGCCGCAAGGACGCCATCCTGGCCGCCTACGACCGCTTCTACCGGGGCGACATCGCGGCCGAGTTCGTCCGGGGCTCGCGCGAGGTCGGGGGGCTCCACACGGTGGAGGACCTCGCCAACTGGAAGGTCAAGATCGAGGAGCCGGTCAAGACGAGCTACCGCGGCATCGATGTCTACAAGCTCGACTTCTGGACGCAGGGCCCCGCGATGCTCCAGGCGCTCAACATTCTCGAGCCGATGGACATCAAGGGGATGGGCTACAACTCCGCCCGCTACCTCCACGCGATCTACCAGGCGATGAGCCTCGCCTTCGCCGACCGCGACTTCTACTACGGCGATCCCGCTTTCAATTCCGACGAGCCACGCTCCGGGCTGCTCTCGAAGGACTACGCGAAGGAGCGTGCCGCGAAGATCAACTGGGCCCGAAACGACGCGGAGATCAAGCCGGGCGACCCCTACCCGTTCGAGGGGAAGAAAAACCCGTACCTCGACCTGCTAGAGAAGTGGAAGGCGAACAAGCCCAAGCCGAAGGCCGACGCCGCTCCCGCCGAAACCGGGGCGGGGCTGCCCGCGCCGCGGACGTTCGAAGAGGGCTTCTACGCCGGCACGACCTCGGTCGAGGCCGCCGACGCCGAGGGATGGGTCGTCTCGGTGACGCCGTCGGGCGGCTGGGTCCCCGCGGTCATCGCGGGAAAGACGGGGATCGGGATGAGCCAGCGGATGCAGAGCTTCGTGACGGACCGGGCCGAGAACCCGTTCAACGTCATGGCGCCCGGGAAGCGCCCGCGCGTGACGCTGACACCGACGCTCGCGATGAAGGACGGCAAGCCCTACCTCGCCTTCGCGGTCCAGGGCGGCGACTCACAGGACCAGAACCTGCTGCAGTTCTTCTTGAACGTCGTCGAGTTCGGGATGACGGTGCAGGAGGCGACGGAGGCGGCCAACATCAACAGCTACCAGATGAGGAGCTCCTTCGGTGCGCACGACTCGCGGCCGGGCGCGATGATGATCCATCCCTCGACGCCTCCCTGGGTCCGCCAGGAGCTGGCGAAGATGGGCTACAAGCTCGAGGTCGTGGCGAAGACCTCCGGCCCCATCAACGCCATCTATATCGACCGCGAGCATGGCACCCTCTGGGGCGGGTCCAGCGACCACGGCGAGGACTACGGCATTGGCTGGTGAGCGCTGGGCGATTGCGCCCTATTTCCTGGTCCACGACGTGGTCTCGACGGCGAACTGGTACCGCGATGTCCTCGGCTTCCGCTACGAGCGGTTCTGGGGCGAGCCGCCGTCGTTCTGCATGGTCAAGCGGGGCGAGATCGTCATCATGCTCGCGCAGGTCGACGCGTCGACGCCGCTCCGACCGAACAACCTCGCGTCGCGCGAAGGCGGCGCCTGGGATGCCTACGTCTGGGTCCACGACGCCGACGCCCTCCACTCCGAGTTCAAATCCAAGGGCGCAAAGATCGCGCGCGACCTCTGCACCCAGCCCTACGGCTGCCGGGACTTCGACGTCCTGGATTGCAACGGCTACCGCCTCTGCTTCGGCCACAATCTGGCCTGACGGCTCACTCGGAGCGGAGCGAGTCGAGGGGATCTGTTCGGGAGGCCCGGACGGCGGGGATGGCGCTGGCGCCGGCGGCGATGGCCAGAAGGATCAGGGCGACCGCGGCGAAGGTGGCCGGGTCGCGAGGAGCAACGCCGTAGAGGAGCCCCGACATCAGCGGCGTCAGGAAGAGGGCGGCGAGGAGCCCCGCAGCGACGCCGATTCCAGCGGTCGAGAGGCCGCGGCGCAGGATCAGGGAGACGACGTTGGCCCGCGAAGCGCCCAGCGCCATTCGCACCCCGATCTCGCGGCGGCGGCGCGAGACGAGGTAGGCGAGGACCCCGGAGACGCCGAGCGCAGCCAGGAAGAGCGCCAGGCCCGCGAAGATCGAGAGCAGGGAGCCGGTCAGTCGAGGCGTCGCCATCGAGGCGTCCACCACCTGCCCGAGAGTCCGGACGTTGGAGACGGGAAGATTCGGATCGATCTTCGCGAGCTCGGCGCGGATCGGCTTTGCCAGCGCGAGCGGATCGCCGCTCGTGCGGACGACGAGCGTCATCGCCCGCGACGCTCCACCTCCCCGGGCCGCCGGGAACTGGGCGTAGGGGACGAAGAACTTCTCCTTGACCGCTCCGGTGATGCCGTTGTGCCGCTCGTCGTGGAGCACGCCGACGATCGTCATCCAGGGCCGAGTCGCCCTCGATCCCATCCGGATCCGCCCGCCGATCGGGTCTCGCCCGGGAAGGTACGAGCGGACGAGCGCCCGGTTGACGAGGCAGACGGGCTGCGCGTCCGCCGTGTCGCTGGCGAGGATCGCCCGGCCGGCGACGAGCTTCTCCCCCATCGCCTCGACGGCTCCGTCGGAGATCACCTGCCAGTCCCCCTTTGCCCGGTGGCCGGGCGTCTCCACGTAGCCCTCGACGTCGAGCCCCCAGTCGCCGATCTCCGCCGCGAGGGGGAGTGACCGGATGAGGCCGGCCGCCGCGACTCCGGGAATCCCCCGGACCCGCTCCAGGAGCGAGCGGTCGAGCGCCACCACGGCCTCGGACCTGGGATACCTCGCCTCGTCCGTGTGAAGCTGGAGAGTCAGCGCGTGCTCCGGATCGAAGCCGAGGTCGATCCTCCGCAGCGCGTCGAGGCTTCGAAGCATCAGCGCCGCCCCGAGCAGGAGCACCACGGCGAGCGCCATCTGGGCGCCCGCGATCGCGCCGCGAAGGCTCATCCGGGAGCGGCCGGCGGAGGCGCCCGGGGAGCCGTCGCGAAGGGACTCGGACAGGTTGATGCGGAGGAGCTGAAGGACCGGGGCAAAACCGAAGACGAAGGTCGTCAGGACCGAGAGCGCCGCCGTGAAGAGGAGCATCGAGGTCGAGATCGCGATCGGCGCCAGCGCCGGCAGCCCCGCCGCGCCGCTCGCGGCGATCGCACGCGCGCCCGCCCACGCCAGCCCGAGGCCCAGGAGCGCCCCGCAGGCGGCGAGGACGAAGCTTTCCGTCAAGAGCTGTCTCGTCAGCCGGAGGCGTCCCGCGCCAATCGCCGCCCGCACGGAGATCTCGCGCTGCCGCGCCTCGGCGCGGGCGAGCAGGAGGTTGGCGACGTTGGCACAGGCCATCAGCATCAGAACGCCGACCGCGCCGAAGACGAGAAGGATCGCCCGGCGCGCTCCGCCCCGGATCTCTTCGTCCATTGGAATGGCGAAGGGCTCGAAGCCGTCCTCGCGCGGGTAGGCGCCCTGCCGCGTCAGCTCCGCGGCGGCGGAGCGCAGCTCGGCGGTCGCGCGGTTCGCCGTCGCGCCCGGAGCGAGGGCCGCCGCCGCGTACAACCCGTGACTGCGGGTCAGGCCGGCGGGATCGATCCGCAGCGGCGTCCAGAGCTGTGACGGCGACGCTGCGTCGGCGCCGAAGTCGGTCGGCAGCGCGAATCCCCGGGCCATCACCCCCACGATCCGTGTGCGGACGCCGTCGATGTCGATGGCGCGGCCGACGATCGCCGGATCGCCGGCATAGCGGCGCTGCCAGAGGCCGTAGGACAGGATGGCCACGGGCGGGCCGCCCGGGAGATCCTCCTGCGCGGTGAAGGAGCGGCCCAGCTCGGGACGCGCGCCGAGCGTCTCGAACGTGTTCGCCGTGATCTCCGCCATCCCGATGCGCACGGGCTCGCCGTCGCCGGTCAGGTTCGCCTCTCCGGAGCCCCAGGCCGCGACGCTGCGGAACGCCGGGCACATCCGGCGGTAGTCGAACACCTCCGCGTCGGCGACCCACGTCTTTCGGAACGCCGACCAGCGGCTCCAGATCATGACCCGGCTGTCCGGGTCCGCGTAGGGAAGCGGGGCGAGGAGCACCGCCCGGACGACGGAGAAGATCGCCGTGGTGGCTCCCGTCCCCAGTGCCAGCGTCAGGATCGCCGCGGCCGCGAAGCCGGGCGAGCGCCGGAGGCCCCGTAGCGCGTACCAAACGTCCTGGAAAAACACATCCACGTCTTCTAGGACGCAACTGCGCCGGGAAGGTTAGGCGTTCTCTCAATGATTTCGGGTCGGCTGCCGTAAGTCAGGCGGGAGACGCTTTTGAAAAACGCACGTGCCTCGCGCTTTCTCCGACTCGAAATCGTCCTGCTCCCGTTCCTGCTCCTGGCTTTTCCCGCGCCGGGCCGGGCGGTGGCGGCCGTCCGTCCGGGCGGCCTCGCGGCCGGCGCCGATGGAAGTCTCTGGTTCCCCGAGATGGGAACCGGCCACGTCGCGAATCTGACCGCCGAGGGCGTGCTGATCGACTACGCGATTCCGGGCGCGGCGGCCCTCGGAGAAGCCATCGCGGCCGGACCCGACGGCCGGATCTGGGTCGTCGGTTTCGGCCTGGATGGGAAGGTCCACGTCTGGGCGCTCAGCCGCTCGGGCGTCGCCGCCGACGTCGCCACACTCTCAGACCGCCCTCTGGTCCTCAGCTTCCTTCCGAGCAGCCTGGCGTCCGGCCCGGACCGAAACGTCTGGATCGCCAACCTTGCCGAGATCGACCGGGTCTCCCCGAACGGGCAGATCGCGCGGTTCCCGATCGCCGACGGAGCCATCGCGAGCTCGATCGCCGCGGGCCCGGACGGGAACCTCTGGTTCGTCGCGGCGCTCGGCGCCTTCGGCTCGGGCGGCCAGGGCGTGTGGCGCGTGGCGGCGACGGGAGCAATGACCCGCGTCCTCGACGAGACCTCCTCGGGCATCTCCACGCCGACATCGATCATCGCGGCGAGCGACGGCCGGCTCTGGTTCGCCGACAACGGCTACAGCGAGCTCGTCGCGGTCTCGACGAGCCCGGTCGCGCGGACAAACGTCGCCTTCACCGGCGCGTCGCGCCTGGCTTCCGGCCCGGACGGCAACATCTGGATCACGGTGCCCGGCCGCCGGGCGATCGCCCGCTTCTCCCCTTTCGGTTCCTCGACGGAGTTCGTGCTGCCGACGCCGCTCTCCATCCCGGTCGGCATCGCCGCGGGCCTCGACGGCAACCTGTGGTTTTCCGAGCCGGACAACGGGGTCGTCGGGAGGATCACGCAGGAGGGCCAG
Organism: Thermoanaerobaculia bacterium; assembly: GCA_035263845.1. Classification (GTDB taxonomy): domain Bacteria; phylum Acidobacteriota; class Thermoanaerobaculia; order UBA5066; family Gp7-AA6; genus JAWOLE01. The sequence continues at coordinate 8,317 of DATFQY010000202.1, read as the reverse complement.
GTCCGGGAGTTCGACCTCGGGGCGCTGGTTCGGCTGCCGATCCGGTCGAGCCGCTCGACGCGGTTAGTGTCGAATCACTGATTCGAGTTCAGGGAAAGGAAAAGGGCGGGACCGCGGCCGCATCCGATTCCGGCTCTCGCGGCAAGGCTCCGTTGGCAGGGCCGCCGCGAGAATCGCAACCTTCCTTCCCATGAGGCCGCCGGATTTCGATCTCCCCCGCCCGCGAAAACGATACACCTACCCCGGGCTCAAAGGAAGGGACCCATCATCCGTGCCAGGGCGTCGCCCGTCCGATGGAGCGAGGACCGTCTCTCCCAAAGGGACGGAACGATCTCGACGGATTTCTCCAGGTCCCCCTCGTAGGCGCGCGCGAGGGTACCGGCGGTCGCGTCGTCGAGGATCAGCACGTTGCACTCGGCGTTCAGGTGGAAGGAGCGGAAGTCGAGGTTGCTCGAGCCGATGACGGAGACGTGGTCGTCGACGACGACGGTCTTGGCGTGGAGGATCGCCGCGTGGTACTCGAAGATCCGGACTCCGCCTTTGAGCAGCGCCTCGAAGTGTCCATGCCCCGCGTGGCGGACGAGGGAGACGTCGCTTCGCCCGGGCAGCAGGAGCCGCACGTCCACTCCCCGGCGCGCGGCGCGGGTCAGCAGCTCGACCGCGCGGTAACGGGGAGCGAAGTAGGCGTTCGTGATCCAGAGGCGCTTCCTCGCCGCTGTCACGATCGCCGCCATGACGGACGCCATCTCGTCGGTGCCGCGGAACGGCCGGGAATCCAGGACGACGACCGGCACGCCTCCGGTCTCGGGAGCCAGCAGCGGCAGCTCTACGCGGCTTCCTCCCGCCGCGTCCCAGGCCTCGGTGAAGACGATCGCGATTCCCCACGAGGCCGGCCCCTCGATCCGGATGTGCGAGTCGCGCCACGGCCCGCCGTGCTTCGAGAGGCTCGAGCCGTACTCGTCGCCGATGTTCATCCCGCCGGTGAAGGAGATCCGGCCGTCCACGACGAGGATCTTTCGGTGGTCGCGGAAGGGCTGGAGGAGCACGTGGGGAAAGACCGGATGGAAGAGGCGGACTTCGATTCCCCGCCGTCGCATCTCCTTCCAGAAGGCGCGGCGCGTGGCGATCGAGCCGAAAGCGTCGGCGAGGACGCGGACCTTGGCGCCGCGCTCGACGGCGCGCGAGAGGGCGTCGCGGAAGGAGCGGCCGGTCTGGTCGTCCTTGAAGATGTAGGACTCGACTAAGACTTCCTCGCGGGCGGAGTCGATCGCCTCCATCATCGCGGCGAAGGTCTCCGGGCCGCGGAAGAAGACCCGCGCGCGATTCCCCTCGAAGACCGGCGACTCGTCGATCCGGCGCAGGAGCACCGCGAACCCCGGATCGCGGAGGCCCTCCGGCAATTCCGCCGCGAGCTTCTGCACCGGCCCGAACCGGACCTCGGGCGGGAGCTTTCGTCCGGGCCTCGGCCGGAGGATCGGCCGCCACAGCCTCTGGCGGAGTCTCTGCCGGAAGGTCAGGACTTACCGAAGAGCGAGGCTACCGATGCCGCGATCAGCCGGGAGAGCGCCGCCTCGTTCACGTCCTCGAGCCGGCGGACGTAGAGACATCCGCCGCTGGTCTTGAACTTGCCGAGCCCCTCGAGCATCTGAGCCCGGTTCTGGAGCCTCGGGCTCAGATAAATCGTGAGGGCATTCTTCCGCGGTGAAAAGCCCACGAGGAACCAGTCGACGATTCGCCCGCTCGGGGACTCGAAACGGTGATCTCCGAAACCGACGATCGCGGCCCCCCACATCTTCGGCTCTTTCTTCGTGGCCTTCTTCATCAGCGCGAGCAGACGGAAAGCGTCTTCCCGCTGCCCCGCATCGCCGACCTTCCCCAGGAAAGCCTCGACACTCTTTCCCGTCACCTGGGTCTTGAGCTGCGCGGGCTTCCTTTTCTTGGGGGCGCGCGCCCCCGCCTTTTCTGCCATGCCGAGCATCATAGGCAAAACGCGGAAACGCGGGGTTAAACTCGCCTCTCCATGGCGTCCACCGGGATCTCGGAGCCTTTCACGGCCCTCCAGTACGACGTGGTGATCATCGGGGGGGCGGTGTCGGGGGCCTCGACCGCCATCCTCCTGAAGAGGCGGATGCCGCGGCTTCGGGTGCTGGTCGTCGAGAAAAGCGACCGGTTCGACTGGAAGGTCGGCGAGTCCACCGTCGAGATCTCGGCGTACTTCCTGACCCGGGTCCTGAAGCAGTACGACCACCTCTCCCGCGAGCAGCTTCCCAAGCAGGCTTTCCGCTACTGGTTCGTCAATGACGATGTCACCTGCCTCCGCGAGGCTTCGGAGGTGGGGCCGACGCAGCTCGCGCGCACCCCGTCCTTCCAGCTCGACCGCTCGAAGCTCGACGAGCACCTGCTCAAGGTCGCCGCGGAGGAGGGATCGGAAGTGTGGCGGCCGGCGAGGGTCGCGGACTTCGAGCTCGGCGGCGAGGCGGGCAACCGGGTGACGGTCGAAAAGGGGAACGGCGAGCGGGTCGAGGTTTCCGCGAAGTGGGTCGTGGACGCGAGCGGGCGCCACGCGATGCTCGCGAGGAGGCGCGGCGGCGTCACACCGATCCAGTCCCACCCAACCTCGGCGATCTGGGTCCGCTACCGCGGCGTGAAGGACATGGACGGTCCCGAGGTCGCCGGCACGGACCCGGCCGACCCGTTCGCGCGCGCGGTCCTGGCCTCGCGCCGCCTGGCCACGAACCACTTCACGGGCTGGGGCTACTGGATCTGGTTCATCCCGCTAAAGGACGGCGAGACCTCCGTCGGCCTCGTCTGGGACAAGCGGCTCGTCACGCCCGAAGGCTCGACGCCGCTCGAGAAGCTCCAGCGGTTCCTCGATTCCAACCCGCTGACGAAGGAGCTCCTCGAGCACGCGACGCCGGTCGAGGAGGACTGCCGCTCCTACGGCCATCTCCCCTACTTCGTGGATTGCTTCATCGGCCCGGGCTGGACGTGCGTTGGCGATTCCGGCGGATTCCTCGATCCGTTCTACTCGCCGGGTCTCGACCAGATGGCGTTCTCGGTCCACATGCGCGTGGCGCTGATCGAGAAGGCCCTCTCCGGCGCTTCCGCCGCGGAGATGGAGAAGGAGTACGAGGGCCACAACCGCCGGTACGCGCGCTTCTTCCAGTACTTCTACGACTCGATCTACCTCGACAAGTACTACGTCCTGGGCGACTACGACACGATGACCGCGGCCTTCCTCCTGGACACCGGCCTCTACTACGCCGCCGCGATCATGCCGGTGTACCGCTGGTCGCACGACCGGCTGGGGCTGCCGCCCTACTATCAGGATGGAGCCGAGGTCGGCTACTACCCGATCCGCTTCTACAACCGGCGGCTGACGGCGATCGCGAAGAGGAAGAAGGCCCTCGGCATCTACGGCAACCACAACGCCGGTCGCCGGCCGGGATTCGTCGGCTACTCCGTGCGCTCTTCCTTCCTCGTGATGATCGGCCACGGGCTGCTCCGGTGGTGGAAGGCGGAGCTGGCCAACGCCTGGACTTACGTCGCGAAACCGCGCTCCGCTGGTGTGACCGGCGCCGCCGGCCCGGAAGGAAGGCGCGAGGCGCTAGGAAGCGGCCCGACGAAATAGCCGCATCAGGACGGCGACCCCGAGACCCCACATTCCGTTCAAGAGCAGCGCGCCGGCGAGTATCGCGGGCTTTCCGCCGCCGCCCGCGGGCTGGCCCTTGAGCGGCGCGACGACGAAGAGCGCCACGAGGCTCGGCAAAACCGCGCCCAGAACCACGGCGAGGATCCAGTAAAGAGAGGATCCCTGGTAGCGGGAGATCACGAGCCACAGAAGGACCCCCCAGGCTCCACCCCAGAACGCGAGCGAGAGAACCGCCGGGACCTTCAGCGGGGCCGTCGGAGCCATCGAGAAGGGAGTCCTCGATGTCGCCCCGGCGGCGTGGAGGATCGCCAGCGTTCCCTGGTGGAAGACGAGCGTCGAGAAGAAACCCGCGAGGAACGCCTTTACCCAAGTCATCGGCTTCGCGTCATGCAAGAACCAATCCGGGGTGTCTTTTCAATTATCGTTGCCGGCCATGAAGATCGAGAGATTCGCCCTGGAGCGCTGGATGACGGCGTGGGAGACCAGGACCCCCTACGACATCGCCGAGAGTGGCATCTTTCCGCTTTCCGCGCGAGAGCTGCTCGACTTCGAGCCGCCGGCGGAGCGGGAGAAGACGCTCGCTCGGCTCCTCGACGTGCGGCTGGGCTACAGCGAAGCGCCCGGAACCGCGGAGCTTCGCTCCGCCATCGCCTCGACCTACCGGAACACCGGGCCGGACGAGGTGCTCGTCACGACCGGCGCGATCGAGGCGAACTTCCTCCTGTTCAACGCGCTCCTGGAGCCGGGAGACCACGTGGTCGCTGTCTATCCCGCCTACCAGCAGCTCTACAGCGTCCCGCGGGCGATCGGCTGCGACGTGTCGCTCTGGAAGCTGCGGGAGGAAAACGGATTCCGCTACGACCTCGAGGAGCTCGAGCGGCTCGTGACTCCGCGGACCCGGCTGATCGTGCTCAACACTCCGCACAACCCGACGGGTGCGATGCTCTCCCGCGCCGACCTGGAGCGCGTCGGCGCCATCGCCTCCTCCGCCGGCGCGCGGATCCTCTCCGACGAGGCCTACCGCTGGCTCGAGATCCCGGGAGGCGAGCCGCTCGCGCCCCCGATGCGCGACTTCGTCCCGTCGGCCGTCAGCGTGGGAACGCTCTCCAAGCCGTTCGGCCTGCCCGGCCTTCGGATCGGCTGGTTTGCCGGTCCGGCCGACCTCGTCGCGAAATGCTGGGGGACGCGGGACTACGTCTCTCTCTCGCCTGGCAAGTTGAACGACGCTCTGGCCGTCCTCGCGATCAAGCACCGCGGGCGGATCACGGCGCGCACGCGGGAGATCGTCCGGGCGAACCTCGCGGCGGCCACGGCCTGGTTCGCGCGCCACGCGGATGTCGTCTCCTGGACCCCGCCGCGGGGAGGGCTGCTGGCGCTGATGAAGTACGCGTTTGATATGCCCTCCCTGGAGCTCTCCGACCTGCTGGCCGAGAAGTACGGGGTCATGCTCGCCCCCGGATCGGCCTTCGGCGTCGAGAACCACCTGCGAATCGGGATCGGCCAGGACCCGCCGACGTTCGCCGAGGGGTTGAATCGCACGGCCGCCTGTTTCGAGGACCTCCGCCGGCAGGGAGTGACAGCGTAACCTTCCGCCGCGCTCCTCGTATAGACATTCTGTAGGAGCTGCGATGGAGGAAACCCCCGCCAACCTGTTGCAGGGGACACTGGACCTGCTGATCCTGAAGTCCCTGACGCTTGCCGAGCTTCACGGCCTCGGAATCGCCAGGAGGATTGGTCAGATCACGCGGGGCACCTTCGACGTCAAGCCTGGCTCACTCTTCCCGGCCCTGCATCGCATGGAGGAGGCCGGGTGGCTGGCTTCCTCCTGGGGAGAGTCGGAGAACGGAAGGCGCGCGAATTACTACCGGCTGACGCCGGCGGGCCGGCGACAGCTGCGGACGGAGACGGAGCAGTGGGGGCGGATCTCCCTGGCGATCGCCTCCGCCCTGAAAGCGACGTAGCGCGATGCCCTTGATGCCCTGGCCGAGGCTCGCCAGCTTGTGGCGAAACCTCGTTGACCGGAAGAGCCGCGATGAGGCGATCGGCGAGGAAGTCCGCGAGTACGCCCGCCTCCTGGCCGACGAAAAGGAGAAGGAGGGGGCAACGGCCGAGGAGGCGCGCCGGGCGGCCGCGATCGAGGTCGGGGGCGTCGAGCAGGTCGTCGAGGAAGTCCGCGACGTCCGCGCCGGCGTGTTTCTCGCGACCGTGGCCGCGGACGTCCGCTACACGCTTCGGGCGCTCGTCCGGGCGCCGGGTTTCGCCGCGGCGGCGATTCTCGCTCTTGCCCTGGGCATCGGGGCGACCGCGGCGATCTTCTCGGTCATCAGCGCCGTCCTTCTCCGCCCGCTTCCGTACCGCGAACCGGGTCGCCTCGCCGTCATCCTGCACCGGCGGACCAACCCGGTCGCACCGGCGAACTTCCTCGACTGGCGGCGCGACGCGAAGAGCTTCGACACGATGGGAGCCGCGGAGAACTGGATCCCGAACCTCTCGGGAGGCTCCCGGCCCGAGAGCGTGCAGGCGGTCCGGATGTCGGCGGACCTCTTCCGGATGCTCGGCGTCTCCCCGCTCCACGGCCGCGTCTTCCTGCCCGGGGAAGAGGAGGCGGGCCGGGACCACGTCGCCGTCCTCGGCTACCGGCTCTGGCAGCGGTCCTTCGCGGCCGACCCGCGGATCGCCGGCAGAGTCATCCGACTGGATGGCGAGGCGTACACCGTCCTCGGCGTGATGCCGCCGTCTTTCGAGTTCCCGCCCTTCTGGGCCATCGGAACGGAGCTCTGGGCTCCGATCTCGTTCCCGCCGGCGCGGGCGTCCAACAGGGAGGGGCAGAGCCTGCGGATCTTCGGACGCCTCGCTGCGGGCGTTGCGCTCTCGACCGCCCGCGCCGAGATCGCCGCGATCACGTCGCGCCTGGAAAAGCAGTACCCGGGAAGCAACCGCGAGGTCACCGTCGAGTCCCTCCAGGAGACGGTCGTGGGCGGCGTCCGGCCGGCGTTGCTCGTCCTGCTCGGAGCCGTCGTCTGCGTCCTGCTGATCGCGTGCGCCAACGTCGCGCACATGCTGCTCGCACGGGCGACCGCGCGGGAGCGGGAAGTCGCGATCCGTTCCGCGCTGGGCGCGGGACGGCGTCGCATGGTCCGCCAGCTCCTGACGGAGAGCGTCGTCCTCGCGATCCTTGGAGGCGCTGCCGGGATCGCCCTCGCCGCCGGGGCGACGAAGCTCCTCGTTTCGCTCGCTCCCGGCGAGATTCCGCAGCTCCAGGCGGTCGCGCTGGACTGGCGCGCGCTGGCCTTCACGCTGGGAGTCTCGCTGCTCACCGGAGTCCTGTTCGGCCTGGCTCCCGCCTTCGAGGTCTCCAGGCGGGACCTGGCAGGAACGCTCCGCGAGGGAGAGCGCGGATCGACCGGCGGTCCGCGGAGGACTCGCCTGCGGAGCCTCCTCATCGCGTCGGAGGTCGCCCTCGCCCTGGTCCTGTGCGTGGGCGCCGGGTTGATGATCCGGTCCTTCGCCGCCCTGGAGTCCGTGGATCCGGGCTTCGTTTCTCAAGGAGTGCTCTCGCTCGTCGTCTCCGTGACCGGCACCGCGCAGGCGCCGCCGCCCCGCCGCGCCGCCTTCTTCGGCGAGGCGCTCGAGCGGATCCGGCGGCTGCCGGGAGTCGCCTCGGCGAGCGCGATCAACCACCTTCCGATCGCCGGCGACATCTGGGGCTGGTCCTTCTCGATCGAGGGGCGTCCCATCCCCGCGCCCGGCGAGAGCCCCGACGCGGCGTACCGCGTCGTCCTGCCCGGCTACTTCGCGACCATGGGGATCCCGATCCTGCGCGGCCGGGACATCCGGGAGAGCGACACCCTCGACTCGCCCGGGGTCGTCGTCGTCAACGAGGCGCTCGCCCGCAAGCACTGGCCCGGCGAAGACCCGATCGGGAAACGGATCACCTTCGACGACCAGGACAAGAATCCCCAGTGGCTGACGGTCGTCGGCGTCTCGAAGAACACGGTCCGCAATGCCTGGGGAGCGGCTCCGCAATCCGAGACGTACCTGGCGTACCTCCAGCAGCGCAGGTACCTGGAAAGGCTGTCGTCGAACTACACGTACCTGACCCTCGTTTTGCGCGCGAATGGCGATCCTTCCGCGCTGGCTCCGTCGGTCCGAAGCGCGGTCTGGTCGGTGGATCCCAACGCCACGATCTCGCAGGTGCTGAAGATGGACGACGTCGCGGCGATGGCCGTGGCGGGACCGCGGTTCTACCTGATGCTGCTCGCCGTCTTCGCCTCGGTGGCGCTGCTTCTCTCCGCGGTCGGCATCTACGGCGTCATGAGCTATTCCGTCTCGCGGCGCACCCACGAGATCGGCCTGAGGATGGCGCTGGGCGCCGAACAGGGGGACGTCCTGCGCCTCGTCGTCCGGCAGGGGATGCTGGTCGCGCTTGTCGGAGCGGGCGCCGGGCTGGTCGGGGCGCTTCTCCTGACCCGGTTGATGAAGACGTTGCTCTACGGAGTCCAAGCCACGGACCCGATCACGTTCGGTGCGGTCTCGTTGGTCCTGGTCGTCGTCGCCCTAACGGCGAATTACGTTCCGGCTCGCCGCGCTTCGCGTATCGATCCATTGATAGCCCTGCGACACGACTGAGGGCGACCAAGGGCGCGGGCGGGCGCAAGGCCCGCC
>DATFQY010000201.1:0-34998 GCA_035263845.1 Thermoanaerobaculia bacterium | reverse complement strand
CCCCCACCGCTCCCCTCTGGGGTGGCACGCTACGAACACACGTGCCTTGCTCTGGCAAACGATCCCGAATTCGACCAGATGCCGGGTTCGACTCCCGGCGTCCCGACCAGTCGCTCAGGCTCCGCATGTGATCCGCGCCTGCGGCGCACCGGCGGACGGCTCGGCCAAGGGGCCTCGACCGTCGCCTGATCACCTGCTCCGCCTCCGCGAACTTCAGGCGACCGTGGCTTTTCCTAGAAGCGCCGTCCCTTTTTCCTCGCCGTAGGGAAGGGGCTTGGCGCTCCTGCCCGACGGTTACTGTTCTAATTGCTAGGATTTGGGCGTGAACGTGAAACGCCTTGCTCTTCTTCTGCTGCTGTTCTTACCCTGCGCGGTCTTCGCCCAGAGCTACGACATCCTGATCCGCAACGGCCGCGTAATGGACGGCACCGGCAATCCCTGGAAGTACGCCGACGTTGGCATCACCGGCGACCGCATCACGCTGCTCGGACGCGCTCCTGCGCAGGCCCGAGCCCACCGCACCGTGGACGCTACCGGTCTCGTCGTCGCGCCCGGATTCATTGACATGCTGGACCAATCGGAATGGAACCTGCTCATTGACAAGCAGGCATTCAGCAAGCTCACCCAGGGAATCACCACCGGAATCACCGGCGAAGGTGGCTCCATCGCGCCGCAGACAGACGCCACCATCAGCGACCGCGCCGACTTCCTTGCGCACTATCAACTCAAGGTTGATTGGCGGGATTTCGACGGTTACTTTCGCCGCCTCGAGCGCCAGGGCAGCGGCATCAATCTCGGCACCTACGTTGGCGCCACGCAAGTGCGCCGAGTCGTCATCGGCACCGTCGATCGCCCGCCCACGGCGGACGAGCTCGCGCAGATGGAGCAGCTCGTGGGTCAGGCGATGCGCCAGGGTGCGATGGGCGTCTCCACCTCGCTCATCTACGCGCCCGCGTTCTACGCCAGGACTGACGAGCTCATCGCTCTCGCCAGGGTGGCCGCGCAATATGGCGGCATTTACATCTCGCACATCCGCAACGAAGGCGACAAAGAGATGGAAGCCCTCGACGAAGCTTTCCGCATCGGCCGCGAAGCCGGAATTCCCGTCGAGATCTGGCACATCAAAGTCAGCGGGCGCCAGAACTGGGGAAACATGCCGAAGGTCATCGGCGCAATCCAAGCCGCCCGCGATGGCGGCCTCGATGTCACGGCGAACCAGTATCCCTATATCGCATCGGGTACGTCGCTCGGCGCGACAATTCCGCCTAAGTATCACGAAGGCGGCAGCGAGGCCTTCGTCCGGCGCCTTCAGGATCCGCAAGTGCGCGCCGCCATTCGCCAGGAGCTCTCCGGCTCGCGCGGCAGCGCCGAGGATATGTGGCGCGGCACCGGCGGTCCGCAGGGTATCTTGATTTCGTCCGTGCTCGATCCCGCGCTCAAACACTACGAAGGCAAGACCATCCGGCAAGTCGCAGACGCCGAGGGGAAAGACCCGCTCGACGCTCTCCTCGATGTGGTCATCGCCGCCAGGGACCACGTCGGCGCCGTCTACTTCACCATGAGTGAAGACGACGTGAAATACGCCATGCAGCAGCCGTTCGTCAGCGTCGGCACCGACGCCGGCGCAGCCAACATCGAAGGCCCGCTCAGCGAGTCCAAAACGCATCCGCGCGCCTACGGCAGCTTTCCGCGCATTCTTGGCCGCTACGTGCGGGAGCAGCATCTGCTCACCCTCGAGCAGGCGATTCGCAAGTTCACCAGCCTCCCCGCTCAGCGCGTCGGCCTGCGCGATCGCGGCCTGCTCCGAGTCGGCAACTTCGCCGACCTCACGATCTTCGATCCGGCAATTGTGAACGATGCCGCCACCTTCGAAGACCCTCACCGCGCCTCCGTCGGCATCGAGTACGTCATCGTGAACGGCGTCGTCTCCCTCGACCACGGAAGAGCGACCGGCAAGCTGGGCGGACGTCCGTTGCGCGGCCCCGGCTATGTCGCCCCGGCAGGAAAGCCGAAGAAAGAATAGGAAGTTCAGGGGCGCCGCCTTCGCTCCCGCGGCGCCCCTTCCGCCCGGTCGGGATTAACGGGTCGGGGACTTGTACTGGGCCTCGGTCATCGGCTTGTGGCCCACGGCCTGGGGGTGCTTGACCTCTCCGTTGGGAGCCTTGGCGCCTTCCGGCTGCCAGAGCGAGAAGACGATGCCGTCCGTCTTGGAGGCGATCTCCACGATCTTCTTCGTCTCGTCCTCCGTGGCGTCCAGGACCTTCACGCGGCCGCCGGCGATCTCGATCGCGTGGTCGTGGTAGTACTTGTTCCAGGTCGCCAGAGGAACGTTCGGCGTCGTGACGGACTTCGCGACGAAGTACTCGACCTGCGTCAACAACGCCTTGGGATCGTCGTTGTCGTAGATCAGGCATTCGATCACTGTGTCGGAGACGCCCTTGCAGTAATGGTGGAAGGGACCCATGACCTTTCCGTCCAGGATGTGAGGCGCGACGACGTGGATGGTGTGGCCGTCCGCGGGCGAGGCCTTCCTGGCGGCCTGCGCCAGCGACGGGCGAGCCGCGAGCGCCAGCAAGAATCCAGCTAGAACCAAACCCAGGACGAGAGAGACACGCGATACCTTGACCATTGTTCCTCCTTGGCCCGGCGTGAGACACGCCGTGCTCGAAAAGCAAATCCCGGTTGCGACTGAGTGCTCTGAGGCGGACTATCTCATAGAAGGCAGGCTTCCGTCCCCTCGAAGCTCCGAGCGGCGGCGTCAGGTCTGCTAAGATCAATCGAAACAATCGCTGGAGGAAAAATGACCATCTCCCGGTCACGTGGAGTCCTCGCCGTCTGCCTCGCCGCAGCCCTGACGGCGGGGGCGGGGGGCGCGCTTCTCGGACTGTGTGGGCCCTTCACCGACGTGGCCGCAGACGTGTTCTGCCCGTTCGTCCTCGAGATCTTCTACCTGGGAATCACGACGGGAACGACGGCGACGACGTACGACCCCGCGAGCAATGTCACCCGGCTGCAGATGGCGGCGTTTCTGTCGCGAACGGTGGATCGGACCCTTCAGCGCGGCAGCCGCCGCGCGGCGTTGAACCAGTTCTGGACAACCCAGGACACTTCGGCTATCGCCCTGACGACCGTCGGGACGATGCCGCACCTGGTCGCCTGCGACGGAGCGGACGTCTGGGTCCCCAGTAACACGGACGGCAACGTCACGCGCGTTCGGGCGAGCGACGAAAAGGTTCTGGAGACGTGGACCGGCCTGGATGCCGCCTATGGCGTGATTTCCGCCATGGGAAAGATCCTCGTGAGCGGCGCAACCAGTCCTGGGATTCTGTACATGATCGACCCGAGTCAGCCTCCCGGCTCGGTCACCACCGTCGCGTCGAACCTGGGTAGCGCTTCCGCCGGAATCACCTTCGACGGCGCGAGGGTCTGGACGGGCAACGGCGCCACGGTTTCGATCATCACGCCCGGCGCAAGCATCCCGTGGACCGTGACGACCTTCGGGGGATTCGCGGAGCCGAACTACCTCACCTTCGACGGATCGAACATCTGGGTCGCGGACCGGGGCCAGGGCAAGCTCTTCAAGCTCGACTCCACGGGCGCCGTTCTCCAGACCGTGACGGTCGGGTCCACACCCCAGAGTCCCGCCTTCGACGGATCGAACATCTGGTCCCCCAACGGTGATGGGACGGTTTCGGTGATTCGCCCTTCGACAGGGGTTGTCCTCGCTACGTTGACCGGCAATGGGTTGTTGGTACCGGCTGGCGTTGCCTTCGACGGACAGCGCGCCATGGTGACGGACCTGATCGGCCGACTCTCGCTCTGGAAGGCGGCGGACCTGAGTCCGTTAGGGTTCGTCGCGACGGGATTGACCGGCCCCTGGGGCGTCTGCAGCGACGGCGTGAACTTTTGGATCGTCATGAACACGACGAGCCAGCTCGCGCGGTTCTAGAACCGGAGACCTGAAGGATTTCGACTCGGCCTCCGTGTGTATTCACGCCGGGTGCCTCGATCCCGTGGTCCGTCACGACCGTCACGGCCGGCTTCGCGATCCCCACGTCCGTCGCCTTCGACGGGTCCAACATCTGGGTCGCCGAATCCAGCTCGCCCGCTTCTGAGCAGCCGGGCCGCGGTCTAATTCCGGGACTGGTAGACGTAGACGTTCTCGGAGACCGGGGCTCCAGTCGTGTTGAAGAGGAGGAGGCGGTAGCGGGCGAAGCCCACCTCCGTGTACTTCGACTTGGAGATGAAGTAGCCCGAGTCGCCGGAAGCGACGTTGGCGGAGAACTCCGCGGCCGAGAGAAGGACGCCCTGGCTCCGGTAGAGGTTGGTGAAGAAAGCGAGGTCCGGGATCGCCAGGACTCCGACTTTTCCGTCGTGCGTGGCGCGGCCGCGCAGCTCTCCGGCGACCGTGACGACGACGCCGCGGGCGCCGTCCACCGCGACCGAGCCGGCATCAACCAGCCGGGACACCTCGATGCGATCCGCCATCGGAACCGCGATGTTCTCGAACGCCGTGAGCCCCGGCTGCGGCGTCTGCTGGGCCGAAGTGGAAGCAGCAAGCAACAGGGCGGCGCCGGCCGAGAGAACTGCTCCGCGACGGATCATGGGTGGATCCTCCTCAGAAACGGGCCAGGTGGCCTGACGAGATCAGGGTAATCCAGAAATGAGTGCCGTCGCTGCAGGCCCCGAAAGGGGGGGTTCCCGTGGGCACGAAGCCGATCGCCGACAGGTCGGCCGCTTTGAACAGCGAGACCCGGTCGTTCGTTTCGTCCGTCACCAGGACGCGTTCGCCGTCGAAGGCCGCGACTCCGGGAGTGCTCAGCCCGTTTCCGGTGAGCGTCGCCAGCAGCGCGCCGGTGGACGCGCGAACCACGGAGACCGTTTGGGAACCGGCATTGGGAACCCAGATGTTGGTCCCGTCGAAGACCGGGAACTGAGGGGACCCGCCGACGGTGACCGACTGAAGGATCGCACCGTTGGCGTCGAGCATGCGGAGGGACGTGGGCGTACGGTCCGTGATCCACACGTTAGACCCGTCGTAGAGCGCGCCCAGCGGCAGGACGAATCCGGAGGTGACGGTCGTCACAGTAAACGGCAGCGTCGCGCCGGGCGTGATGATCGACACCGAGCCCGACTGGTTCGCGGTCCAGATCCTGGCCCCGTCGAACGTGATCCCCGTCGGGAAGCTTCCCAGGTTCGTGGCCACCGTGGTCACGCCTCCGGCGGGCTGGCTCGGGTCGATGCGGTAGAGAGAATGCAGGCCGGAATTCGAGGCCGCGAAGACTTTTCCGGTGGCGACGAGAACACCGAAGGCGTCGTTGGCGCCCGTCCACGTCTCGAGGAGCTTCCCGTCGCTTCCCCGGACCCGGTAGACGACGTGCTGGATGTCGTCGGACACCCACAGGTCGGTGCCGTCGGATCGAACCATGGAGGGCTCCGGACCCAGGGTCGTGAGTCCCAGCACGCTGGCGTTCTGCGTCGTCCAGAACTGGTCGAGGATCGCCCGCCGGCTCCCCCGCTTCAAGACCCCGTCCACGGTCCTCGAGAGGAACGCCGCCATCTGGAGCCGTGACACGTTCGAGCTGGGGTCGTAGGTCGTCGCGGTCGTCCCGGTCGTGATCCCCAGGTAGAAGATCTCCAGGACGAACGGGCAGAATACGTCCGCGGCGACGTCCGTAAACGGACCGCAGATCCCCAGGAGGGCTGCGCTCGAACCGCCGATCAGCACGGCGGCGATGGCCAGGACTCCCGCGAGGGCGCGGGTTTTCCGAGCTTTCATCAAACTCCCTCCGCTGGGAGGGAGTCTACCGAAGCTACATCGGGACCTTGAAGCCCGTGGCGAGGAACTTCGCCATCACCGCGCGCGTGACGTTGTTCGACGGCTGGTACGTGCTGTCGTAGACACCGGTGTCCACGCCCTTCGCCCAGAGGTAGTTCGTGTGGCGGCAGAAGAGATCGCTGGTCGTGACGTCGGTGTAGTGGAGATTCGGGTTGGCCGGGTCACAGCTGTAGCTGCGGCCGGTCGCCGGATCCGGGCCGTAGGTCAGGGGCACCGCGGCGTCGCTCCCGGCTATGGCGCGGGCGATGAACATGCCCATCTGGGCCCGGCTCACGTAGGGAGCCGGAGAGAACACCCCGGGCGAGGTCCCGGTCGTCACCCCGGTCGCATAGATCTTGTGGACGTGCCGGCAGAACGGGTCCGTGGGAGCGATGTCGGAGAAGAGCGAGACCCCGAAGGTCCCGCAGATGTAGGGCTGTCCCTGCGCCATGCCGGAGGCAGGAACGTAGCCGTCGCCTCCGCTCTGGGCGCGGGCCAGGAAGACCGCCATCTGGAGGCGGAAGACGCTGTCGTTGGGGCAGTAGGTCGTCGGCGTGCAGCCGTTGGTGATGCCCGCGTTCGCGATGCCGAGGACGAACGGGCACACGCTCGCGTCGGCGATGTCGGTAAAGACGCCGCAGGTCACGCCCGCGATCGTGACCGAGATCGGCGAGCTGTAGGCGACCGAGCCCAGCATGTCGCTCGCCTTGACCCGGACGGAGTGCGTGCCCACGGAGGTCCACGAGCAGCTGAAGGACGACCCTCCGGTGGTGAAGACCGGGTTTTGCGCGTCCGCGTCGCACGACCACCAGTAGCCGTACGGGGAGGCTCCGCCGGCGGCGGTCGCGCTGAAGCCCATCGAAGTGTTCACCTGGCCCGAGGTGGGTCCCTGCGCGCCGACCGCCAGCTGCTGTTGCGAGCCCGAGATGTTGACGGGCAGCGTGACCGACACGCCGTTTACCGTCAGCTGGAGTTGGCACGAGGAGCACGCCGTCGTCGGGGTCCACACCACGCCGGCGCTGGCGTCGCTCGAGGTGGCGATCGGGACGTCGAGCGGCGTCAGCAGGTCCCACTGCGCCGGGGGATGGGGCGAAACGAGAATCGTCTCGGAATCCGAGAGCGTGTAGGACGTTCCGGCCTGCAGCTGGCAGCCCGAGAAGCAGAAGGGCGCCGGGGTGATCGAGATCTGCGGGCTCGGAGTCCAGCTCGACACCGACAGGGAGGTCCAGGCGATCTGCGATTGCTGCGGTCCCGTCTGCGCCGTGTAGTTGAACTTCAGGTATACGCAGTAGGAGCCGGTCGTGGCGGGAGACTGGAGCGAGGCGGTCCCGCCGGCCGTCAGGAACGAGGCCGGCAGGGCCGGGGCCGAGGCGAACGAGTTGAACGAAGGATTGCACGAGCCCGGATTGACCACGTAGTTGACGGAATTGAGCGTCACCGAGCTCGTCTTCTGCATCTGGTTGGTCAGCGTGTAGGCGGAATTCGCCAGGACCGGGTTGGGCGCGGCGGAGAATCCCGCCACGAAATTCGCCTGCGAGACCGTGCCCTGAGCGGTCGCCTTGTAGCCGCCGGGGTACGTGATGGTCAGCGTGAAGCCCGTGGCCCCGGAGGGCACCGTCACGCTTCCCCCCGCGAGGTTAGTCGTACCAGATCCCGTGAAGGCCCAGGCGAAGGACGCTTCCGCGGTGTTGCCCTCGGAAGCCGTCGCGTCGGCGGTGCCCCCGACGAGGATGCTCAGGGTGCCCCCGGTCTTCGCGCAGGTTCCCGAATACCCGGCGTAGGCGGCGATGAACGCCTCCGGGCAGA
The DNA here is from genome assembly GCA_035263845.1 of Thermoanaerobaculia bacterium. GTDB lineage: Bacteria > Acidobacteriota > Thermoanaerobaculia > UBA5066 > Gp7-AA6 > JAWOLE01. The sequence goes on along the minus strand of DATFQY010000201.1, from coordinate 27,374 downwards.
CCACTTGCGTGCCCGGCGAAACGTACGGGCTCGCGCTCGTCCCGTTGGAGTTGGCGCTCTGCATCGCGAAGCGGTACGTGCCCGTGGCGGCGGGGTTGGTGAGGCCCAGGCTCTGGATGCAGCTCGCCCCGGTGCGGATGTTGCCGGAGGTCGGGCCGCTCGGATCGCAGGGGAAGTAACCGATCACGCTCGACTCGCTCGCGGGCGAGCCGGTCTCATTCGGCGAAAAGGACGTCTTGTAGTTGAAGTCCCAGTCGATCCGCGTCAGGGGCGCGACCGTGATGGAGGCGTCCTGAAGCTGCCATTTGTCGCCGTAATAGTTCGTCTGGTCGATCCGGGCCGCGGCGGAGAGGTTCGTCGCCGTGGCGTTGGCGGTGGGCGGAGCATTGGGATTGCCGGAGGACTTCCACTTGAAGTTGCGCCCGGTCGTGTCCAGCGCCTGGACCAGCCAGGTCCTGCCCTGCAGGTCAGCCGTTTGCGTCGAGTCCGGGATATCGGTCCAGTTCCCGAGGTACTCCCAGGTGCCGAGGCGGAATCCGAAGACCCCGGTCCCGTCGACCCGTCCGCCGCCACAGGTTTGCGTCGCGGCCCCGCACTGGCCGGAGTACTGCCGGCCGACGACGACATCGCCGGAGGAGGAGACGCTGGTGATGCCGTTGCAGTCTCCCAGGACGAAGATCCCGGTCGCCGGATAGGGCTGTCCGAGCCCGCACTTGGCTTCGACCTGGACGATGCCCGGCAGGAGGGCCTGGGTGTCGAGCCAGAGGAATCCGAAATCCGTCTTCTGGATCGCGTACTTGCCGTTGTAGATCATGGGGACACCGGTGATGCTGATGATTCCAGGCGAGGTGTACGCGACCTCCTGCCCGCGCGCCACGGCCGCGCCGAGTAACAGGGCCGCCACGGCCAGTAAGGCCTGGAACCGACCCGAGAGGTTGGATCTCACGCGAAGCCTCCGCAAGTTGTCAGGAAAAATTTGCCGGGAAAGTTCGAGATTCAGTCTAGGGACGGAAGGCCCGCAAAACTACTGTTCTGAAGGCCATCCGTCGCCATCCGGCGCCGGGGCAGGCGACGGAACTGACCCTGTCCCCTCGTTCAGGCCTTGAACAATGGCGTCGCGATAGGCTCCTCCACAACGTGCAGCCGGTCCTCGCGGTCCGCGACATCTCGAAGCGGTTCGGCGCCATCCGCGCCGTGGATGGCGTGTCTTTCGCCGTGAGGCCGGGAACGATCACGGGACTCCTCGGAAGAAACGGCGCGGGCAAGACGACGTGCCTTCGGATGATCACGGGCGTCTTCCTCCCCGACTCTGGCTCGATCGAGACCTTCGGCTCGAGCAACGGAGGCGACACCGCCCGGGACCGGATCGGTTACCTGCCCGAGGAGCGGGGCCTGTACCGGAAGATGAAGGTCCTCGAGCACCTGCTCTTTCTCGCCGAGGTCAAGAGGCCGCTCACGAGCGAGGTGCGCGAGCGCGCGCGGCGATGGCTGACGCGGCTGGACCTCTGGGAAAAACGCGATGCGAGGGTCGAGGAGCTCTCCAAGGGCAACCAGCAGAAGGTGCAGCTGATCGGCGCGCTGCTCCACGACCCGGAGCTGGTGATCCTGGATGAGCCGACGTCGGGGCTCGATCCCGTCAACGTGGTCCTGGTGCGCCGGATCTTCAACGAGCTGAAGGCCGAGGGCCGCACGATCCTGCTCTCCACCCACATGATGGCGGAGGCGGAGAAGACGGTGGACGAGATCGTCCTGATCCATGAGGGGCGCGTCGTCCTCTCCGGCGAGCTGGCGAAGGTGCGATCTTCGTTCGGGAAGAACAACGTGCTGCTGGAGTTCTCCGGCGACGGGAGCTTCCTCGCCGCGCTGCCGGAGGTGGAGGGATCGTCGCTTCAGACCAACCGCGCGGAGCTGAAGCTGCGCGCGGGCGCCGATCCCCAGGCGGTGCTCTCCGCCGCGGTCCCGAGCTTGCGGGTGTCGCGGTTCGAGATCGTGGAGCCTTCGCTCGAGGAAATCTTCATCGAGCGAGTCGGGAGCGCCGCGCCGACGGCGGCGGTCGGGACCGCGTCATGAGGAAGCTCTACACGGTCTTCAAGCGGGAATACCTCCAGTCGGTCCGGAAGAAGTCCTTCGTCGTCCTGACGGTGCTTTTCCCGTTCCTGCTTGCGGGGATGATGGTCATCCCGGCCGTCCTCACGACGCGATCGATGACGGCGCGCCGCATCGCGGTCCTGGACGGGACCGGCCGCCTGAAGACGGATTTCGACAGCAGGAGCCTCGCGAAGTCCCTCGAGCGCGAGATCACGAGGCAGGCGCCTGAGATTCCGGGGGCCCGGGCGTCGCTGCCGGAGTTGTTGTCGGTCGAGTACATCACGGTGCCAGACGACGCGCGGGCGGCGGCGAAGCCGTTCCTCTCGAGGCTCTCGGCTCCCGGAAACGAGCGCCTCGACGGGGTCCTCGTCGTCCCTTCCGACGCGCTGGCCAGCCCCGCCTCCCGGCTGACCTACTACAGCCGCTCCTCGACGGACCTGATCGGCGAGCGGGAGATCGCCCGTGTGGCCAACCAGGCCCTGTCGCGCAGGAAGCTCGCGGACAGCGGGATGGATCCGGCCCGCGTGGATGCCGCCCTGCGCCCTCTGCCCTTCGAATCGCTCCAGGTCAGCCGGACCGGCGAGGCGACCAAGGGAGGCGGGCGCGGGAACTTCTTCGTGGGGATCGTCTTCGCGATGCTCCTCTTCATCCCGATGCTCCTCTATGGGGTCGAGATCATGCGTGGCATCGTTCAGGAGAAGACCGACCGGATCATGGAGATCCTGATCTCCTCGATGTCTCCTGTTCAGCTCCTCGGCGGCAAGGTCCTGGGCCTGGCGGCGGTGGGGCTCACGCAGGTCATGGCGTGGGCGGCGATGGGCGGAATTGCCGCGGCGGCGGCCGGAGGCCTCGCGGCGGCGTCGGGGATCCCGGTCGGGCAGTTCCTGCGGTGGTCGATCGTCCCCTATTTCCTGATCTTCTACCTGCTCGGCTACCTGATCTATGTCTGCATCTACGCCGTTGGCGGGTCGATCGCCAATTCCGAGAAGGAAGCCCAGGCCGCGACCGCCCCGGCCATGCTGATTGTCATGACGCCGTGGTTCCTGCTGACGCCGATCCTGCTCAACCCGGACTCGCGGATGGCGACGATGATCTCGATGGTCCCCCTCTTCACGCCGATCACGATGTTCATCCGCGTGCTCGTCTCCACGCCGCCGTTCTGGCAGGTTGCGGTCTCCATGGTGCTGACCTCGGCGACGATCGTCTTTCTCTTCTGGGCCTCGGCGAAGATCTTCCGCGTCGGCATCCTCTCCTACGGCAAGCGCCCGACGATCCCCGAGCTCTGGCGCTGGCTCAAAGTCGCCTAGCTCAGAACCTCGCGAGCTGGTCGGGGAGGTTGAAGATGAGCCAGAAGTTCAACCCGTCGCTGCAGGCACCCTGGGGGTTCGTCGAGGCCCCGGTCGAGAAGGAGCCGAGCGGCGAAAGGTCCGCCGCCTTGAAGAGGCTGACCCGGTCCTGGAAGATGTTCGTGATCAGGACCCTCTCCCCGTCGAAGGCCGCGGCGTACGCGGTGCCGAGCCCGTTTCCGGTCAGGATCGAAAGGACCGCTCCGCTCGAAGCACGGACGACCGTGACGGAGCTGGCGCTCGTCGGCACCCAGATGTTCGACCCGTCGAAGACCGGGAGGTGGGCGGCCCCGGCCGTGGTCACGGTCTGGAGGATCGCGCCGTTCGCATCGAGCTTGAAAAGGTTGTTGGAGGCCGCGTCGGTGACCCAGACGTTCGAGCCGTCGAAGAGCGCGGCATACGCGCTCGTAAAGCCGGTCGTGACGGTCGTCACGGTCCACGGCAGCGACGCGCTCGGGGTTACGATGGAGACGCTTCCGTTGGATCCACCGCCGAAGTTCGCCGTCCAGATCCGGGTTCCGTCGAAGGCGATTCCATTGGAACGGTCACCGAGGTTGGAAGCGACCGTGGTCACCGAACCGGCCGGCTGCGAAGGATCGAGCCGGTAGAGGCTTCCGTTCGGGCTGGTGAAGCCCACCGCGAAGACCCGACCCATGGCCACGAGCGGCATCTCCGGGGAGGTCGCGCCGGTCCAGGTCTCCAGGAGGCGGCCGTCGCTCGCCTGAATTCGCACGATCACACCGCTGCCATTGAAGGATGGGGCCCAGAGATCCTTCCCGTCCGATTGGACCCACTGCGCCCCCGGCGGGAGCGTGGTCAGGCCCAGCACCGTCTCGTTCTGCGACGTCCAGAATCGGTCGAGAGCCGCTCTCCGGCTTCCTCGCTTGAGGACCCCGTCCACGGTCCGCGAGAGAAACGCCGCCATCTGGAGCCGCGTCACGTTGCCAGTCGGGTCGTACGTCGTCGCCGTCGTCCCGGTGGTGATCCCGAGGTAGAAGATCTCCAGAACGAACGGGCAGAACACTGCGTCGGATACGTCGGTGAAGGGACCGCAGACGCCGAGAACCGAGACCGCCCCTGCAAGCACAGCCCCGGCCACAGCTGCCGCCACCAACTTCCCAGAAAACGGTCTTGTCATGATGGCCGGCTACTTCTTCCTGCCCCGGTCGAGGAGACGGACGATGTCCTTGAGCTCGCGCACGACCCGCTTGCGGTCGAAGGAGTCGGCAGGCGGAGGAGGCGGAGACATTCTCGCGGGAGGCGACACGGCAGGCTCCGTGAGAAAGGCTGGCTCGGCGAGCTCGGGCGGAGGCGCCGGTTTGGCGGATGCGGGCGTTTTCGCGGGCGGCGGCGGCTTCGCAGCCGCTGCCGCCTTCTGCACGGCGGGCGGCGGCGCGCTCTTCAGTCCGTCGTCGAACCGGCCCTCGGCGATCTCTGCCTCGAGACGTTTCTTCGCGCCCGCGACGGTGAAGCCCTCGTCGTAGAGGAGCTCCCGGATGCGCGCGATGATCTTGACGTCGCGCGAGGAGTAGAGCTTCGCGGCGCCCTTCTCCTTTCCCTCGGAGAGCGCGGGGAATTCCGTTTCCCAGTAGCGAAGGACGTACGGAGCGACCTCGGCGATGCGGCAGGCCTCGGCAGGCTTGTAGAACTCCGGTTCCGACTTCACCGGCCTTTACTTTAGCGCGAATCGCCTTTTCTTTGTGAGCGCTCCCGGACCGAGATTCGGATCGGGACGCCCGAGAAGTCGGCAGCGCCGCGGAGGATGTTCTCGACTCGCCGGGACTCGGAGAAGTGGAGCGCCTCCTCGCGGCTCGCCACAAGGGTGAAGGTCGGCGGCGCGGCCCCGGTCTGGGCGACGTAGAAGACCTTGAGCTTGCCGCCGGACGCGGTGCGCGGCGCCTTGTCGCGCAGCGCCCGGCCGAGGACCCGGTTCAGCTCCCCTGTCGAGATCCGGCGCCGCCGGTTCGCTGCCACGTCCGTAGCGGCGGGCAGTACCCGCGAGATCCCCCGCTTCGTCTTCGCCGAGATCAGAAGAAGCGGCGCATGCGCTGCGAAGGGGAGCCGGTCTTCGACGGACCGGCGGAACTCCTTCGCCGCCTCCTCGCCCGGCCGGCCAGCGAGGTCCCACTTGTTGGCGACGAGGACGAGCCCCTTTCCGGCTTCCCAGGCCGCCGAGGCGACCGTGGCGTCCTGCGCGGTGACCCCTTCGTTCGCGTCCAGGACGAGCAGCGCCACGTCGGACTCCTCGATGCGCTTGCGGGCCGAGACGACCGACAGCACCTCCGGTCCCCGCTCGGTGCGCCCCTTGCGCCGGATCCCGGCGGTGTCCACCAGGCGGAAGCGAGTGCCGCCCCTCTCCAGCGTCACGTCCACGGCGTCCCGGGTCGTCCCGGGCAGATCGGAGACGATCGTGCGCTCTTCGCCCAGAAGCGCGTTGACGAGAGACGACTTGCCGACGTTGGGTCTTCCCACGACCGCCAGGGCGACTTCCTTTCTGGATTCCCCGGCCTCGCCGTCCTCCGGCGTTTCGCCGCCGCCAGTCGCTTCACCGACCGCGCCGCCCATCCTCTCCGCGATCGCGGCCTGGATGTCATCTACTCCGGTGTTGTGCTCGGCCGAGACTCCGTAGACCTCGTCGAAGCCCAGCTCCCAGGCCTCGACCTCTCCCTCGCTCCCCTCACGCCGGTCGATCTTGTTCGCGGCGACGACGGTCCGGGCACCCGCCTCGCGGATCGCGCGCGCCGCGGCCCGGTCGCCCGGCAGGACGCCGGCGGACGCGTCCATGACCAGAACCACCAGGTCCGCGCGCCGGATCGCCGCGAGCGCCTTCTCCCTCACCGCCTTCGGGATCTCTTCCCGCCCCTCCGGGTCGAACCCGCCCGTGTCCACCAACCGGTAGGGCCGCCCGTCGGGAAGCTCCGCCTGAGCCTCCAGCACGTCCCTCGTCATCCCCGGCAGGTCGTGGACGAGGGAGCGCCTTCGACGAAGAAGCTTGTTGAACAGCGCCGACTTGCCGACGTTGGGCCGTCCCGCAATGACCACGGTGAACCGCTTCATGACCGCGCGGATCGTAACGCGCCCAAAGGCACGGGAAACCGAGGCCTCTTAACCGCCCTTCTTGACGCCGCCGGCGAGGAGTAGGGAGTAGCGGGGATGCTGGAAGGGGTGGACGTCCGGATAGTTGGTGAAGATCCAGCCGCTGAAGACTTCTTTGCCCTGGTCGGTGACGCTGATGCGCGCGGCCGGATTGGTGGGCTCGGTTCCCTGAGAGGTGATCGCGTCCCCCTTCATCGTGAACGCCGGCAGGAACACGTCCGCCCGCACCTCCATCTCGGACTCCGGCACCCGCGCCGACCCGCCGAGCGGTACGTCGAGCTGCCCCTCCTTCCCCGTCTGCGAGTTCTTCCAGGCCAGGCGGATCGCCGAGTAGCTCTTCTCCACCTCCGGCGGCACGACGAGCTTGTTCGGAATCTTCGGCTGCCCTTCGCCTCCTCCTCCGCTTTCCGGTCCCTCCTCGCGCTCGTGCGAGACCGCCATCTGGATCCCCGGCTCGGGACGCCCCTTCTCGCCGCACGCGGCCGCCGCGAGCGCGAGCGCCGCCAGGAGACACGGCCACGCGCGTCTCACCGTGCGGGCCTCCCGGTCCGTCGCCGATAAGAAGGAATCCGCCCGGGCTCGCCCGGCAGCCGGAAGTCCAGCCGCCGACGCACTTCGTCGATGGCCGACAGGAGCACCCTCACCGAATCTCCCAACCTGTAGATCTGTCCGCTCGACCTCCCTCGGAGACGGTGCTGCTTCTCCTCGTAGACGAAGAAGTCCGCACCAAGAGCGGAGATGGGCACCAGCCCCTCGACGAAAAAATCCTTCAGCGTCACGAAGAGACCGAATGATGCCACACCGGTCACGAAGGCATCGAACTCGCGGCCGATCTTGTCCTTCATGAACACGATCTTCTTCCAGAGAAGGCTCTCCCGCTCCGCCTGCTCGGCGCGGCGCTCCCGCTCCGATGAGAGAGCGGCCATCTCGGCCAGGCGCTCGTTGACGGACTCGAAGTCCTTCGCGGCGACGGGACGTCCGTCCTCGAGAAGCCGCGTGAGCTGGCGGTGGACGATCAAGTCCGGGTAGCGCCGGATCGGCGAGGTGAAGTGGCAGTAATACGGCGCGGCCAGAGCGTAGTGCCCGCGGCACTCCGCGCTGTAGAGGGCCTTGCGCTGGGCGCGCAGCAGGAGGTCGGAGAGGAGCCGCTCCTCGGGTTTCCCCTCGATCTGCTTCAACAGCTTCTGGAAGGCCGAAGGCGGGACTTCCTCCAGGTCGCCCTTCAGCTCATATCCAAAGCCCTCGAGGACCTCGCGCAGGTCCACGAGGCGGTCCGGGTCGGGCCGGTCGTGCACGCGGTAGATCGCCGGCTGCTTGGAGAAGAGGAGCTTCTTCGCCACCGCCTCGTTGGCCGCGAGCATGAACTCCTCGATCAAGCGGTGGGCGACGTTGCGCGACTCCGGGACGATCCCGACGACCAGCCCCTCGTCGTCGAGCACGACGTCCGCGTCCGGCAGGTCGAAGTCAATCGAGCCCCGCGCCTCGCGCCTCCTTCGCAGGGTCGCGGCGAGTTCGCCCATCGTCCGGAAGTCCTCGAGGATCGGCCCGTAGCGGCTCTGGTCGGCGGCGGTCGGCTTCGTTTCCAGGAGGCGGGCGACCTCCGTGTAGGTCATGCGGTGGGCGCTCCGGATCACGCCCTTCACGAACTCGGACTTCGTGACGCGGCCCTTCGCGTCCGTCTCGAGGATCGCCGAGAGGACCAGCCGGTCCACGCGCGGATTCAGCGAGCAGAGCCCGTTGGAGAGCCGCTCGGGGAGCATCGGAAGGACCCGCCCCGGAAAGTACACGGACGTGCCTCGGGAGAGCGCCTCGTCGTCCAGCGCCGTTGCTTCGGCGACGTAATGGGAAACGTCCGCGATGTGGACGCCGAGGCGGTAGCCGTTAGGAAGGCGCTCGACCTCGACGGCGTCGTCGAAGTCCTTGGCGGTCTCGCCGTCGATCGTCACGATGCGGTGGTCGCGGAAGTCGCGGCGGCCGAGCAGGTCGTCCTCGGCGACCTCTTCCGGAAAGGCTTCCGATTCCTCCACGACCGGCTGCGGGAACCGCGGCGGCAGGCCGTGGGAGCGGAGCACGATCTCGATGTCCACGCCGGGCTCGCCCAGGAAACCGATCCGCTCCTCGACGACGCCGTGGGCGATTCGCCGCGCGTCCGGGTAGGAAGTCAGCCGCGCCTCGACGATCTCGCCCACCCGCGCCCCCCGGGTCTTCCCCTCCGCGATCCGGATGACCGCGTCGATCTTCGGATCGTATGGAAGGACGACCCGCTTGCCTTCCTCGGTGTCCATCCGCCCGACGACGCGCTCGCGGGCGCGCTCCAGGACCTTCACGACCGTCCCGGAGATCCTCTCGGGCTCGCGCCCCCGCCCGGCCGCCCGGGTGCGCTCCTCGCGCGCCAGAACGGTGTCGCCGTCCATCGCGCCGTGCATCCCCGACCGGGGGATGAAGAGGTCCGCGCCGCCCGGAACGAGAACGAACCCGTACCCCTCGGTCCGGACGGTCAACCGGCCCGACGTCAGGCTGGAGAACTCGATGGCCGAGTACTTTTCCCCGCGGACCCGCGCGACCTCGCCCTTGCGCTCCAGCCGGTCGAGCCCCTCCCGGAACGCGTCCTCGTCCTCTTCCCGGACCCGGAACGCCTTCGCGAGATCCTGGAAGGAAAGAACCCTCGAGCCCTTCTGTCGGAGCCTCTCGAGGATCTCCGAATCCCGCGGCAACACGCGCGGCAGTCTATCTTGCCTGCTAAAATTCCAGGCTTCGTGTCTCTTCCTTCCCGCGTCGCGCGGCACCTTCGGCTCACTCGGACCGCGCTCCATCGCGGCCAGGGCGAGACGCCGCCGTTCCTGATCCTGTTCATCAACTCGATCTGCAACCTGACCTGCGAGCACTGCTTCTACTGGCGCAACCTCAATCAGAGAGACGACCTGACCTTCGAGGAACTGGAGAGGCTGTCGCTGGAGCTCGGCCCGATCGAGAACCTCAACCTTTCCGGGGGCGAGCCGTTCATCCGGCCGGACTTCGCGAAAGTCTGCAGGCTGTTCCTCGAGAACAACGGCGTCAAGCAGATCTACGTCCCGACGAGCGGCTTTTTCACGGATCGCACCGAGACGCAGGTCCGGGAGCTCCTCGAATCGAAGTCGCTCCGGCTCTTCGTCTGCGAGCTGTCGCTGGACGGGATGCCGGAGTACCACAACCGCTTCCGCGGAAGCTCCGAGTCCTTCGACCGCGCGATGAAGACCTACGAGATGCTGGCACGCCTCCAGGAGGACGACCCGCGCCTGCGGATCCATTCGATCGGGACGGCGACCAACGAGAACATCCCCGAGCTTCGCCGGCTGACGAAGTTCCTCCACGACCGATGCCCCGCGATGGACCACCACAACCTCGCCGTCATCCGCGGCGACCGAAAGAACCCGGGGCTCCAGGGCCCGGCGCTGGATCAGTACCAGGAGCTCTACCGCTACAGCGCGTCGGTCTGGAAGGACCGCGAGGAGGGACGGTTTGGCGGGATCGTCGAGCCGATGCTCCAGTGGGCCAAGCGAAAGACGATCGAGACGGACTCGCAGTTCGTCGCCTGCACCGCCGGGAACCTGACGGGGGTCGTCTACGCCAACGGCGACGTGTCCGTCTGCGAGAACCATCCGCCGATCGGCAACCTGCGGAAGAACACCTTCCGCGAGATCTGGGATTCGCCGCGGGCGGAGAAGCTTCGCGAGGAGATCGCGGCGAGGATGTGCCACTGCACCAACGAGGTCTTCCTCTGGCCGAGCGTCGTCTTCCAGCCCGGCGAGCTCGCCCGCGCCGCCGCCGGGGCGCGGCCCTGGGTCAAGGCGCCCACCGAAGAGGAGTACGAGCGGGCGCGGCCGATGCCCGACGCGGCTCCCTTCCGCGCGTGAAGAAGGCCCAGCCGGCGGGCCTTCTCCCCTCCCTCGAGGACCTTCCCTTCGTCTGCCCCGGCTGCCGCGGCGAGCTCCTGGTCTTCGACTGGGGTTACCGCTGCCCGCATGGGTGTCGCCGGGACTTCCGATTGCACGCCGGCATCCCGGATTTCCGAATCTTCCCGGACCCCTATCTCGACTTCGACGCGGACCGCGAGCGGACCGACCGGGTGCTGGAGAACCTCGACACGCTGGACTTCCCGCGGTTGCTCGAGCGGTACTGGAGCTGGAGCGGGGAGACGCCGGAGCCCCTGCGCGCGACGTTCGTCGCGAACGCTCTTCGCGGAGAGGAAAGAGCGAAACGAATCCTCGACCTCGCCGAGCGGGAGGGCTTGCGGGACGCGGGATCCGCGACGGTCCTCGACATCGGATCCGGGACCGGCAACCTCCTCGCCGCCGCGCAAGGCCGCTTCGGACGGACCGTCGGCCTGGACATCGCGATGCGCTGGCTTCACCTCTCGCGGCGCCGCTTCCGCGACCGGGGGCTTCCCGAGCCGGCGCTCGTTTGCGCTTGCGCCGAGACGCCTCCGTTTCCGACCGGCTTCTTCGACGCCGCGTTCTCCCTCGGGACCTTCGAGTTCGCCCGGATCCAGGCCATCCTCCTTGGGCAGACGGAGCGGATCTTGAAGCCCGGCGGTCTCTTCATCCTGAACACCGTCAATCGCTACTCGGTCGCCCCCGAGCCGCACGTGGACCTCCTCGGCGTCGGCTACCTGCCCAGGAAGTGGCAGAGGCGCTATGTGCGCTGGCGGCGCGGGGCGAAGTTCGAGAACATCTGGCTCGTCTCGCGCCGCGAGCTGATCACGATGGCGGGCCGGAACTTTCCCTCCGTGTCGGCCCGCCTCCCGAAGCTGACGGCGGAGTCCGTCGCGGATCTCCCTCCCCTGCGCCGAGCGGCCGCGAAGGTCTTCTCGATCGGGTCGCGCCTGCCGCTCGTCCGCGAAGCCCTCCAGTGGATCGGCCCGGAGTGGGACGTCGTCCTGCGAAAGGCGAGCTCGGGCGGATGAGGCTCGGTTTCAACGCCGTCCGCCTGACCCGGCCCTTCACCGGCGTCGGCCGCTTCGCGGAGTGCGTCCTCGACGAGTGGAGCCGGATGACGCTCCCCTTCGAAAAAGTGATCCTGTATTCGCCGGTCCCGATCGACCCGGCGCGAGTCGTCTTTCCGCTCGAGGCCTTCGAAACCCGGATCGGGGGCTCCGCCGGGCCTGATCCGGTCTGGGAGAGCACCTGGCTGCGGGGCTGCTCGGGCGAGGTGGACGTGCTCTTCTCCCCCTCCTACACGCTGCCGCTCAAGTATCGCGGCCGCTGCGCCGTGATGAACCTCGGGCCCTCGGAGAACCGCGCCTTCAGCTACGAATGGTTCCGCTCTCGCGCGTACGAGAGGCTCTACCGCGCGAGCGCCCGCCGGGCCGACCACGTCTTCGCGTGCTCGAAGTCGGTCAAGCGGCGCATCGTGGAACGGTACGGGATTCCGCCCGAGCGCGTTACGGTGGCCTGGCTCGCTCCGAGCCGCCTCTTCGCGCCGGTCGAGGATGCGGGCATCCTGGCGCAGACGAGGCGGCGCTATTCCGGGCAAGACGCCCCCTTCCTTCTCTTCGTCGGGAAGCTCGCCCGCCGGCATTCGGTTCCCAACCTCGTCGCCGCGTTCGCGCGCCTTCGCCGGTCGGGAGCGCCCCACCGGCTGGTTCTCGCGGGACCCGACTACCTGGGCCTCGACGTCGAGGGGATTGCCGGCCGCGAGGGCATCGCCGGCGAGGTCGTCCACCATCCCTTCGTCGAGCACCGCGACCTGCCGGCCCTCTACTCCGCCGCCGAGGCGTTCGTGTTCCCGGCGACCGACGCCGAGGGATTCGGGATCCCGGTCGTCGAAGCGATGGCCTGCGGCACTCCGGTCGTCAGCGTGGCCCGGGGAAGCATTCCGGAGTTCGCGACGGGAGCGGCGCTGCTGGCCCCGACGAGCTCGGTGGAGGACCTCTCCGCCGGCATGGAGACGCTGATCGGGGATGCGGAACTGCGCCGGTCGCTCCGGGAAAAGGGGCTTGCTCGCGCGCGGGAGATTACCTGGAAGACGACGGCGGAGAGGATCCTCGCCGACCTCGAAGCGGTGGGCAGGCGCTGATGGCGGGCGTGTCGCGGCCCCGCGTCCTCATCCTCTCCCGCAACTACCCCAGCTCGGTTTTTCCCAGGCTCGGGCTCTGGGTCCAATGGCTCGCGCGTCACCTCGCGAAGGATTGCGACGTCACCGTCATCTCTCCGGCGCCCTGGTGGCCGCCGCTCCCGGGCCCCACGGATTACGCTCGATTCCGGCGGATCGAAGAGTCCGGCCGCGACGGGGACGTCGCCGTCTTCCACCCGCGCCTCCTGGCCGGACCTGGCTACACCTTCCATTCGACCGAGGCTGTCTCCTACTACCTCGGAATCCGGCGCCTCGCCGACCGCCTTCGAGCCGAGCGCGGCTTCGACGTCGTCCACGCCCAGTTCGGTTATCCCGACGGCGTCGTGGCAGTGCTCCTCTCGCGGCGCTGGAGCGTGCCGGCCATCGTCACCGAGCACGCTTTCCAGCATCCGTGGCTCGACGATTACCCGCTCGTCCGCCGCCAGACCCTCTGGGCGCAGCGGCGTCTGAAGGCGCACATCGCCGTCAGCCGGCCCGTCAGGGAGCAGATCGCGAGCTTCCTGGGTCCGGCCCACGAAGTGCGAGTCATTCCGGTCGGCGTGGATCCGTCGGCGTTCCCGCCGCGCGAGGGGCCCGACACCGGCCCTCCGACGGTCCTCTACGTCGGGTACCTGACGCGGGCCAAGGGCGTGGACGTCCTCGTCGAGGCGGCGGCGAAGCTTGCGCTGGAGCGGTCCGACGTGAGCTTCCTCTTCGTCGGGGACGATGGATACCGGGACAAGAGAAAGCAGGCCGAGCGAATCCGGGCCCGGGCGCGGGAGCTGGGCCTCTCGGATCGAGCCGCCTTCGCGGGAGGCAAGCCTCCGGAAGAGGTCGCGCGCCTGATGCGGGAGAGTTCCGTCCTGGTCCTCCCGAGCCGGCGGGAGACCTTCGGCGCGGTTCTCGTCGAAGCGCTCGCGTCGGGAACTCCGGTCGTCGCTACCCGCTGCGGCGGGCCCGAGGACATCGTGACTCCCGAGACCGGCGTTCTCGTTCCGCCGGAAGACCCCGATGCCCTGGCACGCGGGATCGCCGGTGTGCTCGACAATCGAGCTCGTTACGAGCCCGCGGCCCTGGCGCGATACGCTGTGGAGCGATTCTCCTGGAGTCACGTCGCGAGAGAGACCGTGAAGGTCTATCGGGAGGCGTTGAGCTGAACGGATGAGGTTCTGGAGAGGCAGCAGGGTGCTCGTGACGGGGGGCGCGTCCTTCATCGGCAGCCACCTCGTCGAGAAGCTCGTGTCGCTCGGGGCCTCCGTGCGTGTCGCCGACGACCTCTCGTCGGGAAAGCGCGAGAACCTGGAAGCGGTCTCCTCCGGAATCGAGCTCCTCGAGGGGGACCTGCGCGACCGTGCCATCGCGCGCCGGGCGTGCGAGGGCATCGAGGCGGTGTTCCACCTCGCGGCGTCCCACGGCGGGCGCGGGTTCATCGACACCCACCCGGCCGACTGCGCCTCCAACCTGGCCCTGGACGGGACCGTCCTCGACGCCGCCCTCCGGTCGGGCGTCGAGCGCGTCTGCTTCGCCAGCTCCGCGTGCGTCTATCCCCTCCGCCTCCAGGGCAAGCCGGCCGACGGCGGGACCATACTCCTCAAGGAGAGATGGGCCGACCCCTTCCACGACGGCTGCGCGGCCGCCGACCGCGAGTACGGCTGGGCCAAGCTCATGGGAGAGATGACCCTTTCGGCCTACCGGCGCCAGCATGGCTTGAAGTCCGTCTGCTGCCGGCTCTTCACCGCCTACGGCGAGCGCGAGAACGAGACCCACGCCGTCATCGCCCTGATCGCCAAGGCGTTCGTCCGGATGGACCCCTACGAGATCTGGGGAGACGGCCAGCAGGACCGAAACTTCACCTACGTCGGTGACATCGTGGACGGGATGGTCAGGGCCGCCGAGAGGATCGACGACGCCTCGGCCGTCAACATCGGAACCTCCGACCACATCCGCATCGTGGACGCGGCGCGGATGGTCTTCGAGGAGTCCGGATTCACGCCGCGCGAGATTCGCTTCGACACGTCGCGGCCGGTCGGGGTCTTCTCCCGCGCCGCCGACCTGACGCGCGCGCGGAGCGCGCTCGGATGGGAGCCGGCAACCTCCTTCCGGGAAGGGCTGCGCCGCACGATCGCCTGGTATCGCGCAACGCACGATCCGGCCGAGGTCGGCTCGCGGCTGACCTCTCTCCTGACGGAACGCGCGTGAGGCCTCCCGAGGAGGAAACAGGTCCGGAAGACATCGCCGCGGTCGTCCCGGCCGACGGCGACGGTACGTTCCCCGACGGCGTTCCTCCTGCCGCGCCCGCCCTCGCGCCCGCAGAGCCCGTCCGCGAAGCCGTCTCGGCGCCGGTCCTCCGCGCGATCCTGACCATCGGCATCATCCAGGCCGGCACGATGGCCTTCTACCTCGTCCGCTCGAAGATCACTGCGGTCACCGTCGGCCCGGTGGGAGTCGGGACGATCAGCGTGGTGGACCAGGTCGTGGCGCTCGTCACGCAGGTCAGCACGTTCTCGCTCCCCTACGCGGCGGTGAAGTTTCTCTCGGCCGCGCACAGCGAGAGCCGCGAGGCGTTCGCGCGGCAGTACGCCGCTTTCCTCCGGGCTCTCCTGACGGTCTCGATCGTCGGGTCCGCCGCGGGCATCACGATCGTCTCCCTTTGGCCGTCGGTCCTCGGCCCGAAGGTCAGCGGATCCCAGGGCCTGGTGCGGCTCGCCCTCCTGGCCATTCCGGCCACGAACCTCGCGGGTCTCCTGACCAACGCGATCGCGGCCGCGCGGCGAACGCACGCTTCGGCGCTGATGGGCCTCTGGACCGCAGCGGCGCTGGCGGTCTGCTGCGGCTCGGGCATCCTCGCCGGGAGGCTCCCTGGCTTCTACATCGGGACCGTCACCGCGTGGATCCTCGTCGCGGCCGGCGGCCTGATCTACCTCGGCAGGAAAGAGAAGCTCTCCCTCTCGGGGCCGCGCGTCCGGCTGATCGAGGAGCTCAAGGAGCACAAGGCGATCCTTCGCTTCGCGGCGGCGATCTACGCCGTCTCCTTCTCGACGCCGCTCGGGTACCTCGTGGCCCGTTACGCTGTCGTCCACGCCGGCGACTTCCACGCCGCCGGGATCCTCCAGGCGGCGCTCGGCCCCGCGCTCGCCCTCGTCACGCTGATGCGGTCGTCCAACTCGCTCTTCTTAACGCCCCTGATGAACCGTCGGATCGACGAGCGGGAGAAGTTCCGCGGGGCGATCGATTTCCTCCGCGCCTTCTCACTGGCGACGGGCGTCGTGGCGCTGCCGATCCTCCTTTTCCCGCACCTGCTCATCGGGATCCTCTATTCCTCGAAGTTCTACGAGGCGGCCGCCGTCTCGTACCTCTTCGTGGTCGCCGAGACGGTGCAGCTGCTGGCCGGAGTCAACCAGGCGCTCCTGATCGGCCTTGACCAGATCGGGACCCACGTCGTGATCTCGATGACCGGCGACGCCTTCATCGCCTTCGCCTCTCTCGCGCTCGTTCCGCGGATGGGGATCCGGGGCGTGGCGCTCGCGTTTCTGGGAAACGGCCTGCTGATCTTCGCGCTGACGGCCTGGAGAATCTGGAAGACACACCGGATGGCGATCGCGAGGGCCGCGGGGTGGCTGCCGCTGCTGACGGTCGCGGCGATGGAGCTCCTGGGCGATCTCGCCGAAGACTTCCCCACCAACGAGCCCGTGGTCCTCGCGCTCAAGGCGGCGGTCGGAGCGGCGATCGGCATCCTCATCGTCACCTCGAAACCGGTCCGGACCGTCTTCCGGTTCCGCTCGGGCTGATGCGGCTCTCCGTCCTCGTCACCTCCTACGAGTCCCCGGAGACGCTGCGCTCGTGCCTGGATTCGCTCTCCCGGCAGCCGGAGGCCGAGGAGATCCTCGTCGCCGACGGATCGGCGAAGGATCCTTCGCCGGATCTCGCGCCGCTCTTCCCGCGCGTCCGCTTCTTTCACGTGCCCGACCTCGTCACGGTTCCGCGGCTGCGCTGGGCCGCGTTCCGGAAGTCACGAGGCGAGGTCGTCGCGGCGGTCGAGGCGCGGTGCGTCCCCTCCCCCGGCTGGTGCCGGACGCTTCTCGAGTCGCACGACCGCCATCCGCAGGCGCCCGCGATCGGAGGGCCGGTCGGGATCGCGGAGCCGGCCTCCGCCTTCGATCTCGGGCTTTACTTCTCCGAGTACGGCCTCTTCCCACCGCCCGTCGCCGAGAGGCGAGCAAAGAGCCTCTCGGGGGCCAACCTCTCCTGGAAGCGCGAGTTTCTCGAGCAGGCGTCGGACCTCCTCGATGCGGGAGCCTGGGAGACGCGGATCCACGAGAGATGGCTTCGCGAGGGGCGACCGCTCTTCCTCTGCCCGGCAGGTGTCGTCTTCCGAAACACGATGCGGCCGCCTCGGGCGATCCTCCAGCGTTTCCACTACGGCCGCGGCTACGCCGCCGGCCGGGTCGCGGGCAGGCCGGCGGCGCGCCTCCCCTTTGCCGCCGCGTCGGTGCTCCTGCCGTTTCTCCTGACGGTCCGCGCCGCGATCCGCGCGCGGCCTCCGTGGAGAGGACGGTTCCTGCGCGGCCTTCCGTGGCTGGCCTTCTTGAACGCGATCTGGTCTCTCGGGGAATTCACCGGCTACCTGACCGGAGAGCCGGGCCGCCCGCGGAACTTCTAGTCCCGCTGCCGGGGTTGAGCGCCGTGTGGACGGTGGTGTCGAATTGATTCTATTGGTTGCGGCGTCAGTCCTGAATTCCTGTATTATTTGCCCGGCTTTCGGATCTGCGGCGGAGCTTCCAGAACAATACAGATTTTCAGGATGACCCCTTTTCCTTTCAGCCGGCAGGGCGCGAGTCGTAGCAAACCGCCCACAGGAAAGGACTCCTGGTTCACTGGGCTGCGATGCGCTTCAACACCCAGTCCAGCTCTGCGTCGAAGACGCCGGGGATCAGGCGGTCGAGGTAGCGCATTTCCGTCGCCGTGAGCCGGGCGTGCTTCGTCTCGAATCCGTCGTGATCTGCCGTCGGGAAGACCGTGATCGTGCAATCCGGGTTGTGAGCTCTCGTTAGCTCGGCCTTCAACGCTTCGACGTTCTTGGCCGCTGGCACATTCGTGTCGTGGCCTCCGTACAGAGCGAGGACCGGCATCGTGATGCGTCCCCACAACTGCCGGGTCATGATCTGCGACATCAAATAGGTCTTCTTGTGCTCGAAGGTATTCCGGTCAAGGGACTCCCGGACAACCGGAAACCAGCTCTCGGCCTGGTGGCTCTGAACGAATCTCCTGAACTCCTCCCACGACTCGTCGTGGAGCGCCGCGCCCTCTTGCAGCATGGTCAGCGTCCTTTGCTTGAACGCGAGAGCGGCTGCGATGCTCTCCGGGTTCAAGCCGCGAACTTTCGCGTTCTCCTCCACCTCGTTGAGCACTTCCGGGATGTAGTCGAGGACCGGGCAGGACTTGAGGATGATGAATGCAATGTCCGGATCGCGGGTCGCCACGAGGGGCGCGATCCACCCTCCCTCGCTGCCAGCCTCGATGCCGATGCGAGATCCGTCGATGTCGCTCCGGCGGCGCAGAAAGGCCACGGCCGCGAGCACATCGTCGGCCAGGTCTCGCAAGCCGACCTCTCGCCAGTCCCCCGTGGATTTCCCGGTGCCACGCTTGTCGAAGGACAGATACGCCACGCCGTGGTAGGCAAAGAACCCATCTACGGTGTTCCTTCTCGTTTGCCCGCCGGCTCCATGAATCCTCACGATGGCCGGGTGCGGGCCCTTGCCTCGCGGCAGGACCAGCGTGCCGGCGAGCGCGACGTCGCCGTTGGAGAACCTCACTTCCTCCCTCGGCAGGTCCAGTTTGAGGCCGACGGTAGCGTGGCCGACGGTCGAATCCTCCCAGCGCAGCGCCGGCGCGCCGGTCTTCGCATCCCTCGAGAGGTCGGCCCGGACCACGACGGGCACAGGCGCCTGAAAAGCGGGGCCCGCAAAGAGCTGTGTCGGCGACGAGGCGTACAGCGCGCGGACCTGGCCCGACCTGTAATCGAGCGACACGGGGCCGAAGGGAAAGGAAGTGATCGAGAGAAGGTGGCCAGGGCTCATCTCGTAATAGCCGGTGAAACGCTCCTCCGCGGCGCGGTCCAGGTGGACGATCGGCGCCAGTCGCAAGATTCCCGACTCGTTGACCGACCGGACGCGGCCCGACAGGAGACCGTGAGACATTCTTCCGTCGAAGGCTAACTGCCCCGTCCCGTCGCGCCAGGTGAAACGGACACGGCCGGGAGTCGAGGAGATGTCCGACATGGGCACGTCTTCCTCGCCTCTCTCCGGATAGGCGACGGCGCCGCGCAGTGTCCGTTGATCACTAGTAAACCGCAGCTCGGTAAGCATCGTCCGCGCACCGATGCGCAGCTCGCCGATCCACGCCGGGTGCGCCGCCGGTTCGGCTGGAACCCGGTCGGCGGGCGAGGCGCCCGAGGCGACCACGGCAAGTGAGAACACGGCGAGACCTGCGACGAACACTCGCCTCATTGGTGCTCCTCTTGTACCGGGGACGCTTGACCCGGTCTGAGGTTCTGGCGCGAGTCGCCACGGGATAGCATCCTGGTCAGGTCTCGCAACACGATGACAGGAGGAGGAAGCGGCCATGCGCCCCGGCGACGAGAGTGCGTTCGAGTTGATTCAGGCGACCATTAGAAATCGGAATGGGGTAAGTTTGGGATAAGTTTGGAAAAAGGGGTTTAGGCTGAATCGCCTAACCCCTTGATTTGATTGGTTGCGGGGGGAGGGATTTGAACCTTCGACCTTTGGGTTATGAGTCCTTTCCTAACCGTTACCCACGGTCACCTCCGGCTCCTCACTACATTCCTTCCAGGCAATTAGATCGGAGGGGTGGCTGCCGAGACCCGTCAGGTTCCACCGGTTTGGGCACAGAGTGGGCACAGAGAGACTCTCCGAAAAACTCCTGATCGGGCCCGATACGGAGGCCAGACGCCGGGTTCGAATCCCGGCGTCCCGACCAAGCAAATCCTCCCGAAATCCAATCGAACAAAAGCTAACCTTTGCGTTTTCCTGGGCTTTCGCAGATTTCGCTTGCCCAGCCTTCCGAGC
The DNA here is from genome assembly GCA_035263845.1 of Thermoanaerobaculia bacterium. GTDB lineage: Bacteria > Acidobacteriota > Thermoanaerobaculia > UBA5066 > Gp7-AA6 > JAWOLE01. Next base: position 7,669 of record DATFQY010000201.1, on the reverse strand, counting down.
CATTTTGCTTGTTTCTTGCCGATTTCTTGGCTCCGCATTCGGACACATTTCGCACCCGTAGTCGGAGCCATCTGCCCTGGCCTCGGCTGACACGAGGCGTAGACTTTCAGTAGTCGGATGGCCCTGACTCCCGGCTCCCGGCTGGGTCCCTACGAGATCCTCGCGCCGCTCGGCGCGGGCGGGATGGGTGAGGTGTACCGGGCTCGGGACACGAAGCTCCATCGGGACGTCGTGATCAAGACGCTGCGGCGGGAGCTGGCATCCGACCCGGACCGCGTCCGGCGCTTCGAGTACGAGGCGCAGTCGGCTTCGGCCCTGAACCACCCCAACATCATCACGATTCACGACATCGGCAGACAGGACGGGAATCTGTATATCGCGATGGAGTTCGTGGACGGCGTGACGTTGCGGGAGATCCTCGCGAACGGGGAGCATCTCCCGAATCGCAGGACGCTCGATCTTTCGACGCAGATCGCCGACGGACTGGCGCGCGCCCATGCGGCTGGCATCGTCCATCGGGACTTGAAGCCCGAGAACGTGATGGTCTCGAAAGACGGCTTCGTCAAGATCCTCGACTTCGGTCTGGCCAAGCTTGCGCCCCTGCCCGCGGAGGGGGGGTCGGCCCTGCCGACCGCCGTCATCCAGGAGACCCATCCGGGGACCGTCCTCGGGACCGTCGGCTACATGTCGCCGGAGCAGGCGAGCGGGCGGCCGCTCGACTACCGATCCGACCAGTTCTCCTTCGGGTCCGTCATGTACGAGATGGCGACGGGCAAGCGCGCCTTCCGCCGCGACTCGGCCGCCGAAACGCTGACCGCGATCATTCGCGAGGAGCCGGAGCCGATCGCTCCGCTCAATCCCAAAGTGCCGGCGCCGCTGCGTTGGATCCTGGAGCGCTGTCTCGCCAAAGAACCCGACGATCGCTACGCCTCAACGCGCGATCTGGCGCGCGACCTGCGCAGTCTTCGCGATCACCTTTCGGAGACCTCGCTCTCGGCGGAGGCCGTCGCCGTACCGTCGCGGCCGCGCCGCCGGATGTTGCTACCCGGGGTCGCGGCGATCGCTCTCGCGGCGCTGGCGGTCGGGTTTCTGCTCGGCAAGGGCAGGGGCGGTACGGCGCCGCAGTTTCAGCGCCTGACCTTTCGCCGCGGCACCGTTCTGTCCGCTCGCTTTGCGCCGGACGGGCAGACGGTCCTCTACGCCGCCGCCTGGGAAGGTCGCCCCCCCGAGATCTTCTCGGCTCGCATCGGCAGCCCCGAGTCTCGTTCGATGGGCCTGCCCCGGGGCGACGTTCTCGCGGTCTCCCCCGCGGGCGAGCTCGCGTTCTCGCTCGGCTGGCGCTACGTGCTCGGCTGGGAGGCTCGTGGGACGCTGGCACGCGTGCCCATAGCCGGAGGCGCACCCCGCGAAGTTCTGGAGGAGATCCAGGATGCCGATTGGTCGCCCGACGGCTCGAACCTTGTCGTCGCAAGACAGCTGGGAGACCGGCGCGTATTGGAGTACCCGATCGGAAAGCGCGTCTACGAGACGGCCGGCTGGCTCAGCAATGTACGCATGGCTCCGGACGGCCGGCGCATCGCAGTGGTGGAGCACCTGCGGCGCGGGGACAGCGCCGGGCGACTACTGATCCTGGACGCGGCGGGCCGGAGCAAACCGATCTCCGGGGCATACTCGTCCTGCGGCCTGCGGGCCTCGTGGTCGCTGGACGGCGACCTCTGGTCGAGCCGCTGCACCGGTACGACTCAGAGCAGCATCGATTTGTACCGCCTCACGCCGGGAGGGCGCGAGCGGCTCGTGATGCGAGCGCCCGGAGGGTCTCGGCTTGAGGACATTTCTCGAGACGGACGCGTTCTCTTCGCTCGAAGCTCGCTGCGCCGTGAGATCGTCGGCCTGGCGCCAGCGGACACCCGCGAGCGCAGTCTGTCCTGGCTCGACTGGTCCTTTCCTACCGATCTGTCGATGGACGGAAGCTTCCTTCTCTTCGACGAGCAGACGGCCGCCGTTCCCGACTACTTGGTCTACCTTCGAAAGACGAACGGCTCCGACGCCGTGCTGCTCGGTCGCGGTTCCGGCACCAGCCTCTCGCCCGACGGGAAGTGGGCCCTCGTCTTGGGCGTATCGGCGCCCAATCGGCTCATGCTGCTACCAACGGGTCCTGGCGAGGCTCGGCCGCTTGTCGAGAGCTCGATCCAGTATCAATGGGCGAACTGGTTTCCCGACGGCCGCCGAGTTCTGGCGGTCGGGAACGAGTTCGGCCACGGTCAACGGCTCTGGATTCAGGAATTAGGCGAAAAGCCGCGCGCGATCTCACCCGAGGGCGTCAGCTTCTTCTGGAAGGCCCTCTCCCCCGATGGCAAGCGCATCGCGGCATTGGGCCCGGACCGCAAGGTGGCAATTTATTTCGTCGATCCAAGAGAGCCGCAGCCGGTCGCCGGCCTCTCGCCCGACGATCTGCCGATCCAGTGGACGGCCGATGGCCGGGCGCTCTACGTCTGGCGGCAGTCTGAGCTTCCGACGCGCGTGTACGTCGTTGACGTCGAAACCGGCAAGCGCGAGCTCTGGAAGCAAATCGACCCGCCGGATCCGGCCGGCATCCTGACGATCGGCCCCATCCTGATCTCCTTCGATGGAAAGTCATACGTCTATTCCTACCGTCGCGACCTCGACGACCTGTTCCTCGCCCAGGGGCTCCGGTGAACTCTCGTCGCCGGCTCCCGGCTGGGGCCCTACGAGATCCTCGCGCCGCTGGGTGCGGGCGGGATGGGGGAGGTGTACAAGGCAGGGCCGCCAAGTGCAGACGTCTAATTCATGTTCCGTGGGACGGAACGAGTGACATCTCTAGCACTTCGCAGCAAGACTCGGTCAGACCGCAGATGCAGGCGATCATCCCGTCATTCAGGCGATTCCATCCGATGTGCGCGAATTGTGCGCGTCCGGCTGGCTCAGGTCGGCAAAATGACCTGCAAAGAGGGGCGCCTGATCCCCGAGTTTTCTCGGAATTTGCAGGAGTCCTTGCAGGACATTGCTAGGAGGTTGGTGCGAAAGGAGGGACTCGAACCCTCACGGTGTTACCCACAGGTTCCTGAAACCTGCGCGTCTACCAGTTCCGCCACTTTCGCGGGGGTGAGCAGGATAGCCGCTCAACGGCGGGACGGTCAAGCTAGACACCGCCTCCAGCTTGTCATTCCGAGCACGCGAAGCGCGGAGGAATCTTGGTGAATGAGCCGCGTTGCTGAAAATCTGCAACGCAGCTCAATCGCTCACCTCGGCCCTCTCCCGTGGGCAAGGGAGATTCAGTAAACCGCTGGCTCTTCGTAGGTCGCGAAGACTTCGCGCATGACGTCCGAGATCTCGCCGACCGTGGCGTAGGTCTTGACCGCGTCGATCAGGGGCGGCATCACGTTCTTTCCGTCCGCGCAGGCCTGGCGAAGTGCCTGGAGCGCCGACGTCACGGCCTTGCCGTCGCGCTTCCGGCGAAGCTCCCGGACGGCGGCCTTCTGCCCCTCCTCGACCGACTCGTCGATGTAAAGCGTCTCGATCGGCTCCTCGTTCTCTTCGACGAAGTCGTTGACGCCGACGACGATCTTCTCCTTCGAGTCGAGCGCGCGCTGGTAGGCGTAGGCGGCATCCATGATCTCGCGCTGCGGGAAGCCGGCCTCGATCGCCTCGACCATTCCCCCGAGAGCGTCGATGCGGCGGAAGTAGTCGAAGCAGCCCCGCTCCATCTTCGTCGTCAGGTCCTCGACGAAGTAGGAGCCGCCGAGCGGGTCGATCGTGTTCGCGACGCCGGACTCGTGCGCGATGACCTGCTGGGTCCGCAGGGCGAGCTTCACGGCGAAGTCCGTCGGCAGCGCCAGCGTCTCGTCGAGCGAGTTCGTGTGGAGCGAGTTGGTCCCGCCGAGAACGCCGGCCAGCGCCTGCAAGGCGGTCCGCACGACGTTGTTGTAGGGCTGCTGCGCCGTCAGCGAGCAGCCGGCCGTCTGCGTGTGGAATCGGCACATCCAGGAGCGCGGGTCCTTCGCGCCGAAGCGCTCCCGCATCGTCTTCGCCCAGACCCGGCGGGCAGCCCGGAACTTGGCGATCTCCTCGAAGAAATCGATGTGCGAGTTGAAGAAGAAGGAGAGCCGCGGAGCGAAGTCGTCCACGGCGAGGCCCGCCTCGATCCCGTACTGGACGTACTCGACACCGTCCCGCAGCGTGAAGGCCAGTTCCTGCAGCGCGGTCGAGCCGGCCTCTCGAATGTGGTAGCCGGAGATCGAGATGGTGTTCCACTTCGGCACGTGCTTCGCGCAGAAGGAAAACTGGTCGGTCACCAGCCGCATCGAGGGGCGGGGCGGGAAGATGTACTCCTTCTGGGCGATGTACTCCTTGAGAATGTCGTTCTGGAGCGTGCCGCCGACCTTCGACCACGGCGTGCCGTGCTTCTCGGCGACCGCGAGGTACATCGCCAGCGCGATCGGCGCCGTCGAGTTGATCGTCATCGAGGTCGTCACGGCGCCCAGGTCGATCCCGTCGAAGAGGACCTCCATGTCGGCGAGCGAGTCGATCGCGACACCGCACTTTCCCACTTCGCCGCGGGACATCTCATGGTCGGAGTCGTAGCCGTAGAGCGTGGGCAAGTGGAACGCGGTCGAAAGGCCCGTCTGCCCGTGCGAGAGGAGGTAGTGGAAGCGCTCGTTGGTCTGGCGCGCGGTGCCGTAACCCGCGAACTGCCGCATCGTCCAGAGCTTTCCGCGGTACATCGTCGGCTGCACGCCGCGGGTGAAGGGATATTCGCCGGGCCAGCCGAGGTCCCGCTCGGGATCGAACCCGGCGAGGGTGTCGGGACCGGCCAGAGGATCGACGGGCGCCCCCGAGACGGTCGTGAAGTCGTTGGTTCGAGGCGGCCTGGAGCGGAAGTTGTCGGCCGCCGCCTTTTCCCAGCGCTCGCGGCCCTTCCTCGTCGCCTCCGGGACGGTCGGATCCGGCGTTTTTTCCTTTGCCATCGATCCGCATCCTAGCAGGCCGGCGCGCGATTCCGGCACGGAGGATGCAGTCGTAGGGACCTTTAGGGCTCTGCCCAGGAGGTTTCCCATGTCCGGAAAGATTTCGAAAGTTCTAGCCGCCGTCGCGGCCGCCGCGGCTTTGGCATTCGCGCTGGCGTGCGCCCAGACGGACGCCGGCACCACGACCATGGTCAAGGCGAAGCTCGCCGCGGACAGCACGGTGAAGGCGTCGCAGATCAACGTGGACACGAAAGACAAGATCGTCACGCTGTCCGGCAACGTGGACAGCGATCAAGCCAAAGCCAAAGCGGTCGAGATCGCGCGGGGCACCACGGGAGTTCGCGACGTCGTGGACAATCTGACCTTGCCTGCTCCGCAGGCCTCCCAGAACGCCACCAACCCGCCGGCGGGCTCGAGTACCGGCCAGACGGCGGAGAACGCGCCGAACGCCCCCCTGCCGGCAGGCGACGCGGCCATCACGGCTGAGGTCAAGTCGAACCTTCTCGCCGATTCGACCGTTGGCGGTCTGAACATCAGCGTGGATACGAAGGATGGCGTCGTCTCGCTCACGGGCTCGGTCAAGAACCAGAAAGAGAAAGCCACCGCGGTCCAGATCGCGCGTCAGACGCCCGGCGTGCGCGACGTTCAGGACAACCTGACAGTCCAGACCGGATAGTCACCTTCGCAGGACGCGCGCCCCGAATCGGCATGGATGCTGCAAAAACCTCGTATTGAGGTCATTTTGGGGCGCGCGTGCCTGAGGGGGTTGCGCGCCGAATTCGGAAAAGGAGGTTCGAAGATGCGGAAAGTGTCTCTTGGGATCCTCGGCGTCCTGGGCTTCGCGGCGCTTTTTACGGTCGCCTGCGGAGCGACGGACCTGGGGATCACCACCAAAGTGAAATCGAGGCTCACCACGGAACGGACGCTCAATTCCTCCCAGATCCAGGTGGACACGAAGAACAAGGTCGTCACGCTCTCCGGGCCCGTTGACAGCACGGAATCCAAGGAGAAGGCCGTCGCGCTCGCCCGCGGGGTTGACGGTGTCATGGACGTTGTGGACAACCTGTCGGTCTCGACGGCGGTCGCCGCGATGCCGAAGGCGGCGGCGGGTACGAATGCCGCTCCCGATGACAGCGCGATCACGCAAGCCGTCAAGCGCAACCTGCAGGCTCAGCCGGAAACGGCCCAGGAGCCGATCAACGTCCAGACCGAAGGCGGAGTCGTGACGCTCACGGGCGTCGTGAAGACGCCGCAGGAGAAGGACCAGGTCGTCCAGATTGCGCGAGGGACGGACGGCGTCCAGCGAGTGGAGGACAAGATCCAGGTCGGAACGTCGTAAGGAGGGATGACTCCCTTGTCATGAGGATGACTCCCTTGTCATCCTGAGCGAAGCGAAGGATCTACTCCGGCGGCCCCTTGAGCGTGAGCGGATCCTTCGTCGCATCGCTCCTCAGGATGACAAGGGTTGCCTGGTCGGCAGCATCGCGCTCTTGGCGAGGTGGGCGACACCCTTCACCGAAAACGGCAGCGACGACGTCATGAAGCACGAGTGCGTGCACCAGCACTCACGCGCCGCAATCCGCGCCCTCATTTCCCGCGCCTTCTCGGAAAACCACGCCTTCGAAAAGGAGTACCCGAAGTCGCGGATGTTTCCGATCTCCCACTGGACCTCGCAGAGCGAGACCGTGCCCTCCGGATTCAGAACGCCGGAGATCGTGCCGGCGTAGCAGGGATACACCATCCGCTCCCGCGCCAGAGTCTCTAGCTCCGCCTCTCGCGCGGCAACCTTGAGGCGCTTCAGGATCGGGCGATACCGGTCGAACCGATCCCAGTACGGCCGAAGCAGCGAAAGGGCCGAGGCGTATTCCTCGGGCGTCAGCGGCCGGATCGAAGGGTCCGGAAACGGAGGACGCAGCATTTCGAACGAGTGGAAATCGATCTCCGGCATGTTCGCCGCAACCCATCCCGTGATCTCCGGCAGATCCTCCCGGTTGAAGGACGCCAGCACCGTCTGGACGTTCAGCGTCAGCCCGCGCATCCGCTTCTTCAGGGCAGCCAGCCGCCCGTAGGTCTCGACGAGCCGGGCGAAGTTCCCGGGCGCGCCCCGGATCTGGTCGTGCCTCTCGCCGAGGTGATCCATCGAGAGACCGACGGTGAAGGTCTGGCGCTCGTCCTTGCGCGACTCCAGAGCCAGAGCGACCGTCGCTTCCGTCTGCTCAGGGATGAGGGCGTTGGTCGGCATCGTGACGTTGGAGGCGTCGTGCCGGTGGTAGAGGATCCGGGTGACCGCCGGCAGGTCGCGGTTGAGCGTGGGCTCGCCGCCGGTCAGAACGATCGAGTAGAGCGACGGAAGGTCGGCGAGTGCGCGGTCGTACTCCTCGACGCTCATCTCGAGGTGTCGGTTGACGTTCAGGTGGTCCCAGTAGAAACAAGTCACGCATTTGGAGTTGCAGAGGTTCGTCATCCCGAGGATGAGGTAGCGAGGAAGGGTCTCGCGCCCACGCAGCCAGTGGGCCGCGAGGTCGAGGCTCCTCACGACCGGCTCCGAGTGGGCGCCGGGCCGGACCGGGGCTCACGCAGCAGGCCGACGGCGCCGCTGGCCATGCCCGCCAGCAGCGCGGCGAAGTACGTCGCGTGGTGGAGGGCGAAGGCGAGGGGCACCAACGGAAAGAGAACCGGATCGC
>DATFQY010000200.1:0-6149 GCA_035263845.1 Thermoanaerobaculia bacterium | reverse complement strand
CGCGGGCGAAGACCGTTCCCGTGTTGATCCACTCCAGGTCGCCCTCGGGTCCCTTGGCGTCGGCCGGGTCGAAGAAGGCCTGGCCCATGGAAATCAGGTCGGCGACGGGGACGCTCATATCGGTCTTCGCCTCGAGCTGCCTCAACGACGCGGCGACGTACTCGACCGGGCTGCGGACGAGGACCTTGCGCGCGTGCGCCGCGTAGAACTCCTCCATCCGGAAGATGTGCTCGACCACCGCCTGGATCGACCGGCCCGAGGAGACGTAGACGCCGGCCAGCTCGTCCACGATCCAGTCGGGCGGGTCGTGGTACGCGAAGAAGGTCCAGAGCTTGTTCGCGACGAAGCGCCCCGAGACGCTCCCGCGGTTGTCGGAGTACTCCAGGATGATGCGAATTGCGTCTCGGCCGTTCCAGTTGCCGGTCTGGCCGAGGATGGTCTTGGTCCCGTTGTCGTGCTGCGCGGTGTTGTCGAAGAACTTCGCGCCGTTGTAGTTGTCGGCGGAGGTGTAGCCCTGGACGGTCCAGCCGCACAGCGCCCGCGCGACCTCCGTCACGTCCGCCTGCGAGTAATTGTCCACTCCGAGCGTGAAGAGCTCCATCAGCTCGCGGGCGTAGTTCTCGTTTGGCCGGCCGGCCTTCGAGAGCGCGTTGTCCAGCCAGATCAGCATCGCCGGGTCCTGCGAGATCGCGACCACGATGTCGTCGAACTTGCCAAGCGCGTACTGGCGCATCGTCTTGTTCTGGTTGAGCATCAGGGTGACGCCGAGGACCTTCGTGATGCCCGAGGTCCACCAGAGGTTCCACAGGTAGGTCATCTTTTCTTCGAGCGGGCGCTTCGTGAAGACCAGGCGGTGGAGGAACCAGCGGCGCACGCCGTCGATTCTCGAGAGGTCGTAGAGGGGCGCGGTCGCGGGAGGAACGACGGAGGTCGTCAGCGTCTGCAGGTCGCTCTCGAGCACGGAGTTGTCCACCGCGCCGTAGTTGACGAGCCGATCCACCGTCGCGTCCAACCCCGCCTGCACCCAGGAATCCAGCTCCGCCGGCGTCGCACCGACGCCCGCGCGTCTGGCCAGATGGGCGGCCGCCTCGCGGTCCCAGGTGATGCTCATGGATTCACCTCTCTTGGGAATGTGGGCGTCACACGCGTTCCCCGACTGGTGAAAAGCATACTCCCGGCCCGCGTCAGAAGTCGGGCCGTATCGTAGGGGAGGGGCTTGCCCCTCCCGCCATGTCAGCGGTCGAGGGGGCACAGCCGGTTTCACACGTCGGTGGCGGGAGGCCCAAGGGCCTCCCCTACGGCACGGTGAGGACGGGCCTCGACCTTAGACGTACCCCTTGTTGACGAAGCCGAGGTTCGGCCAGGAGCCCAGGATCGCGTTGGCGTCGGCCTTCAGCCAGTCGGAGAGGATCGTTCCGTAGTAGGAACGGAAGTCGTTCTCGATCTTCAGGTTTCCGTTGGAGTCGAGGCTGGTCAGGTTCGGCGGCCCGCCGTAGATTCCCGGCTTGACCGCGTCGCCCACGACGAAGTGCGGGGCCGAGGTGCCGTGGTCGGTCCCCCTCGACGCATTGTCCTGGACGCGACGCCCGAACTCCGACCACATCATCAGAAGCACGTCATGGGCTTTTCCGTGCGCGTCGAGGTCGTCGAAGAACGCCTTGACGCCGTCGGAGACGTTTTGGAGCAGGCCGTCGTGGTCGTTGTCCTCGTTGGCGTGGTTGTCGAACCCGCCGAAGGTGACGTAGAGGATGCGCGCCCCGACGTTGGCGTTGATGATCTGCGCGATCAACAGCAGGCCGGCGCCGAGGGTCCCCGCGGGGTACTGCCCGCCCGCGACGTAGCCGTTGCTGACGCTCTGGAGGATCGTCGAGGAGGACATCGCCGCCGTTCCCAACGCGGTCACCTCCGACATCGTGTTCTCGATCTCGTACTCGTCGGAGCTCTCGAGGAGGAACGTGTTCAACTGGTTGTTGCGGTCGCCCGGGTAGGTGCCGTCCGTCGTGTACGTGTAGCTGGCGAGGTTGACGAACGAGGGAACGCTGACGCTGTCGGCGAGCAGAGTCCGCGGCAAAGTCTGCGAGATCGCGGCGCAGGAAAGCGGGTTGTCGCTGTTGCCGATCGCCGCGTCCGCCCAGCGTCCGAGCCACCCGCGCCTCTGCGCCAGGGCGGGGTCCGCCGTGTGCCAGATGTCGCGCGAGGTGAAGTGGGAGAGGCTCGAGTTGGGATACCCGACGTTTTCGATCAGCGCGACGCGGTTCTTGTCCCAGAGGGACTTGATCCCGGTCATCACGGGGTTCAAGCCGAGTCGGGAATCCAGGGGAAGCGTCGAGGCCTGGGAAATCCCGATCCGGGAGCGGACCTGGGGATAGGCCGGGTCGGTGTAAGGGATGACGGTATTCAACCCGTCGTTTCCACCCATCAGCTCCAGCACGACGAGCGTGCGGCCGGCCGCCTCCGCGCCGACGGATTCCTCGAACACCTTCGTCCCCGCGACGGCCCAGCGCGGAACCATCGCCGAGACCGACACGAAGCCCGCGCTCCGGAGCAGGAAGTCGCGTCGTGAGATCGCCATCGCCGGTCTCCTTTGAACGTCAGGCCAGATGAAACGCGGGGCTCGTCAGCATCAGGTGGACGACCCCGCGCACCTTCTTGTCCACGTTGGCTGCCGTGTTCGTCCAGTTCCCGCGCGAGCCGTCGTCGTTCGCGTTCATGTAGTTGATCCAGGCGGCGCGCACGTCCGGGGTCACGTCGGCGATGTTCAGGCGGTCGGCCAGGATGTCGACCACCTTGTCCGCCGTCGAGGCGTCCTTGCCGGCCAGGAGCTTGTTGGGATCGAAGCGCGTGCCGTTGTTCCCTCGGTTGGTCGCCATCGTGTTGGACAGGGAGGCCCGCGCGAAGAGGGTCCCGGTATTCATCCAGGACGTTCCCCAGTCCCACCCCTTCGCGTCCTCGGGGTTGAAGATCACCTGTCCCATCCCCGAGAGCGAGTTGAAGGCGCTGCCGAAGTCCGTCGAGCCCTCCAGCATCCTCACGGAGGCCACCGCGTACTCGACGGGGCTTCGGACCCAGGTCTTGCGAGTGTGGGCCTCGTAGAACTCGGGCGAGAGGAAGATCGCCCGGACGAGCTCCCGGACCGAGTGGGCCTTGGAGTCGTACACCGCGCCGAGCTGGTCCACGATGAAGTCCGCCGGGTAGGTCCCCGCGAGGTAGGTCCAGAGCTTCGCTGAGAGGAACCGTCCGGACTTCGTCCCCTTCGAGTCGCTCCAGTTCAGGATGATGTTGACGGCGTCGTAGCCGGTCCAGTTGCCCGTCTGGCCGAGGAAGGTCTTGGAGCCGTTGTCGTGGATCGCCGGCGTGTCCTGGAAGGTCGCACCGTTGTAGTTGTCCGCCTGCGTGTAGCTCCTGGGCGTCAGCGTCCAGCCGGTCAGCGCGCGCGCCGCCTGAGTGACGTCGCCCTGCGTGTAGCCGCTGTTCACGCCGAGCGTGAAGAGCTCCATCAGCTCGCGCGCGTAGTTCTCGTTGGGCTTGGAGGCCTGCGAGAGCCAGTTGTCCAGCCACACGAGCATCGCCGGGTCCTGGGAGACCTTGACGACGAGGTCGTCGAACTTCGCCAGCGCGTACTGCCGCTCGGTCTTGTTCTGGTTCAGGATCAGCGTGACGCCCTTGACCTTGGAGATCCCCGAGGTCCAGTGGAGGTTCCAGAAGTAGGTCATCTTCTCCTCGAGGGGGCGCGGAGAAAACGCCATGCGGTCGAGGAACCAGGTCGTGATTCCCCGCAGCGTCAGCAGGTTGTAGTTCTTCGCGGCGAGGGCGGCCTCGTAGGCGGAGGTGTCCACCGAGTCGTAGTCCACGAGCGAGGAGACGGCCCCTTCGAGCCCCTTCGCGTAGAGCGCGTCGATCTCGGCCGGCGTTCCTCCGAACCCCGCCCGCCTCAAGAGGTGCGCCGCCGCGTCCCGAGTCCAGTTGATGGAGGCCATGCGGGAACCCTCCTACCCGATGCCCGTTGGACGAGGGGGAACCGCTGAGGTTTACGAGGTTTGTTGAGCGTTTAGGGTTGAGAGGCAAGAGAGACCGGAGCTGCACTTGCCCCTGACCTCTCAACCCTCAACGTCCCTAGAAGACGGGAAGCGGGATTCCGTTGGTCCTGGTGGTTCCTTCGACGCGGGCGTCCCAGCGGCCCGGGATCGGGGTCGAGCAGCGCGGGCAGGCGCCGGCCTCGAGCCGGTTCTTGACGACCCGGAAGCCGTAGCGCTCGATCACGGTCGTCCCGCACTCGGGGCAGCGCGTGTTCTCCCACTCGCCGGTTCTCCCGGGAAGGTTGCCGGCGTAGACGTAGCGGAGGCCCTGCGCCTTCCCGATCCGCGCCGCCCGCAGGAGTGTCTCCGCCGGAGTCGCTCCCCGGTCGTTCATCTTGTAGTCGGGATGAAAGGCCGTCACGTGCCAGGGGATGTCCTTCGAAACGGACGCCACGAACCCCGCCGCCCGCGTCAGCTCCGCGTCGGAATCATTGAAGCCGGGAATGACGAGGGTCAGGACTTCAAGCCAGATGCCGCGGTCGTGGATCCCCTGGATCGAATCGAGGACGTTCTGGAGGACTCCGCCGAGCTCCCGGTAGTGCTTGTCGTCCATGGACTTCAGGTCCACCTTGTAGAAGTCCACCCAGGGCCGGATGTAATCGAGCACCTGCGGCGTGCCGTTGCCGTTTGAGACGTAGGCCGTGTAGAGGCCGCGGCTCTTCGCCTCGCGGAAGACCTCCACGGCCCACTCCGAGGTGATGAGCGGCTCGTTGTAGGTCGAGACGACCGTCGGCGCGCCGCACTCGACCGCGAGGTCCGCCAGGCCCGACGCCGACACGTCGCGGGGCTTCCCGACCGCCTCCGGGTCGCGGATGGACTGAGACGTGAACCAGTTCTGGCAGTAGGCGCAGTGCAGGTCGCATCCGAGCATCCCGAAGGACAGCGCGTCGGAGCCCGGAAGCGCGTGAAAGAACGGCTTCTTCTCGATCGGGTCGCACTGGATCGCCCCGACGTAGCCCCAGGGAACCTTCAGGACCCCTCCCTCGTTGTACCGGACGCGGCAGACGCCCTGGCGGCCCTCGGGGATCGGGCACCGATGGCCGCAGGAGTAGCAGCGCAGCCGGCCGTCCGGCAGCCGCTCGACGAGCTCCGGCGCCGCCGCGACGGTGCGGCGGGCGAGAGTCGGGGCAATCGAGGGCGCGCTGGACATGGCTTCACTACGAATAACACGTTTGTAAAGTTGGAAATGCCTCCGCCCGGCGCGACGTTATGATCGCTCGATGTCCAACCGGAAGAGCCTCATCTCGATCGTCCTGTGCCTCGCGGCCTCCTCGATCCTCACGGCCCAGACCACCACGACCGTCCCCTCGGGCGAGAAGATGCTCGTCGAGAACGGCAAGCCCGTCACGGGGGTGCGCTTCGTCCCCCGGCCGGACGGCTCGGTCTGGTTCCTGATCCCCTCCAACGACAAGATCGTCCAGCTCCAGCCGGACGGGGTCTCCATGAAGACGTGGCAGATCCGGGACAACTCCAACCTGGGAGCCAACCCGGTGGACCTGAGGGTGGACGGAAAGTACGTCTACTTCATCGAGAACGGGGAGAGCCTGATCGACGCCGGCCGCTCAATCTACGCGCGGCTCGACACCGAGACCGGACAGCTGCGGGAGTGGGACATTCCCGGGTCCAAGCCCGCCGGCTTTTACGTGGACCAGAACAACAAGCTCTGGATCCCGCAGACCAATGGCCGTCTCCAGTCCGTCGATCTCGACACCCTCGCCGTCGTGGACTACCGCTCGAGCCAGACCTTCGCCTACGCCGACATGGTCCTGGGACCCGACGGCGCCCTGTGGCTGGCGGACTTCGGTAACAACCGGATCGTCCGGTACGTGCCCGGGGCCGCGACGGAGACGTCCTGGACCTTTTTCGACCCCAACAACGGGCGGCTCAACACGAGCCAGATCGCCTTCGACGACGACGGCAACCTCTGGCTGTGTCAGCTTTCGGGCGGCGAGGTACAGATGTTCGACCCGAAGAGCGGCGCCCTCCTCACCTACGTCGGCTTCACCAGCCCGATCCACTTCGACATCTTCGCCGGGCGCGTCTACGTCACGGAGGCGCCCAGCGCCAACGGGG
>DATFQY010000199.1:0-2519 GCA_035263845.1 Thermoanaerobaculia bacterium | reverse complement strand
CGCCTACCCCGGAAGAAATAGAGGTTTCGAAATGAAAAGGGCGGCGCTCGCCGTCTACCGCCGTTTTCGGGACTCTCGCGATAGGCCTCGGCGTCCTGGTGGCAAGTGCTTCGGGTGGGATTGATTCCCGGGCGCACATCTCGCTTGGGAGACCCGGCAGCGGCGAGAGGCGGTCCGACAGCGGCTGTTTCTGGTTCGCCTACGGACGATGGTGAAAGGGCACGTCGAGCGATTGGCCGTTGTCGAGGATCGCCACGCGGCCGGCCAGATCGGGTGCGGCCGCGAGGAGCGTGCGCAGCAAATCCACAGCCTCGGTCTCGCCCTCCTCGCCGTTGGGAAACGTTCCGAAGTGCATCGGCACCATCGTCCACGCGCCGAGGTCCCTCTGGGCCTGGAGGGCGTCTTCGGGTCCCAGGTGCTGCTCGCGCATGTACCAGGTCGGCTTGAAGCCTCCGATGGGAAGCAGAGCGAGACTCAGGCCGGGAAAGCGCTTCCCGATCGCCGCGAAGTGAGAACCCCAGCCCGTGTCCCCGGCGAAGTAGACGGAACCGGAGAGCCCCTCCACCACGAATCCGCACCAGAGTGTGCGGTCGTGGTCGAAGAGCCCTCGCCCCGACATGTGGCGCGCGGGCACGGCGGTGACGGTGATTCCCGGCGCGAGGGCGACGGGCTGCCACCAGTCGAGATCGACGACGCCGGGGACGCCCTGCTCCGCGAGGAAGGCTGAGTTGCCGAGGCCGGCGCAGACGGCGGAGGCGCCCATGGCCGAAAGCCGGCGGAGGGTGGGCAGGTCCATGTGGTCGTGGTGGTTGTGGCTGACGAGGACCGCGTCGATCGGCGGCAGGTCCTCGAAACAGACGCCGGGAGGGCGGCGGCGGTGAGGGCCCAGGGGCGCCGACCGCGGTGACCACGTCGGGTCCGTCAGGATATTGAGCCCGTCCATCTGGATCAGAACCGTCGAGTGGTTGACGAGGGTCACCCGCAGGCCGCCCTGGCCGATACGGCGAGGCGGCGGGGGACCGGGCGGCGTGTCCGTGAAGTCGCGCCAGGGGCCGCGGTGCTTGGTCAGCGAGAACCGGATCCAGTCGGCGGGGCCTATCGTCAGCGGCTCGAGATTGTGGAAGCGCTTTCCGTCGAAGTGGTCGGTCACCGGTCCGCGCCCGCCAGGCGAGGCTGCGACAGCGGCAAGCAGGGCAGCGGCGAGGACGGACACGCGGAACATGCGTCGGTCCTATTTGAAGAATTTGAGGAGGATGACGTTGATGACGACGCCGTGGATGCCGTGGGAGACGACGGGGGTGGCGACTTCAGCGCGCAGGAGGGTGTTGGACCAGGGGCCGTTGACCGCGGCGAACACGCCCGCGCCCGAGAAATAATCGTTGTTGAACCCGGAGCGCTTGTCGTTGATGACCGCCTGGTCGTAGAAGCCTTCGAAGCGGATGATGTTCTCGATGTTCAATCCGTAGGAGATGTTGGCGACGAACGCGCTCTGCGTCCGCAGGCTTCCCGATTGGTAACCGCGGATCGGGTTGCCGGAGAAGTTTCCGAACTCGTACTTCGAGAAGCGGTCGAGATCGTGGCCGCCCAGATACGCAACGGCGAGGTGGAGCTTCCGGAAGCCCGAAAAATATTGGTCCTTGGAAATCGAGATCGAGTATTTCTGGTAGTTCTGCTGATCCGGGTCGAACTCCGAGGTCGCGGGATCTCCCCAGAATTCCCACTTGCGGCGGCGGGCGGCGGACCCCGTCACGGCGGCGTTGAAGCCGGAGAAGTTGGCGACCAGGCTCAGCTCGATGGCGTCGGTGAACGTGTCCACGGGAGTCACGAAATCGGGCCCGGTGTCCTTGTCACGCTGGTAGTTGTCCCACTTCGTGAAGAGCGCGAGGCTCGCCTTGAGATAGGGCCCCAGCGGATGCCCGACGTTGACCCGGAAGAGGGCGGGAAGATGCTTGATCTTCTCCGACGGAACCTCGACCCCGTTTCTGTAGGAGGCGCTTCCGAACGGGACCGCGACGCCGAACACGTCGGCGCCCAGATCGAATCGAGTTCCGGCGAGCGAAGGGTCTGTGTAGTTGGCCGACATCAGCACGCCGGCGAAAAAGACGGAGAGCTGCTTTCCCTTTCCCCACAGATCGAAGTTGAAATGCTGGAGCCCGGCGAGCGGCAGGGGATAGTCGAGGGACTTGTCGTAAAAGGCCCCGGCCAGGCCGAAGGTGCTCTTCTTGGAGGTCTTCTCCTCGACGACTCGCTCCCCGGGATTCGCCGGGTCCGGCACGAGGTAACGCATTCCGCGCTCGGTATGGCGAATCATCTGCGACGCAGACCCGTAGGCTTCCGCCCGGCGGGCGGGGAAGTCGGGGGGATCGACGACGATCGTCTTCACTTCGACGACCCGCTCGATCGCGGTCGTGCGCCCGGCGGTCGAGAACACGTCCTGCCCCCGGATCTCCAGCGGCAGAAAGATCTCCGGCCGCCCCGGAACGGGCCGGTAGTACTCGGTCTGGACGGACGACAGCGTG
>DATFQY010000198.1:0-71623 GCA_035263845.1 Thermoanaerobaculia bacterium | reverse complement strand
AGCGTTCCCGGCTCCGGTCCAGGTCTCCAACAGCTTCCCGTCGCTGCCGCGCACTCGCGAAACCGTGCCGTTGACGCCGCTGTTGACGACCCAGACATCGGCGCCGTCGGAGCGAACGTTGGCCGCACCGCCTCCGACGGTCGTCAGCCCGAGGACGGTTGCGTTCTGGCTGCTCCAGAACTGGTCGAGCGCCGCGCGGCGGCTCCCGCGCTTCAAGACTCCGTCGACCGTGCGGGAGAGAAACGCCGCCATCTGGAGCCGGCTGACGTTGGAGGTCGGGTCGTAGGTCGTCGCCGTCGTCCCGGTCGTGATCCCGAGGTAAAAGATTTCCAGCACGAACGGACAAAACGCGTCCGCCGCCACATCGGTGAAGGGCCCGCAGGCACCCAGAATCGCGCCGACTCCGCCGCCAAAAAGCGCAGTCGCGGCAATCAGAGACAGACCGAGAGCCCGCCGACCGGGTCGAACAGGTCGCATCGATCCTCCTTTGAACACAAGATTCTACGCGACTTCAGCCGAGTACGCGACCCGGTCTGGAGGGGCGTGGCTGGCGTCGTCGGCCGAGTCTTACTCAGTTGGAGCTGTCGCGCCGCGAAAATTCCTTGATCTCTATTCTCCTGACGATTCGATAGCGCGACTCCGGTCCCGGGAGGGACAGGTCCGGCTTCTTGGATGGCCGCTCGAGGACGTCGACGACGTTGTCGAGCGTCGCAGAAGCCAGACGGCCGTCGTCCAGATTGGTCGTGAGATTGACGTCGAACGTCTCCTTTCCAACCTGTCCGAGATAGCTGTCCGCACTGGTCTTCACGACCTGAATCCAGTTGTTTTCGACGCCGGCTACCACCGGCACCGACGTCCAGTCGGACACCTTCCGGATCTGCGACTTCTGGGGCGGGACGTGCTTGACCACCGTTGTCGCCGTTCTGGTCTTCTCGTTCACGTCGGAGAGCGACACGTCGAAGTCGATCGAGTCCTCCCCGACACAAACGATCGCGCCGTCGGCCCACGACGAGGGTGACCCGTGCTTGAAGTAGAAGTGGTCACCCGGCGTGCGGAGCTTTCCGTCGCGCGCCGCGAGCTGAAGGTCCGCGTAGAAGGTGAGAAGATCCGTGATCGGTCCGATCAGTGACGGGGGAACCTTCGAGAGGTCGGGAATCCTAAGCCGAAATGCAGGATCCCGAGAGAGAACCTGGTGGATTGCCTCCTCTCGCGTCGGAAGCGGAACCGGATTCCTGTTCACGACGAGCCGTGTCCATTCGAACTCCTCCGCGAACACTCCGTCCGCGTTCCTCTTCACTGTGCAGACTGCATCCGCTTCGTATTCGAGATTCCGATGCAGGTCCTTGTTGGACGCGGTCATGTGGTATGCCGTCCTCTCGCCGTCGCGGTACCGACGCACCAGCAGACCAGTGCGCGACGCCTCCTGGGTCGATACGACACCCAGCGCAGCAACGGCGCCCGACATGACCTGAAGCCACCACATGCACACTCCTCCCCTGCCTCCGGCGGCTCTGCGCCGTTTCGAGTTGTCGTCTAACGGCGGGTTAGAGTGCGGTGGGCAACCCGAGAACGCGGTTTCGCTCACGATGACTTCCTACGACGACCGAGGACAGCGACGGACGTAAGAATAAAGGAAGGCTCCTAAGCCGAAGGTCGAGAACCGGTTTTGGGGATTACTCGTTTTGAACTCGCCCCGCGGCCTAGCGTCCTGTAGTCCGGTCCCCTGTTCTTTGCTGCGCGAGTGCCATTAGGCCGGGTTCCGCGTCGTCCCCCCGCGCCAGAAGTGTGCGGTAACTCGCCAGATCATCCCCGTCCATGCCCAGCGCCGGCCGCTGACCTTTCTCGGCGATCGACTTCACCGCTGGGCCAAGCGCGAGCATGGTGCCAAGGCCGGCATAAATGTAACGATCGCCGAAGGACTTCTTCAGAATCGCGAACGCAGGCTCGCCCGTGCAGTGCACCGGGGCGATCCACTCGACCTTCCAGGTATCACGCAATGCCGTGGCGATTCGCTGAATCTCCTCGTCCTGCGCCGGAAGCAGGTGGGTGCCACCGATGAGGAGGTGAACCGGCTTGTTGATTGTCGCCTTTGTCGCCTCGACGACCTTCTCAATCGTCGGATGGCTGCACCCGACCACGAGGACGATGCCGTCCGGCGTGTCGATCGCCAGCGAGACTTCCATGACGTCCAGATCGACGCCCCACGATCCCTTCAGCAGAATAAGGTAAAAGCCGGGCGCCGCCTCCATCGTCTTGGCCACCCAGGTAAAGTTACCGTTCGGCCACGGGGTGCCAAAACGCAACGTCTCAGGCGGTTTGCCGTCGAAGTAGCGCATCTCTGCAGGAAGAGAGTCGTTGCGCCGGAAGAAGGTCCCAGGAAGGGATGCGCCAAAGACGCCGAAGTTTTCCTTCGGCGCATAGATCTGCACACGCGGGTTTACGCTCAACACATGATTCAAGCCACTCGTATGGTCGCCATGACGATGGGAGACGACTACGAAATCGAGCTTGGTGAGATCGATGCCCTTTGCCTTGACGTTGTTCGCGAGGATCTCGGCATTGTTGCCCGTGTCGAAAAGGATTCGCTTGCCGCCGTACTCGATCAGCGCCGCAAAGCCCCAATCCTTGGTCATCGCCGACGTCTTGCCGAAGGCATCGTAGAGAACGGTGATCTGCGCCTTCGTGACGTCAGGATCCGCACCGGGCTGCGACGGAGTCCCCGGCGCCCAGCCGACGAGGAGCAATGCAACCAGGAGATAACCGAACCACGAGCTTCTTGACACTGGTTCCTCCTTTCCTCGGTGTGTCATCAAACTTTTCTGGGCTGCGACGCGCCCTCAACGCCCCGTAGCTCAGACAACCACGCCGCGAAATACCTTCCCATTCCGCCCGCGACGAGCGGCGCGAGGGCTTCGCAGGAACCGAGGCGAGTCCCGGACGTGAGGGCCATCCGAATCGCAGAAGTCTACGCCTCCGCCAGCCGAGGTCAGGTTGGATGGCTGAGGCTACGGGCGCGACAACGCGCCCGAACCTTGAGAGGGAAACGGACCTCGAACGGGCGATATCCACCCTGTCACGAAAGGAACCACGCCCTGGATTTCGCGGAACCGTTGCGGCGCCAGCGACTTGCGCTTAGATATTCAAGCGGCCGAACGAGCCTGCCAATCCGCTTGAACTCTCGTTGAACTCCATACGCCCAGACGCGATGTGTACGGCCCGAACTAATCGACTCGTTTCGTGGGAGTTAATTGGAGCGGGAAACGGGGGTCGAACCCGCGACATCCACCTTGGCAAGGTGGCGCTCTACCACTGAGCTATTCCCGCACGGGAGGGCGAAGGATAGCGGAGGGGGGCAGGAGGGTCAAGCGAGGGTCAGATCGGTCGCGGTGCCCCCGCAGTGCTGGCAGACACGGATCGTCTGGCCGCCGAACTTCTTTTCGGGCGCGCACTTCTCGCAGAGCGGGCGCTTGGTGTCGTTGCACTTGAAGAATGCCACGAGGTCGGTGTGGGTCCTGCAGACCGCGGGCGGCTTGGCCCTCTGCTCCTTGGCCATCCGGAACAGCGAGATCAGGTACGGGAGGTCTCCGGCATTGACCGCCGCGGAGTCGTCCACACGGATCCGGTCCGTCTCGAGGAGCTCGCCTGTGCGAATCAGGTTGCGCATATCGCGCCGGTCAAAAACGTCGG
This sequence comes from Thermoanaerobaculia bacterium, assembly GCA_035263845.1. Classification (GTDB taxonomy): domain Bacteria; phylum Acidobacteriota; class Thermoanaerobaculia; order UBA5066; family Gp7-AA6; genus JAWOLE01. The sequence continues at coordinate 67,936 of DATFQY010000198.1, read as the reverse complement.
TCTGAAAGCCGGCTTTCTCCACGTAGAAACGCGCTCCCTGACCCTCGCCGGTCTGATCCGCCAGGGGGCTTTTCTCGCGGGGAAGGCGATCCGATTTCCTTGGCGGCACTCCCAGCGGCGGCGAGGGGGAGGACGCGTCTGACGGAGCCGGCGGCGAAGCGCTCGAAGCTGTCTCCGCCTGGAGACGGACGTACGCTCGGGCCTCCTCGCGGGAGGGGAAATCCATCGGCTCCTTGCAGTGCGGGCACCGGAAACGCGCCTGGACAGGCGGGATCCGCTCGATCTGGATCGAGAAGCTGCCCGAGCAATTGGGGCAGATAAAGTTGTAGCGCTGTTCCGTTTCGGCCAACCGCGTTGCTCTCCCAGGAGATGGGCTAATTCTAGCATGGGGGTCTACTTGCGGCGCCGGGGCGGGAGCGGGCCGCGGAACGCGTCGCGCAGGATTTCGACAGTTTCGCCGCCGCCCCCTCCGAGGATCGAGACGACGTCGAACCGGCAGATCCTCTCGCGGAGACGCTCGCGCTGGAGGTAGATCTCGGCGGCGCGGTAGAGACGTCTCTGCTTCTCCAGGGTGATCGCTTCGGCGGGGGCTCCGAAGCCCAAACCGCTGCGCCCCTTGACTTCGATGAAACAGAGAACGCCCTTCTCCTCGGCGATCAGGTCGATCTCGCCGACCTTCATGCGGACGTTGCGGTCGCGGATGCGGTAGCCGGCCCTCCTGAGATGTCTCTCGGCGAGACGTTCCCAGGATTGGCCGACGCCGCGGAGGCCGCGGTACCTCTTCTCGTCTCGTTGGACGAGACGTCGAACCCTTTCCATCAGCCCTCGCAGAGTCACACGGTCTCTGACTCTTAGTTGTCGTGAGCACGACCGGACGGGAGGGGCGAGCCCCTCCCCTACGGCACGACCAGGTCGAGGAACGACGAGAGGCGGGCGGGCGCGAGGCCCGCCCCTAGGGCAGGGAAGAGGCTACGTCTGGGACGGCGGTGTGCCCCAGGGAACGCCTCGCGAGCTCGAGTATGTCGAAGGGTTGGGTTGTGACGGAGATTTCTTCCTTGGCGTTTCCGATCATGACCATGCAGAAGGGGCAGGAGACGCCGACCGAGTCCGTTCCGGCCTCGGAGATTTCCTTCATGCGGGTCTGGTTGATCCGGGAGCCGAGCTTCTCCTCCATCCACATCCGGCCGCCGCCGGCGCCGCAGCAGAGTCCCCGCTCGCGCGAGCGCGGCAGCTCCCGGAACCGCAGGCCGGGGATCGCGTCGAGGATCCGCCGCGGAGCGTCGTAGACGCCGTTGTACCGGCCGAGGTAGCAGGGATCGTGGAACGTGATCGTTTCCGGGATCGGCGTCTGCATCCGGAGGCGCCCCTCCGCGATCAGGCTCGAGACGAGTTGCGAGGCGTGCATCACCTCGTAGCTGCCTCCGAGCGCCGGGTACTCGTTCTTGATGCAGTTCAGGCAGTGCGGGCAGTTGGTGACGATCTTCTTGACGCCATATCCGTTCAGCGTCTCGATGTTCTGCTGGGCTAGCATCTGGAAGAGGTACTCGTTGCCCATGCGGCGCGCCGAGTCCCCGTTGCAGGTCTCCTCCGTGCCGAGGATCGCGAAGGAGACGCCCGCCGCGCCGAGCAGCTCGACCAGCGCCCGCGACACCTTCTTCGCGCGGTCCTCGTAGGAGCCCGCGCATCCGACCCAGAAGAGGACGTCCACGGGCTTCTCCCCCGCCTCGGCCATCGTGACGACGGGGAGGTCCTTCGCCCAGTCCGCTCGCGACGCCGCCGAGATCCCCCAGGGGTTGCCGTTGGTCTCCATGCCGCGGAAGGCGGTCTGCATCTCCCTGGGGAATTCCGCCTTCTCCAGAACCAGGTGCCGGCGCATCTCGACGATCTTGTCCACCGCGGGAATGATGAAGACCGGGCATGCGTGCGTGCAGTACCCGCAGGTCGTGCACGCCCAGATCGTGTCCTCGGAGATCCAGCCGCCGATCAGCTCCTTCCGCGGATGCGCTCCGTTCCCGCTTCCACGTCCGGACGCCCCGGCTAGGATTCCCGGCGTCGCCTCGTAGACCGCGTCGCGGACGTCGTCGATGAAGACCTTCGGGTCGAGCGGCTTGCCGGTCAGGGCCGTCGGGCAGACCTCGCGGCAGCGGCCGCACTCCGTGCAGGTGTAGCCGTCGAGAGCCGACTTCCAGGAGAGTTGCTCGACCTTCGAGACGCCGAACGTCTCGGAGTTTTCCAGGTCCGGGGTGCCGAGTCGCCCCATCGGCTCGAGCTTCATGAAGAAGACATTGGGGACGGCGGTGATGATGTGGAAATGCTTCGAGTACGGCAGGTAATTGCCGAAGAAGAAGATGTCGAGGAGGTGGACCCACCAGCCCCCGACGTAGACAGCGTCGAGCGTCCCCGCGGAAGCGCCCGCCAGCAGTCCCGCCACGACCGCCACCGCGGGGGCCCACGCGCTCGCGAGCTCCGGCCGCATCGCCGTCTTCGCCCCTTCCGACGCGAGGTCGGCCGAAATCAGGAGCGCGATCAGGAACAGGATGACCCAGGCGTCCAGCGTCAGGTCGAGCCGCCTGGGCCGGGCGAAAGCGCGGCGGAAGACCGCCATCGCGACGCCGGCCAGGACGAGGACCTCGAAGATGTCCTTGAGCAGCGTGTAGACGTCGCCGGCCCGCCCCGGCAGCAGCGTGATGCCGGGAAAGAGGCCTTCGAGCACCATGGAGACAACCCGGACGAGGAGGACGATGAACCCGGCGAAGAGGAAGATGTGGAACGTTCCGGCATAGAAGTCCCGGAACATCCGCTTCTGGAGGAATGCGAACTCAAGGGTCTTCCAGATTCGAGTCCCGATCCGGTCGAACCGCGGCTCGGGCGCAAGCGCGAGCAGCACCCGCACCCGCCGGCTCGCCGAGTAGACGAAAGCCACGATCGCAAGGAGCAGGACCAGCGAGAAGAGGACAGTCCCGGGGATGCCCCACAGGAGACGCTCGGTTGGAAGCGGGATCACGCGCGCACTCTAGCCGACAGTGTCACCCTTGTCATCCTGACCGCAGCGAAGGCCCTGCCCTGGAACGACGAGAGTAGATCCTTCGTCGCTTCACTCCTCGGGATGACAAGGGAGCGATCTACTCTTTCTTGGCTTCGCGGACGGCCTTGGCGACCTCCGGAATGATCTGGAAGATGTCTCCGACGATTCCGTAGGTGGCCGCCTTGAAGATGGGGGCCTCGGGGTCCTTGTTGATGGCCACGATGACCTTGGAGGTGCCCATGCCCGCGAGGTGCTGGATCGCTCCGGAGATCCCGCAGGCGACGTAAAGGGTCGGCGAGACGACTTTCCCGGTCTGACCAACCTGGTGCTGGTGGTCGATCCAGCCCGCGTCCACGACGGCGCGCGAGGCGCCGAGGGCGGCGCCGAGGGCTTCCTGGAGGTCGCGGATCAACGGCCAGTTCTCCGGGCCCTTGATGCCGCGGCCGCCGGACACGATGATGTCGGCCTCCGAGACGTCGAGCTCCTTGGATTCGGGCGTCTCGACCTTCACGACTCTCGCGCGGGGCGCGATTGCTCCAAGGTCGAGCGTCTCGACTCGGGCGTCGGGAGCGTCCTGGGGTTCCGCGGGGAAGACGTTGGGGCGGGTCGTGGCGACCTGGATGGCGGCGTTCCCACAGTCCACCTCGGCACGGGCCTTGCCGGAGTAGACGGGACGCGCGCCGACGAGGCGGCCGTCTTCCACGCGCAGGTCCATCAGGTCCACGATCGCGGAGACGCCCCGGCGGGCGGCGAAGCGCGGCGCCATGTCCTTGCCCATCGCGGTCGCGGCGAGAAGAACGGCGTCGGGGTTTTCCTTCTTCGCCGCGGCGTCCAGCGCGCCGACGTAGCCTTTGGCGCTGTAGAGCGCGAGGTCCTCCTGGTCGGGGACGTAGACGACGCCGGCGCCGAACTTTCCAAGGCCCGCCGCGAGCGCTTCGACGCCCTTGCCGGGGAGGACCGCTGCCTGGGGACCGCCGCCCAGCTTGCGGGCGAGTGACAGCGCTTCGAGGGAAGCCTTGCGGATCTTCCCGTCGCGCTGTTCGATGAAAACCAGGAACTTCATGGAGTAGATCCTTCGCTTCGCTCAGGAAGACAAAGGGGGGTGCTCGGTATGTTCCTTGCCTCGTCATTCAGAGGGAGCGAAGCGACCGAGGAACCTGCTCCGTTACGCGGCATCACTCAGATCACCTTGGCTTCCTCGCGGAGGAGGCGGACCAGCTCCTTCGCGGCGGCGGCGGGGTCGTCGGCGGGGATGAGCTTGACCGCCTGGCGGGCGGGAGGGAGCTCCAGCTTGCGCCATCGGACCTTCGCGTTGGCGGGGTCCGCCTCGGGGATCCCAAGGTCAGCGAGCTTCTTCTCGGCGATCGGCTTTTTCTTGGCGCCCATGATGCCCTTGAGCGAGGCGTAGCGCGGCTCGTTCAGGCCCTTCTGGGCGGTCAGGACGACCGGCAGCGTGGATTCGACGATCTCGTGCGCGCCCTCGATCTCCCGGTGCGCCGTGATTTTCCCTTCCCCCACCTCGAGCTTGATGACGTTGCCCACGTGCGGCAAATCCAGGAGCTCGGCGACCATCGGGCCGACGAGAGATTCGTCGTAGCCGACCCCTTTCTGGCCGAACCAGAGAAAATCGTAGGAGGACTCCTTCGCGACCGCCGCCAGCGCCTTAGCCGTGCCGAAAGCGTCCAGATACCGCGAGTCGCCCGTGTCCACGAAGACCGCCTCGTCGGCGCCGCGGGCGAGGCATTCGCGCAGGCCCGCCTTGGCTCGGTCGGGTCCGACCGTCACGACGCGGACAGTGCCGGCGCCCTTCGCCTCCTTGGTGCGCAGCGCCTCCTCGAGGGCGTACTCGTCGTAGGGTGAGACGATCCACTTGACGTCGGACTCGTCGATGGACTTGCCTTCGGAGGAGATCTTGATCCGCGTCTCCGTGTCCGGGACGTAGGCGATGGCTACGAAAGAATTCATGGCCGGGTCATCAGTTCCGCTTTCCAGGTTCTCAGCTTCTCTTCCTACACTGAAAAGGGAAAACTCACAACTGACAAACACACCTCGGCGGAATCCGAGGAAGGGACCAAAGAGTCTCTTACGGACAGGTGGGGAAGGAGGCGGTGTCCTGGATGGGCTGGAAGGGTGTTCCCTGCGGGTTGATGTAGTTCTTTGCGACGAGCGTTTGGGTATCGATAACCGTCATCAGAACGTTGACGTCGGTCAATCCGCCCGAGAAAGTCCAGTAGTTCCCGTTGAGCGGGCAACCCGTCACGACCTTGGTGATGATCTCAACGTTGTTTGGACTGAAAAACCAGAAGTAGCCCGTGTCACCCGTCAACGCCACGGCCTGCCCTGACCCGGCCGCTCCGTCCCTCGTCAGAAAGCTTGTCTGGACCCGGAACCGACCGTTGTTCAGGCAAAGCGTCGTCGCATCCACCGTGCACGCGGCCTCTTCCCCGTGGGGCCGGACGCTTCGAATCCGGTCCTCCATCACCGGTCCGGAGGTCGACTCGGCGCCGCCCGCCGTCGAGCAGGCGGTGAACGCGCTCGTGTCTTGAATCGGCTGGAAGGCCGTCCCCTGCGGATTGACGTACGTCCTCGTGGCTCCCGACACCATATCCTTCACGGTCAGCTCCACGTTGACGTCGGTCAGCCCCGCCCCGAAGGCCCAGACGTGCGAGTTTAAGCCGCAGCCGTTGACCACCTTGACGAACGTTTCGACGTTGTTTGCGGAAAAAAACCAGAAGTAGCCGGTATCGCCGGTCAACCGAACGGCCTGTCCCGGACCGTTCGCGCCGGACCGAGTCGTCCACGCCGCCCGCACCTGGAAGCGGCCGCCGTTCAAACAGAGGGTGGTTGCGTCGGCCGTGCACGCGGTCGCTCCGAGGTTCGCGGTCACGCGCGTGACGAAGGCGTCCCCCCGTCCGCCTTCCCCCCCTCCGAACGTCGCCTGCCCGCCTCCGGCCGTTTTGGGAAAGTTCGAAGAAGAGGTGAACCCCGCGGCGTAGACATCCCCGGAGACCGGATGAACGGCGACGGCGAACGCGCGGTCGGACGAGTTTCCGCCCAGATAGGTGCTCTGGAAGAGACCCGTCAGGCTGGCGTTCAAACGAGCGACGAATCCATCGATGACGGTTTTCCCATCCGGGTCGATTCCGGGAGTCAGCTGCGCCCCGCCTTCCGCTCGGGGAAAGTCAAGGGACTGCGTTTCTCCCGCCGCGTAGATCTCACCCGAAATCGGAGAGATGGTCACGGCGTTGCCGAACGTCCCGACGTCGCCGCTCAGGTAAGTCGCCTGGATGAGGCTCGTCAAGGCTGGATTCAGCCGCGCGACGAAGGCGACGGGGAAACCCCTCCCCATCGTTGGCTGCGCGCCGCCGGCGGTCTTGGGAAAGTCCCTCGAGGATGAGTTCCCAGTCACGTAAATCTCCCTCGAGGCGGGATGGATCGCCAGAGCGGTTCCCATCTCGGCTCCAGTGCCGCCAAGATAGGTGGCCTGTACGATCGATGTCAGACCAGGGGTCAAACTGAGTACGAAGGCAGTGTAGTTAGGCCCACTTGGGGGAAAGGTCGGCTGCGATCCTCCGGCGGTGCCCGGGAAATCCTTCGAATCCGTGTATCCCGTCACGTAGATCTGTCCGGTGGCGGGATCAATGGCGATCCCGGATCCCGCGTCGGCTCCGGTTCCCCCGGCGTAAGTGGCCCGGACGATCGTCGTCAGCCCCGTGTCCAGTCGGGCCACGAAAACGTCGGAAGCCCCTCCTCCAGAGGCCGGCTGAGAGCTGCCGTCTGTCTTGGGAAAGTTCGCGGAGGACGTTGTCCCAACGACATAGACGTCGCCGAAGATCGGATGGACCGCCATCCCGGTCACGGAGTCAATTCCGCTTCCGCCGATGTAAGTCGTCTGGATGAGAGTCGTCAAGTTCGCATTCAATCGGGCTACGAAGCCATCCTGCGAGCCGCTCATGGCCGCCTGCGCCCCTCCCGCCGTCTTGGGAAAGGTGAAGGAGTTCGTCAGTCCTGCCACGTACACGTCCCCCGTGACCGGGTGAATGGCGAGGGCGAGACCCGAGTCGTCTCCGTTCGCGCCGAGATAGGTGGCCTGGATCAGCGTCGTCAGGCTCGCATCGAAGCGCGCGACGATGACCTCGGTGGCCCCGCCCCCGTAAAGGGGTTGCGCGCCTCCCGAGGTCTTGGGGATGCCCGGGGAGCTCGCCGTTCCCGCGACGTAAACCTCCCCCGTGGATGGATGAACCGCCAGGGCGTGCGCGCTGTCGGATTCGGTGCCGCCGAGATAACTGCTCTGGAGCATCGGATCGATGACGACCGGCAGCTCCGGATCGTGCCGCCCGAGCCGGAAACCATAGTCGGATCCGGCAAGTCGGTATCGCGCGGAAACAGCGCGCCGGGCCCCGTCCTTTTCCTGGTACGCAATCGGCGGGGTTAATCGAACCCTGTCCGAACCCGTCGTGATTTCCAGGGCTCCGTCCTTCCCGATCCGCATCGAGCGGCTTCCGGAGACACGCATCCAGATCTCGGACTCGTTCGCGCCCGGGGCGAGGGTGAAGAGCTTCTCGACGCTTCGTCCGCGCGAGCGAAGAGACAGGCGGACGCCTGGCCACAACTCCCCGATCCCGACTCTCGCGTACGTCCGCAGCCCTGTTCGCCAATTCGCCGGATCGTCCCCGAGGAAGTAACTGACGCGAGTCTCCGACGGCTCCTCCCCCGCCGGAGTGAGCGTTCGTTGGATCGGACGCACTGGCGCCTCGGTCAGCGACCATCCCTCGATCGACCCCTCGCAGGCCGGTGCCCCTTTCGAGAAGTAGACGATCTCTCCACGTCGAGTCACAAAGGTCGTCGCGCAGGGCCCGGCCGCGGAAAAGGCGATGGTGGAATCGTGACTGCCGTCGTTCTCGACAAAAGGGATCGCAACGGCGGAGAGCCCGACTCTCAACGGACCGGCCGGCCCTGCCGGAGGCTCCGTGGCGGCCGCGGAGGCGGTTAAGAGGAAGAGCGCCGGCCAGACGGGGAGAAATCTCCCGGACCATGGGCCCGTGGAAACCCGGCGCGCAGCTGGGCCAGCGGAGTCGTCCAAGAATAGCCCTTGTTGTTCAATTTATACCATCTCGGCTCCGGAAACCGGACCGACTAGATGCGTTTGACGATGAGGCAGCCGTTGGTGCCGCCGAAGCCGAAGGAGTTGGAGAGGGCGTATTGGATCGGGGCGCGGCGCGCCTGGTTGGGGACGTAGTCGAGGTCGCACTCGGGGTCGGGCTCGTCGTAATTGATCGTCGGCGGCATGACCTGGTCGCGGACGGCCAGCGCGCAGATCGCCGTCTCGAGGCCGCCGGCTGCGCCGAGCAGGTGACCCGTCATGGACTTGGTCGAGGAGACCGCGAGCTTCTTGGCGTGGTCCCCGAAGACCAGCTTGATCGCGACCGTCTCGGCCTTGTCGCCGGCGGGCGTCGAGGTCCCGTGCGCGTTGATGTAGTCGATCTGCCCGGGATTCAATCCGGCGTCCTCCAGGGCGTTGCGCATGACGCGCGCCGGGCCGTCGCCGTCTTCCGAAGGAGCGGCGATGTGGAACGCGTCGCCGGACATTCCGTACCCGACGAGCTCGCAGTAGATGTTCGCTCCTCGCTTCTTTGCCGCCTCCATCTCTTCGAGGACGACGAGGCCCGCTCCCTCCCCGATGACGAAGCCGTCGCGCCCCTTGTCCCACGGTCGGGAGGCCTTCTCCGGCGCATCGTTTCGCCTGGAGAGCGCCCGCATGACGTCGAATCCCCCGACGGCGAGCGGAGTGATGACCGACTCCGTTCCCCCGGCCACCGCCGAGTTCGCCTCCCCGTACTGGATCTTGCGGTAGGCCTCGCCGACCGCGTGCGCGCCCGTCGTGCAGGCGGTCACGGTCGCCAGGTTCGGCCCCTTCAGGCCGTACTTGATCGAGATATTCCCGGCGGCCTCGTTGACGATGAGGCCCGTGATGAAAAACGGCGAGATGACGCGGGCGCTGCTGCCCGACTCGACGAACTCCTTCTGCGTGCGCTCGATGAGCGGAAGCCCGCCGATGCCCGACCCGACGATCACCGCGATCCTCTCGCGGTTCTCGTCGGTGACCGGAAGCCCCGAGTCTTCCATCGCGAAGTGGGCCGCCCCCATCGCGTAGTGGATGAAAGTGTCCATCTTCTTGATCTCCTTCTTCGGAATGAAGAGGGAGGGGTCGAAACCCTTCACTTCCGCCGCGATGCGGCAGGCGAAGGGAGACGGGTCAAAGCGGGTGATCGGGCCGACGCCGTTCTTTCCCGAGAGGATCGCCTCCCAGTTGGCGGCGTTCCCGATCCCGACCGGGGAAACGAGGCCGATCCCCGTCACGGCCACACGGCGCGGCGCGGAAAAACGTGGCATGGGTTTTCAGGACCGGGGTCAGTTCTGAGGGGAATTCTTCTCGATGTAGGCGACGGCGTCTTTGACCTTCTGGATCTTCTCGGCGGCCTCGTCGGGAATCTCGATGTTGAAAGCTTCTTCGAAAGCCATCACGAGCTCCACCGTGTCAAGAGAATCCGCCCCGAGGTCGTCCACGAAGGAGGCTTCCGGGGTGACCTCGTTGGCGTCCACGCCGAGCTGCTCGACGATGATGCTCTTGACCTTATCTTCCACGCTCATTCGTCTTCCCCTTTCTTCTCAGATCGGAAAGCCGCCGTATTCTTCCCCATTAACCCCATCGGGGCAAGCCTACATGTAGAGGCCGCCCGAGACGTTCAGGACGGTCCCCGTGACGTAGGAGGCCTCCTCGGACGCGAGGAAGGCGACGGCGCCGGCCACGTCCTCCGCCGTTCCCAGCCGTCCGAGCGGGATCTGGCCGGAGAGGGACTGGCGGGCCTCCTCCGTCATCTTGTCGGTCATCGCGGTCGAGATGAACCCGGGCGCCACGGCGTTGCACGTGATGTTGCGCGAGGCAAGCTCCCGGGCGAGCGACTTGGTGAAGCCGACGAGGCCGGCCTTGGACGCGGCGTAGTTGGCCTGGCCCGCGTTGCCCATCAGGCCCACGACCGAGGTGACATTGACGATGCGGCCGTAGCGCTTCTTGAGCATGCCGCGGACAACCGCCTGAGTGAGGAGGAAGACGCCGGTCAGGTTCGTCCCCAGGACCCTGTCCCACGCCTCCTTCGACATGCGCAGGAGGAGGTTGTCCTCGGTCACGCCGGCGTTGTTGACGAGCACGTCGATCTGGCCGCGCGAGGCCAGCGCCGACTTGACGCCGCTCTCGATGGAAGCCGGGTCGGCGAGGTCGAGCGGAACGGCGGAGGCCTTGCCGCCGGACTCCGTGATGGCGCCGACCACCTTCTCCAGCGCCTCCGCCGTCCGGGCGGCGGCGAGGACGGTCGCGCCCTCCGACGCGAGGCGCTTCGCGATGGCCTCGCCGATCCCGCGGGACGCGCCCGTCACGAGCGCCACCTTGCCTTCGAAACGGCTCATTTCGGCTTCTCCACGATATCGGGGAGGTCCTTGTTCCACGCGTCCACGATTGCTTTGGCCACATCGCCGATCGCCAGGACGGAGGGGTGGTCCGCGGCGTTGGGCGGGTCGGCCTTGCTGCCGTCGGTCAAGACGACGAGGACGAACCGACCCTTCTTCGTCCGGAGGACGCCGGCGTCATTGCGTACTCCCCGCATGGAGCCGCTCTTGCCGGCCCAGAGCATCTCCGAGGGAAAGCGCCGCGCGATCCGCTGCCGTGTTGGGTCCTTGTCGAGGTAATCGAAAATCTTCTTCGAGGACTCCGCGTCGATCACCTCGCCCCGTGCCACGCGCCCCATCCAGTCGGCGAGCTCCCGCGGCGTGACGGTTCCGAGGCGAAAGCCCTTCCACGGGGAGGGGTCGTCGTGCGCGTGGGAGAGCGCGGGGATCGTCGCGAAGAGGTGGATGTGTGGCAGGCCCATCCCGGTCATCCGCGCATTGATCGAGCCGATGCCGAGCCGCTCGATCCAGGCGTTGGTCGCCGTGTTGTCGGAGGGGCCGATCATCAGCGTGATCAGGTCGCTCCAGGTCGGATTCAGGCCGGGATCCAGGATCACAAGAGTCCCGGACCCGTCGGCCTTCTTCTCCTCCGTCAGCGTCCAGCGGTCGGCGAGCGAGATCTTGCCGTCGCGGACCTGCGCCATCGCTTCAGTCAGGATCGCGATCTTGATGACCGAGGCGGATTCGAACTCCGAGTCGCCGTTGCGCTCGTAGGTCTTGCCGCTCTCCAGGTGCCGCACGGCCACGCCGATGCGGCAGGCACAGCGCTTCGAGGCGGCGTCCACCGCGGCGTCGAGGGACGAGCCGCCGCCGGCGCCGGTGGTGGCGCAGCCGGAGGCGACGAGGAGAACGAGAGCGACGAAGGAGAGTCCCCTTACCCCTGCCCTAGCCACAAGTCTCCATCTTGATGGTTTTTTCGATTCGGCGGACGAGGCCCGAGAGGACATTGCCGGGACCGATCTCCAGGGCACGGTCCACGCCGGATGCGGCGAGGAGGCGGACCGATTCCACCCAGCGGACGGGCGAGTCCACCTGGCGAAGAAGCGCGTCCCGCAGGGAGACGCCCTCCCCGGCGGGGCGGGCATCCGCGTTGGTCACCACGGGAATCCTCGCCGTCTGGAAACCCGCGTCCTCGAGGTGGGGACGCAGCTTCTCCCGCGCCGGCGCCATCAGGGAGCAGTGAAACGGAGCCGAGACGGGGAGAGGGATCGCCCGCTTCGCTCCCCGGGCGGTGCACGCTTCCGAGGCCCGGGCGACCGCGGCAGCATGCCCGGCGATGACGGTCTGCTCGGGCGAGTTGAAGTTGGCCGGCGAGACGACCTCTCCCTGCTCCGATTCCCGGCACGCGGCCTCGACTTGCTCGGGCGGGAGCCCCACGATGGCCGCCATCGCGCCGACGCCCGCGGGGACGGCTTCCTGCATGAACTTACCGCGCAGGCGCACGATCCTCACGGCGTCGGCGAAGGAGAGCGACCCCGCGGCGACGTTGGCCGAGTACTCCCCCAGCGAGTGGCCCGCCGCGAAAGCGGCGCCCTCCAGGCGCTCGGGGAAGCGGGCCTCGAGGTCGCGGAAGGCGGCAATCGAGTGCGTCAGGATCGCGGGCTGGGTGTTGGCGGTGAGCTTCAGCTCTTCTTCCGGCCCCTCGAAGCAAAGCCGCGACAGCGGGAACCCCAGCGCGGCGTCGGCCTCCTCGAAGACTTGCCGCGCCGCCTCCGAGCCGTCGAAGAGGGCCTTCCCCATCCCGACGGTCTGCGAGCCCTGCCCGGGGAAAAGAAGCGCGAGGCTCACCAGCGAACCAGCGCCGATCCCCAGACGAGGCCCGCGCCGAACGCGGTCATCAGAACGAGATCTCCCGCGTGCAGCCGGTCGGCGGCGACGAGCTCGTCCAGGGCGATCGGGATCGAGGCGGCGGATGTGTTGCCGTAGCGGTCCACGTTCTTGTAGACGCGCTCCGGAGGGAACTTCAGCCGCGAACCCACCGCGTCGATGATGCGCTCGTTGGCCTGGTGCGGGATGAAGACCTTGACGTCCTCGTTGGCGAAGCCCTGTTCCTTCAGGACGCCCGCCGTGATGTCCGCCATCGCCTTGACGGCGACCTTGAAGGTCTCGTTCCCCTTCATCTTGATGTACGGGAGTCTCTGCTCGCAGGTGCGCGGGTCATTGGCCGGGAAGTTGGAGCCGCCGCCCGGCATGTGGATGAAGTCGGCGTACTTGCCGTCGGACTTCATGCGCGTCCCGAGGATCCCGTGGTCGCCCTTCGTCGCCTGCAGGATGACGGCGCCCGCGCCGTCGCCGAAGAGAACGCAGGTCGAGCGGTCGGTCCAGTCCACGTAGCGCGAGAGGATCTCGCCCCCGATGACGAGGACGTTCTCCGCCTTGGCGGACTGGATCAGCCCGTCGGCCAGGTGCAGCCCGTAGAGGAAGCCGACGCAGGCCGCGCCGACGTCGGACGCGGCCGCCTTCGACGCGCCGAGGTTCTTCTGCACGAGGCACGCGGTCGCCGGGAACGGCATGTCGCCCGAGATCGTCCCGACGAGGATCATGTCGATGTCCTCGGCCTTCATGTGCGCCCGCTTCAGCGCCCCCTCGGACGCCTTCGTGCAGAGATCGGAGAACTTCTCCCCGTCCACGACGATGTGTCGCTCCTTGATGCCGGTGCGCTCCGTGATCCACTGGTCGCTCGTCGCGACGATCTTCTCGAGGTCGGCGTTCGTCAGGATCTTCTTCGGAACGGAGGAGCCCGTCCCGACGATCTTCGCGCGGTTCAATGCTGAGCGGCCTTGGCCTCGCGGGAGTGGAGGTCCGCGAGCGACGACTGGATCTTCTGGGCCAGCCCACGGCGGGAAAACTCCGCCGCGAAGCGGATCGCGTTCTTGACGGCTTTCGCGCTGGAACGCCCGTGGCAGATGATCACGCACCCTTTGACGCCGAGAAGAGGCGCGCCCCCGTACTCCGAGTAGTCCAGGCGCGACTTGAAGCGGCGGAAAGCCGATCGCGACAGGAGGAAGCCGACGGACGCCTTGAGCGTGCTCTTGATCTCCTCCCGGAGCAGCTGCTCGACCATCTCCGACAGCGATTCGGAGACCTTCAGGATGACGTTGCCGGTGAAGCCGTCCGTCACGATGACGTCCACCTTGCCGTTGAAGACGTCGCGCCCCTCGACGTTGCCGATGAAGTTCAGGCCTGTCTCCTTGAGGATCTTGAAGGCCTCCTTGGAGCGCTCGCTCCCCTTGGTGTCCTCCTCGCCGATGGACATCAAGCCGACCGAGGGGGACCGCTTGCCGAAGGCGAGCTGGGCATAGATCGAGCCCATGACCGCGAATTCCTTGAAGTGCTCCGTCTTGGCGTCCGGGTTGGCTCCGACGTCGAGCAGGAGACAGTGTCCCGTGAGATTCGGAAGCACGGTGGCGAGCGCCGGCCGGTCCACGTTCTCGATCGTCCCGATGACCATCTTGGCCGAGACCATCGCGGCGCCCGTGTGCCCGGCCGAGACGAGCCCTTCCGCCCTTCCGTCGCGGACGCAGTTGGCCGCGACACGGATCGAAGAGTTGCGCTTGCCCCGGATCGCCGCGGTCGCCGGGTCCTTCATCGTGACGACGTCGGGCGCGTCCACGATCTCGATGTCCGGCCCCCTGAAGCCGGCGTCCTCGAGCAGCCGCGCCAGCTCCGCCGCCCGGCCGACGAGGAGCGACTGGATCCCGAACTCGTGGAACGCGGCTACCGCGCCGTCCACGTTGACCTGCGGAGCGTGATCGCCGCCCATCGCATCCACCGCGATGCGCACGGTCAGGCCGTCCCAGCCGAAGAAAACACGGAGCGCGGATTATACCGGCCGCGACCCCGACACCCCACCGCTAGACGTTGATGGTCTGCTTGCCCTTGTAGTAGCCGCAGTGCGGGCAGACGCGGTGCGGCTGCTTGGGCTCGTGGCAGTTCGGGCACTCCGAGAGGGCCGGGGCGGCCAGGGCGTCGTGCGCGCGGCGCTTGTCGCGGCGGGCCTTGCTGTGGCGCCGTTTGGGATTGGGCATCGTGGTACCTACACTTTCTTCAAGACCCGCAGCGCTTCCCACCTCGGGTCGTCGTTTTCGACCACGCAGCCGCACGCGGTCACGTTCAAATCCTGGCCGCATTGAGGGCAGAGCCCGCGGCAGTCCTCGCGGCAGAGAGGCTTCATCGGGACGGCCATCTGGATGCGCTCCTCGGCGATCGGCTCGACGGAGACGACCGGGTCGTCGTAGAAGTACTCGTCGAGCTCCTCGCCGCGAAGCGCAATCTCCTCGCCTCCCGGCGCCGGGCGCTTGCGCAGGACGAGGGAGAAGTCTTCGGAATTCTCGAAGGGATAAGGGTTCAGGCAGCGGCTGCACTCGAGCCGACCTGAGTAGTCCATCCTCGCGTCGAAGGCGAACCCCTTCTCGATGCGCGAGACCTCCCCGGCCACCTTCACCCGCGAGATCTCGAGCAGCGGCTCCCGGTCCAGGGCCTGGGGCGAAAAGCGCAGCTCGAAGGCGAACGGGACCGCTTCGTCCAGGACGGCATCCAGAGAAATGGCGTTGGGCGGCTTCATGACGGAACCGCGTATTTTACCCGCGGCGGCGCGGCAGTCAAACGCGGCCGGCCTGTAGACTTCGCCGGTGAAGATTGCCATCGACGCGCGGGCGCTGCTGCCCCCGACGACCGGCATCGGCACTTACACGAGAGGCATCGCCGGGGCGCTCGCCGCCCGTCCGGGCCTCGAAGTCCGCCTCTTTTCGCCTCGCCCGCTCCCGGAAGGAAACGGCGCGGCGCCGCTGTCGGTGACCGCCGACCGCCATCCGCTCGGCATGATCTGGGTGCAGACGACGTTCGAGCGCCGCGCCCGGGAGTGGGGCGCCGACGTCCTCCTCGCCGCGCTGACGATCGGCCCGGTCCGCGCGACGCTCCCCTGGGTTTCCGTCGTCCATGACCTGACTCCCTGCACGCACCCCGAGTGGCATCGCGCCCGGACGCTCGTGGGCTTCGTTCCGCTCTGGAACCGAACCGTCGAGCAGGCCTCCCGGTTCGTTTGCGTCTCGGAAGCGACGGAGCGGGACCTCGTCCGGGCGCATCCCGACGCCGCCTCCCGCTCGCGGGTGGTCCCCAACGGAGTGGACGCGGACTTCTCGCCGGCAGCGAGCAAGGAGGAGAAGGAAGAGACGCGCCGCCGTTTCGCGGAGGGACGGAGGTTCCTCCTGTACCTCGGCACCCTCGAGCCGCGAAAGAACGTCGAGACTCTCGTGGAGGCGTGCGAGCGGCTCTGGGCTCGGCGGCCGGAGGCGCCCGACCTCGTCCTGGCGGGCGGGTCCGGGTGGAAGACCGTCGCTCTCGAGGCCCAAATCGCGGCGTCCCCTTTCCGCGAAAGGATCCACCTGCCGGGCTACGCCAGCAAAGAAACGGCGCTGGCCCTCTATCGCGCCGCGGAGGTCTTCGTCTATCCCTCGCTCGCGGAAGGCTTCGGCCTGCCGGTCCTCGAGGCGATGGCCTGTGGAGCTCCGGTGATCGTCTCCACCGCCGAGGCGCTGCGCGAGGTCGCCGGGGATACCGCGCTCTTCGCGGAGCCGCTCGACGCCGCCGGTTTCGCGAGCCGGATCGAGCGGCTCCTCGATGATCCCGTCCTCGCCGGCCGGCTCGCTGCAGCCGGTCCTCCCCGCGCGGCGGCCTTCTCCTGGGACGCCGCAGCGGCAGCGACGGCGCGGGTGCTCGAGGAAGCGGCGACGGAGAATGGATGACTCCGCGCATCGGCATCGACGCCAGGAAGCTGAAGGACTACGGCATCGGCGCGTACGTCCGAAACCTCCTCGAAGCGATCGGCCGCCATCCCGACTCGGCCGCGTACCATTTCCGGGTCTACACGAAGACCGCCGACGGCGCAGACCTGCCGGAGCTGCCCGCGCACTTCGAGGTCGTCCATGACGACTCGCCCGGCTACTCCCTGGCGGAGATGACGCGCCTTCCCTGGCGGCTCAGGGCCGACCGGCTCGACCTCTTCCACGCGACCCACTACGTGCTGCCGCCGCTCTGGAAGATTCGGGCCGTCGTGACGATCCACGACATCATCCACCTCCTCTACCCGCAGTTCCTTCCCAACCGGGCCGCCCTCTTCTACGCGCGCTACATGATCCGCCGCGCCCTGGCGCGGGCCGACCGGATCATCACGGTCTCTCACAACACGCGCAGCGACCTCGTCAACTACTTCCGCGTGCCGTCCTCCCGAATCGAGGTCATCTACAACGGCGTGTCGAGCCGGTTCCGGCCGGACGTTCCAGCGGAGGAGAAGGAGCGCGTCGCCGCGGCTCTGGGACTCCGAAGTCCGTACATGCTCTTCCTGGGCGGCGAGAAGCCGCACAAGAACGTCCAGAACGTCATCCGGGCCTTCGCCAGGGCCAGGCGCGAAGCCTCGCTCCCCCACGCGCTCGTCCTCGCCGGCCCGATGCCCCCCAACCCCGCGAGGATGGACGCGCTGATCTCCGCGCTCGAGTTGACCGACGCCGTCCTGCGGCCGGGCGTCGTCGAGGACGAGGACCTGCCTGCCCTCTACTCGGGCGCAGACGTCTTCCTGTACCCGACGCTCTACGAGGGCTTCGGCCTGCCGGTCGTCGAGGCGATGGCCAGCGGGACCCCGGTGCTGACCTCTTCGACGTCGGCCCTCCAGGAGATCGCGGGCGGCTACGCCTGCCTCGTCAATCCGATGGACGTGGACGCGATCGCCGACGGCATCGCGCTGCTGGCGACGAACGAGACGGAGCGTCGGCGCCTGTCCGCCATCGGGCTGAAGCGCGCCGCCGACTTCTCCTGGGACCGCGCCGCTGCCCGCACCCTCGAGGTCTACGCAGCTGCGCTGCGCGGAACTCGGAACTCGGGACACGGGACTCGGGAGACCCCGTGAGACCCGCTTCGAGTTCCGAGTCCCGAGTCCCCGGTCCCGTCCATCGGACCGCGGTCGTCCACGACTGGCTGAACGGGATGCGTGGCGGGGAGAGGGTTCTCGAGGCGATCCTGCCGCTCTTGCCCGACCCCGTGATCTTCACGCTCTTCCACGTGCCCGGCTCGGTGTCGCGAGGAATCGAGCGATACCGGATCCGTCCGTCGTACTTGAATGAGCTCCCGGGCGCGGCCCGGCACTACCGGCAGTATCTCCCGCTCTTCGTCCGCGGCGTCGAGTCGTTCGATCTCTCCAGCTTCGACCTGGTCGTCTCCTCCTCGCATTGCGTCGCCAAGGGCGCGGTCGCGCCGCCGGGCGTTCCCCACCTCTGCTACTGCCACACCCCGGTACGTTACGCGTACGAGCAGTTCGACACGTACTTCCCGCGCGGAAAGACTCGCTTTCTCACGCTCAAGAGATTCTTCGTCGGGCGACTTCGAGAGTGGGACCAGAAGACCGCGGGGCGTCCCACCCGCTACCTCGCCAACTCCTCGGCGGTGGCCGAGCGCATCCGCCGCCACTACGGCCGCGAGTCTCGAGTCGTTCATCCGCCGGTGGACGTGGAGTTTTTCCAGCCCGGCCCCGAGCGGCGAGAGGACTTCCTCCTCGCGGTGGGGTCGCTCGTCCCCTACAAGAGGTTCGAGCTCGCGATCGAGGCGGCCCGGCGAACGGGACGGCGCCTCGTCCTCGTCGGGCGCGGCCCGCAGGAAGAGGGCCTCCGCGCGATGGCGGGCGCCTCCGTAGACTTCGCGAGGAACCTGTTGCCCGAGCAGCTGCGATCGCTCTACCGGACCTGCGGGCTCTTCGTCCAGCCCGGGGAGGAGGACTTCGGGATCGCTTCGGTCGAGGCGCTCGCCTGCGGCGCTCCGGTCGTGGCCCTGGAACGGGGCGGGGTCCGGGACATCGTCTCCGACGGGGTCAACGGGGTGCTCTACTCCGAGGAGAGCGCCGAGGGCCTGGCGGCGGCGCTGGAGCGCGCCTCCTCGATGCGGTTCGATTACACTGCCCTGCGAGATTCGGCGGTTCCCTTCGGGAAGGAGCGCTTCACGGGGGAATTCCTGCGGGAGCTCGAGGACCTCCTCGGGACGCCGGGCCGATGGACGAAAGCAGAAGGTTGAGAGCGACCGCGGCATGATCAGGAGGAACAACCGGCGTCTCGCGACGCTGTTCCTGGTTTCGGACCTCGCCGCGACCCTCGCGGCGCTCGCCGCCGCCTACTTCCTTCGCTTCCGGGCGGAGATCGTGCCGGTGACCAAGGGCGTCCCGGGGCCCGAGACGTACTTTCGGCTCTTTCCGCTCATCGCCGTCCTGTGGCCGGTCGTCTATTACTTCTACGGCCTCTACAGCGTGCGGCGCCACCGCTCGCGGATCGAGGAGGGCTTCGCGGTCCTCGTCGCGACGGGCCTCGCGACGCTGCTGCTGATGGGCCTCGCGACCTTCTTCCGCGAGTTCACGTTCTCGCGCCTGGTCCTGCTGCTCTTCTTCGCCGCCGACGTGCTGTTCGTCTTCGCGGCGCGGACCGCCATCCGGCGTTACCTCGAGGAGGCGTGGCGGCACGGCTTCGGAGTCCGGCAGGTCCTCGTGGTCGGCGCCGGGAGGCTCGGACGCGCCGTGGTGGACAAGCTGGCGGAGCATCCCGAGGCCGGACTGCGGGCCGTCGCGATGCTCGACGACGATCCGAAGAGGCAGGGCGAGTTCTACCGGGGCATCGCGGTCGTGGGGCGGACCTCCGAGGCCGCCGACGTCGTCGAACAGATGCGGGTGGACACCGTTTTCCTGGCGCTGCCGCTGGAAGCCCACCGCACCATGCTCGAGGTCCTGAAGGAGGTCGGCCGCACCGTGGCCGACGTCCGCGTGGTCCCGGACCTTCTCCAACACATCACCTTCCGGGCGGGCGTCGAGGATCTGGACGGCCTGCCGGTCGTGCACCTGACGCAGGTGCCTCTCTCGGGCTGGATGAGCCTGGTGAAGAGGACGCTGGACATCGGCGTCTCGAGCGCCGCGCTGGTCGCGTTCTCGCCCCTGTTCGGGCTGATCGCCCTCGCCATCCGTCGCGAGGACGGAGGGCCGGTCTTCTATCGGCAGCGAAGGATGGGGCTGGACGGGCGGCCGTTCGACATCCTGAAGTTCCGCTCGATGGTCGCCGACGCGGAGGACGAGTCCGGGCCGATGTGGGCGAGCCCCGAGGATCCACGCCGCACGGGCGCGGGACGGTTCCTGCGCCGGTGGAGCCTGGATGAGCTGCCGCAGCTCGTCAATGTCCTCCGGGGCGAGATGTCGCTCGTGGGCCCGCGGCCCGAGCGGCCGGAGTTCGTACGGGAGTTCAAGGAGAAGTTCCCGCAGTACATGCTCCGCCACCGGGTCCGAGCGGGAATGACGGGATGGGCGCAAGTCCACGGCTGGCGCGGCCAGACGAGCCTGACCAAGCGCATCGAGTACGACCTCTACTACATCGAGAACTGGACCCTCTCCCTTGACGTCAAAATCCTCTGGCTGACCCTCCGCCACGGCCTGGCCCGCAACGCGTATTAGGCGAGCTTGCGGAGGCGGCGGACGCGGTCGTCGAGGTCTCGGATTTTTTCGGGGGGGAGGGGTCGGCCGCCGTAGGTCGCGGCGCAATAGACGCTCGCGATTTCGAGTGCGTCGAGGCGGCCGGCCGGCACTTCGCTGGCGAAGAGCCGCGCGACCTCCAACGGCGGAACGGAGGGCGCGACCCCACCGGTGCGAACCGCCAGGAGGCGACGCAGCGACAGGTACGCCCGGGTCGCGGCGCTCGCGGAGGAGGCGCGGCTGCCCCGCCGCACCAGCGCGAACGCGACGACGACGATGCCCAGGATGACGATCGCAGTCCCGATTCTCCGCGCCTCGACGCTCCCGACGAACTCCTTCCAGGAAGCGAGGTCGCGGCCGACCGCCGACGCCGCGTCACGGAGGGTCTCGGCGATGCGCACCTGGTCCACGGAGTCGAAGCCCAGGATCCTCCGGTCGTAGAAGAACTCGATCTCGCGGGAGAGGTTGGAGAAGAAGCGCTTCCAGGAGATCCGGGTCGAAGCGGGCGGGATCCCGGCCGCCGGCGTCGGATCGAGCACGCTGAAACCCTGGCCGTCGACGTTGGCCTCGACCCACGCGTGCAGGTTCCCGCCGCGCACGACCAGGGCGCGGGAGAGGAGGCCCGCCTCGCCGCCGTAGGAGCCCGTCACGAGCCGCGACGGGATGCCGCGGGCGGTCAGCATCATCGCGGTGGCGGAGGCGAAGAACTCGCAGTGCCCCGCCTTCGAATGCAGGAGGAAGTTGACCAGCGGGTCGCCCTTGCCGCGCGGAGGATCGAGCGTGTAAAGGAACTGGGAGGCGAAGTTGTCCCGGATCCGTTCGTAGATCTTCAGCGGCTCCGTCAGGTCCCCGGTCAGCTTCTGCGTGTAATCGCGGATCTCCTGCGGGACCGACTCGGGATCGATCGCGCTCGACCCGATGGCCTTCGGCTCCACTCCGCGCACATCCACGGTGTAGCGGGCGACGCGCGCAGGCCTCGCGAGCGTCACGACGCCGTCCCGCAACACGGTCGGAATCTCGCCCTCGATCTCCGGGCGGTCCGCGCCGTAGGGCAGGAAGAGGAAACCGTTCGCGTTCAGGTTCAGGTCCACCGAGAGCCGGGCGAGCAGATGCTGCTGCGCGCGAGTCTGCGCGAGCATGCGCTCGGCGCGCTCGCCGGGGTCCGGCGCCGCCGCGGTCGCCCGAGTCCAGACGCCCCGGTGGTAGCGCGTAAAGACCGCCTCGCGCAGCCGTAGCACCCGGGGAAGCGCCGACTCCGGGTCCACCTCCATCCGGAGGACGACCTGGTCGCTTCGCTTGGCGGCACCGAAGGTGGTCAGGTCCACGCGGTCGGCGGTCAGGGCCGAGGAGAAGGCTTCGTCCACACGGAAAGGCGCGACCGCGAACGGCCGGCGCAGCCGCGGCAAACCGTAGAAGAGCGGCGCCGTGAGCGTTCCGCCGATCAGGATCGCCACGACCGCCATCCCGCCCGTTGGGACGGCGCGCAGCACCTGGGGCGGCGGCCCGTCCTCGAAGTCGGCGAGGACGGCGAGGCGGGCCAGGGCTCGGAAGCCCAGGAACGCCATCGCGGCGAAGTAGAGGAGCGAGGCGATGTGCGTGGAGGAGGACGCCGACGCCAGCGCGATCAGGAAGATGACCAGGAGGGCCGTGCGCACCTCGCCCGGCCGCTTCAGCGAGGCGAGCTTGGCGATCGCGGTGAAAAGCAGCAAATGAGAAACCGACTTGAGCAGCCCGTGCCGCAGCATCAGCGCCTCGAAACCGAGCCAGAGGAGGTACCCGAGGCCCAGGGCGTTCAGGATGCCGTTGGAAAGACGCGGCGGACGCCCTTTCCTCGCCCAGCTCCAGAGGGAGAAGAGGGCGATCTCGTAAAGGACGATCGCGAACCCCGAGGCCCCGTCGGTCCAGTAGAGCGGCAGCGGCGCTACCGCCGCCAGCGGAGCCAGGACCTCGAAGGAAGCCCTCCTCAGCCCCGGCGGAATCTCAGGCGCGCTCATGCGACGTACCACCTCATGTCGGCGTGGCGCAGGGGTGGGAACGCGGGCGCTCCCGCCGCCGGGATCGCGTTGACCCGCGCGAGCGCGTCGAGGATCCGCGTCCGCTGGGCCCGCCCGGCCGAGGCCGATACGAGCGTGTTGCGCGACACGAAGCCCACCTCGCCTCCCCGGGACAGCAGCAGGAGGGCCTGGCCGGCGCAGCGGGAGATTCGCCGTTCCAGGCCTTCGAGCGCGGCCGGGTCCGACGGATCGGCGAGCGCGTTGTCCAGCGCGAGGAAGATCACCCGGTCCCTCTCCGCCTCGCGCTCGCGGACGATCCAGTGGCGCATCCGCGCCGACTGCTTCCAGTGGAGGTCCCGCGGGTCGTCGCCCGCGACGAAATCGCGAAGCATCCGGATGTCCGAGCCCCCTCCGCGGCGCCGCGGGTGAGACCGACCGCCCCGCGCGTCCTCCGGCGGGATCTGCGGGACGGCGCTGGCCTCGGGGCTCGGGAAGACGACGACCTCGCGTGCCAGCCGCGCGTGGCGGTACTTTCGGAAGAGGCCGAGCGGAAACCGCGAGAGCAGTCCCGCGTCCGCGTTCCGAAAGACCCCTCGCCTCGGAAAGACGCCCTCGACGAGGATGTCGCGCCGCTCGCCGGGCTTCAGAGGATCGATCCAGAGCGGCCCCGGCAGGCCCTCATGCAGGAGGAAGAGGCCCTGCGCGGTGGTCGCGAGCATCCGGTTTTGCAGCCGGGCTCGCAGAAGGGCCGGCCGGCCGGCGATGACCTCCCCGACCGGCTCGATCTCGCAGGAGACCCCGCGAAGGTTGCGCCGCGAGATCACGCCCGAGACGATCATCGCCGCGAGCATCCCCGCGAGCACCAGGTAGAGCCCGTTGTTGCCCGTGTTCGTCGCCCCGATGGCCACGACGAGGCACATCAGGACGTATCCCAGGCCGAAGTTGGTGATCCGTATTTCCCAGTCGGGGATCAGGCGAGTCATGGAACGGACTATCAGACCGGGACGGCCACCTGCGAGAGGATCTTCCTGACAACTTCCCTTTCGTGGTTGCCCGAGCCGAATCCGTCGGAAGAGATGGCGAGAATGCGATGGGCCAGGACCGACTCGGCGATCGCCTGGACGTCGTCGGGCACCGCGTAGTCCCTCCCCTGCATCAGGGCGTACGCCTGCGTCGCGCGGAAGAGCGCCTGGGCGCCGCGCGTCGAGACCGGAAGGCGCAGGTCGCCCGCGCGCCGCGTCGCCCGCACGATGGCGTGGAGGTAATCGAGGAGCTTGTCGGAGACCGTTACGTGCTCGACACGGTCCTGGAGCTCCAGCACCTCGTCCGGATCGAGCACCGCGGGAATCGCGTTCAAGGCCTTCTCCGTCCCGCCGCGGCGCAGAAGCATCTTCTCCTCCTGCTCGGACGGGTATCCCAGCGACAGACGCAGGAAGAAACGGTCCATCTGGGACTCGGGCAGGGGGTAAGTCCCAAGATACTCGACCGGGTTCTGCGTCGCGACCACCATGAACGGCTGCGGCAGGGGCCGCCGCTCCGACTCGATCGTGACCGCTCCCTCGTTCATCGCCTCGAGCAGGGCGGACTGCGTCTTCGGCGTGGCGCGGTTGATCTCGTCGGCCAGGACGATGTTGGAGAAGATCGGCCCGGCGTGGAACTCGAAGCGCTCCGTCGGTGTGTGGAAGACGGAGATGCCGAGGACGTCGGCGGGCAGCGTGTCGCTAGTGAACTGGATCCGCCGGAATTCCAGCGACAAGCTCTTGCCAAGCGCGCGGGCGAGCGTCGTCTTTCCGACCCCCGGGACGTCCTCGATGAGGATGTGGCCGCGCGACAGCAGCGCCGTCAGCGTCAGGTCCACCGCCCTGGCCTCTCCCCTGTAGATCAGCCGGACGTTCTCGCGCAGCCGCTTGAGGCCGGCGGCGATCTCCGTCTTGCTTCCCGCGATTTCGGTGCTCATGCGAACGCCTTCACTGCCGGCAAGGTAACTGTCGCGCCGGCAAACCCGATTCCCATAGCTTTGTGGAAACACTCATCATACGCGCAAAAGCCTTTAAAATCAACGAGAAACCGGCCCTTTGCCTCCCAGACCCTCCCCTCCCGTTCGGAACCGAGCAAAACTCCCGCCCGACGGGATTTGCGTTGAAAAGGGCGAAGCGGCTCGTCCGGTTGGGGATCAGCCGGTCTTGGTTTCGGAGGCTTTCTGGTGGGCGCGCTCGACTGCGGAACGAAGCTCGTTCTCACGCTCGAAGGGCATGATCAGGATCCCAGCGTCCGAAACGACGATCGCGCTATCCCGAACACCGGGGGCCACCACGCGGGATTTCGAGAAGATCAAGTTGCCGTGCTCGTCGGTCGGGCCGCGCAGCTCCCGCACCGAACGCCAGGTCCCCACGTCGCTCCATCCGGCGCGCAGCGGGACGGCCCGGACCCGGTTCGCTTTCTCCATCACGGCGTAGTCGATCGAGACCGACGGCAGATCCTCCCAGGCCCGCCGGGCGCCCTCTTCGTCGCGCTCGCGGAGCTTGCGGCGGTAGAGCTCGACCTTCTCGACCAAGGGAGCGGCGACCCGGCGCGCCTCCGCCAGGAAGCGGGAGGGGCGGAAGACGAAGATGCCGGCGTTCCAGAAGCAGCCGGCCTTAACGCACGCCTCCGCCTCCTCTTGGCCGGGCTTCTCGAGGAAGCGGACGACCGGCAGCCCCTCTCCCGGCGTGTCCTCGCCGACCTCGAGGTAACCGAAGTCCGTGTCCGGCCGGCTCGGAGGCACGGCGAGAACGACGGCGGAGGCGGAGTCGGCCGCCCGGCCCGCCGTCGCCAGCGAGCGGCGCAGAGCGTCGGGATCGGCGACCGTCTGGTCGGAGGGGATGGCGGCCGTCACCGGGTCGCCGTCGCGCTCGAATGCGATGGCCGCGGAGAGGAGCGCCGGCCCGGAGTTGCGGCGGGCGGGCTCCATCAGGATTCGGTCGGCGGGCAGCGCTTTCAGCTCCTCGAGGACCAGGTCGGCGTGCCGCTCGGCGGTGGCGACGAAGATTTCCTCGGTCAGCGGAAGGAGCCGCTCGAAGGTCTCCGCGAGGAGGCTCTTCTCGGAAAGGAGCGGAAGGAACTGCTTCGGCCGCTCCTCGTTGGAGAGCGGCCACAGCCTCGTCCCCACCCCTCCCGCCAGCAGCAGCGCCCTCATTGCGACACCCCGAAGCCTTCCCGCCCGCCTTCCTGCAAGAATCGCGTCAATCCCACCTCGTTCCCAGAAGCTCGACCTCGGGCTTCAACGTCACGCCGAACTTCTCCCGCACCTTATCGCGGGACAGCCGCATCAGGGCGAGGACATCGGAGGCCCTCGCCCCTCCCTCGTTGACGATGACGTTGGCGTGGCGCGGCGAGATGACCGCTCCCCCGCTCCGACTCCCCTTCAAGCCGCACGCCTCGATCAGGCGGCCGGCATAATCGCCCGGCGGGTTTCGGAAGACGCTCCCCGCGTTGGGCTCGGAGGGGAGGGCGCCCCGCCGCTTGTCGGCGGCGAGCTTCGTGCTGGCCTCGATCTGCTCGAGGGGCGCCCGGTGGAGGGCGAGGGTCGCCCGCACCACGATCTCCCGGGTCTCCATCAACCCCGTCCAGCGGTAGGAGTGCGGGATTTCCGCCGCAGCGGCCGTCCTCCCGCGTCCAGCCGGCGAAACCAGTCGAACGCTCGTCAGGACGTCGAAGATCTCGCCGCCATAGGCCCCGGCGTTGATCCGGACCGCGGCGCCGATCGAGGACGGAATCCCGGAGATCGGCTCGATCCCCGAGAGGGAAGCCCGTGCGGCCGCCGCGCAGACGGCGCCGAGGGCCGCACCCCCGCCGGCCGCCACCGACTCGCCCTCGATCGTCACCTTCAGGAAGGCGCCGTCTAACCGGACGACGACGCCGGGGAACCCCTCGTCGGACACGAGGATGTTCGACCCCATGCCCAGGAGCGCGACCGGAAGTCCCGCTTCCGACGCGGCCGACAGCGTCTTCACCAGGGCCTCCTCGGTCCGGACCCGGGCAAACCACTTCGCCGGGCCGCCGATCTTCCAGGTGGTCCGGGGCGCGAGCGGCTCGTCACGGGTGACGCCCCCCTCCTCCGGGGAAAGCTCGAGATTCACGGCCACCAGCCGAGGGCCAGCGCGCCGGCCGCGAGGCAACCCGCCGCGAGGAGACCCGCGGCGACGTCGTCGGCCACGATCCCCCACCCTTCCGGCAGGTCCTGCAGCCGATGGATCGGGCCCGGCTTCCAGACGTCGAAAAGCCGGAAGAGGAAGAAGGAGACGAAGTACGCCGCAGCCTCGATCATCGGCGAGGGATAGCGGAAGAGGGGAACGGCCGCCGAGGCGAGGAGCTGCCCCGCGACCTCGTCGATGACGATGCAGCCGGGGTCCTTCGCCGCGAGCAGGCGCGCCGTCCTCGTGGAGAGAAAGACGCCGGCAAAGGCGACGAGGAGCCCGGACATCAACAGTCCCCCCGCCGCAGCGAAACTCGGCGAGGCGGACGCGACGGCGCGAAGGAAGAGCCACGCGGCCGCCAGGGCGAGAGCCGACCCGGCCGTGCCGGGAGCGAACGGCGACAGCCCGGTGCCGAGTCCGAGGGAGAGAAGAGTGGAGATTGGCGACTGGCGAAACGCGCGGCGCACGTCGGCCGTTGACAGGCGGGCTTCGCCCGGCGATGATGGCGCCGTCCTCATCGAATCGAAATCCCGCCCGGAGTCTATAATCGCGAACCGGCCGAGAGGCTCAGGCGCGCAATCCCTGGAGCACGCGCTCCAGCGCAGGAAAGGTGAGGACATGTCCAGCGTGAAATCCACCGAGAAGTGGCGCGCCGTCGAGACGGCGCTGACCCAGATCGAGCGGCAGTTCGGCAAGGGCTCGATCATGCGGCTGGGAGACCAGCCGGAGCAGATCCTTTCGATCATCCCGACCGGCTCGCTCGCCGTGGACGCGGCGCTCGGCGTGGGAGGCATCCCGCGCGGCCGTGTCGTCGAGATCTTCGGGCCGGAGGCCTCGGGCAAGACAACCCTCTCGCTCCAGATCATCTCGCAGGCCCAAAAGGCCGGCGGCCTCGCGGCGTTCATCGACGCCGAGCACGCGCTCGATGCCGAGTACGCGAAGAAGCTCGGCGTGGACACCGACAACCTGCTGGTGTCGCAGCCGGACAACGGGGAGCAGGCCCTCGAGATCGCCGAGATGCTCATCCGCTCCGGCGCGATCGACGTCGTCGTCGTGGACTCCGTCGCCGCCCTCGTCCCGAAGGCCGAGATCGAGGGAGAGATGGGCGAGGCGCAGATGGGGCTGCAGGCCCGGCTGATGTCGCAGGCGCTGCGCAAGCTGACGGCGATCGTGGCGAAGTCGCGCACCTCTCTGATCTTCATCAACCAGATCCGCGAAAAGATCGGCGTGATGTTCGGCAACCCGGAGACGACGACCGGCGGGCGGGCGCTGAAATTCTACTCCTCGATCCGCATCGACATCCGCCGCATCGCGTCGCTGAAGGACGGAGAGACGGTCGTCGGGTCGCGGACCAAGGTCAAGATCGTCAAGAACAAGGTCGCGTCCCCCTTCCGGCAGGCGGAGTTCGACATCACCTACGGCGAGGGAATCTCGCGCGAGGGCGAGCTCCTCGACATGGGCATCGAGGCCAAGATCGTCGAGAAGACGGGAGCATGGCTCTCCTACGGAGACCTGCGGATCGGCCAGGGTCGCGAGAACGCCAAGCAGTTCCTCCGGGAGAACCCGCCGCTGGCGGCCGAGATCGAGGCGAAACTGCGCAAGCACTTGAACATCGGCGGACCGTCGGCCGCGCCCGCCGCCGAGAAGACCCCGGCCGCGGCGCCCGAACCGGCCCGGGAGAGAGAGAAAGCGAGAAGGTAAAAGGTAGTAGCGACGTTGCGCCGCCTCGCACCGCCGGTGTTCGGGTGAGGAACGCCACCGGCAACCTCTCCGAAATCCCTCGCCGTTCTCCCGCCGCAGCCAAGCTCCTCTTTGCGGGGCTGCTCCTCGCCCTGCTCGGCAGCGGATCGGCCGGCGCCGTAGAGCGTCTCCGAATCGCCGCCGAGCGGACGGACGGGCGCTGCGTCCAAGGCTCGAAGACGCTCGTCCTGGCGCGGCTGGCGGCGGCGCCCTCTCCGGAAGAGCCGGCCGCGTCCTGCCTCTTTTCCGTCCGGCTGGCCGACTACGGCGACGCCGGGATCCAGCAAGCTTCCGGGTGGCTTTCCGCCCTCCACTCCGCGGCGGGTGTCCTGCTCGAGCTGCCGGCGCCGACCGATCCGGTCCGGTTCGCGTATGCGGTCAAGCTCCTCTCCTCCGCGTTCCGGGCCGGCTCGCCCGAGGAGCCGGTCGGGCTCGCCGTCGAGACTCCCCTGTCCGCGGAGATGGAAGAGGAGCTCTCGCCGTACGTGGACGCACTCGCCCTTCGCGACGGTCATCAGGCCACCCCGCTTCAATCCATCGCCGGCCGATGGGTGCTGGCGCGGGCTCGATCCACGGGTGATCCGGCCAGCGATCTTCTGCGGGCGATAGCGAAGGAGCCGGGAGACGGCCCTTCCTTCTCGAGGGCCGTGCTCTTCCAGGACGCCCAGGCGCCGGTCGAGCTGACCGACGCCGGCTCGCAGGCGCTCGCACGGCTCCAGGCATACCTGACCAACGACGTTTCGCGGGACCCGACGGCGACCCGCGCGACTCGGAAGGACGGCTCCCCGGCGGTTCTCGCCCGGTTCTTCGACGGCAAGAAGTTCACGCCGATTCTCTTCCTGCCCGCGGACCCGGCCGGGATCGTCCGGATCGAGCTCTCGGGCGGCCCGTTCACGAAGGCGTCCGTCGAAAACCTGGCCAGCGGCGCGAAGAGAGATTTCGACGTGAAGGGCGCGAAGATCCTGGACCTCGATCTCTCCAAGGGGCCGCTCGCCGCCGTGCTCCAGCCCGCCGAGCGCCCAGGCGGCGCGACCCGGACGAAGGTCGAGGTCGGCGCCGAGCGCGGGCTCACGGCCGACGAGATCATCGCCCGCGAGCGGGCGTGGGACGCCGGGCAGCGCGCGGCCTTCAACTCCTACGTCGCGCACCTCAAGACTTCGCTTCGGTTCCGGATCGCCGAGGTCAACGAGACGTTCGACCTGACGATCCTCGGGCCCGTCTTCTATCGCCGCGGAGAGTCGGCGGACTGGGAGTGGGACGAGTTCTACCTGAACGGGGTCAAGTGGAAGGGCAAGACGCTGCCCAGGCTCCCGATCCTCCAGCCGGAAAAGGTCACCGCCATCCCGCTGGACATCCGCCTGACCGAGGACTACGAGTACTCGCTGAAGGGCGAGGGGACGATGTCGGACCGCCCTGCCTACCACGTCGCGTACGCGCCCAAGCAGCAGGTCAGCGACAAACCCGCGTACCGCGGGAGCGTCTGGATCGACAAGGAGACCTTCGCCCTCCTGCGCCGCGACTCCGTTCAGCTGAACCTCAAGGGAGAGACGCTCTCCGCCGTCCAGACGGAGATCTACCGGCAGGTTCCCGGAAGGCCGGACGTTTCGCTTCCCCTGGAGATCAAGGGAGAAGAGGTCTACTCGACCGCCGGCCGCACGACGGCCATCGAGCGAAAAGTCGAGGTCCAGAGCATCGTCGTGGATCCTCCCGACTTCGACACCCTGCGCGCGCAGGCATACGCCTCGCCGTCCCAGATGATCCGGCACACGGACAACGGGATGCGCTACCTGGTTCCGAACCCGGAGCACGCCGGCGAACGGATTGTCGAGGAGAAGATCTCCAAGAAGAGCACGTTCGGGGTGCTCGGCGCCTTCTACGACGACTCGCTCGACTTCCCGCTGCCGCTCGTCGGCATCCAGCACTTCAACTTCGACCTCTGGGGCAAGGGCAAGCAGCTCTCGGTCTTCTTCGCCGGGGCGCTGCTGACGGCCAACTACACGGATCCGGCGCTCGCCGGCAGCCGCTTCGACCTGGGAGCGGACCTCTTCGCCGTGGCGTTCCCCTTCGGCGACGTCTCCTACCGGAACGGCCAGGAGGTGAAGTCGGAGAAGATCAAGCACCTTCCGGCCGTCTTCCAGCTCAACGTGGGTCACCCGATCGGGCCGTACCTGAAGGCGAGCCTCGGCATCTTCTCCAAGTGGGACAACTTCCAGCGCGACAGCGACACCGGGCCCGACTTCGTGACCCCGGTCGACACGTTCACGGACGGCGCGGAGCTGAAGCTGGTCGCCAATTTTTCCGGATTCAACATCGTCGCGGCCGGCTCGGGCTACCGCCGCCGCAAGTGGGAGTTCTGGGGCGACCCGGCGACTTCCGAGTTCAACCCGGACCAGCAGGATTACCAGAAGTGGTCGCTCTCGGTCGCCAAGGACCAGTACTTCTCCGGGTTCCGCAAGCTCCACCTCGGCGTCTCCTACCTGGGCGGCCACGACCTCGACCGGTTCTCCAAGTACGAGTTCGGGAGTTTCTCCGGGAACCCGGTCCGCGGCTACAAGTCCGGTAGCTTACGGACGCAGGAAGCGTTCATCGCCAACATCTCCTACGGCCTGAACATCGAGAACATCATCCGGTTCGAAGGCTTCTACGACCAGGCGGTCTTGAACGACAAGAAGTCCGGCTTCGACAACACCTACTACTCGGGCGCCGGCCTGCTCGCGTCGCTCAACGGGCCGTGGTCCAACACGCTCGTCCGCGCGGAGGTTGGAGTCCCCGTCGTCTCCCACGGAATCCACGGCGTCGTCATCAACCTCATCCTCCTGAAGCTTTTCTGACCCGGCCCCCTGCCGGGAGCCAGGACTTGAAACCGCCGGCGTTTCGGCGATAGGATTGTTTCAATCACAACAGGAGGAGGAGACGATGCGGACTCGATCCGGGGTACTTCGTGTGGGCGCAGCCTTTCTTGCGGCCGCCGCCATCCTCGCCGGAGCCGCCGGCGGACTGCTCGGGACCTGCGGCCCCTTCACGGACACGGCCAATGACGTGTTCTGTCCGTTCGTCCTGGAGGTTTTCTATCTCGGGATCACGACCGGGACCACGTCCACCACTTACGACCCGACGGCCAACGTCACGCGCCTCCAGATGGCGGCCTTCCTCTCGAGGACGGTGGACCGCGTCCTGCTGCGTGGAAGCAAGCGCGCGGCGCTCGACCAGTTCTGGACGAAGGGCGCCGTCGGCAACACGACGGTTGGTCCAAGCCCGGTCGGGATCAAGTCCGACGGAACGGACGTCTGGGTCGCCGACGCGACCGACGGGATTGTCCGGAGGGTCCGGGGCAGCGACCTGACAGTCCTCGACACCTGGACGGGCGCCGCCAACGCCCGAGGCGTCGTCTGTGGCGCCGGGAAGGTGCTCGTATCGTCCGCGACCAGCCCCGGTCGCCTCTATTTCATCGACCCGCTCGGGCCTCCCGGCGGCGTGACCACCGTCGCGTCCAACCTGGGGAACATCGCCCGGGGGCTCGCCTTCGACGGAAACGTTGTCTGGACGGCCAACAACGGCTCCGTTTCGATCGTGACACCCCTGAACACGAATCCCTGGACCGTGACGACGGTCACCACGGGGTTCAGCACCGTGGCCGGGCCGGAGTTCGACGGCACGAACATCTGGGTCACCAACGTCGATCTCGGCACGTTGCTGAAGCTCGATTCGACGGGCGGAATCCTGCTCACGGTGACGGTCGGCAATGGGCCGGGGTTTCCCCTCTTCGACGGGACGAACCTCTGGGTGCCCACGAACGGCCCACTCGTGGTCGTACGTCCCGGCACCGGCGCGATCCTGGCGACCCTGACCGGAAACGGCCTGGGCAACGGCCTGGCGGCCGCGTTCGACGGGCAGAGGATCATGGTCACGAGCGTCGATACGACCTTCGTCTCCCTCTGGAAGGCCGCCGACCTGACGCCTCTGGGGAGTTTCGACCTCGGGGCCATCCCGAACCGCCTCTGCAGCGACGGGACCAACTTCTGGATCTCGATGAATGCCCTGGGCCAGGTCATGAGGTTCTAACGTCCTCGAACGAGGCCGAACTGCCCTATACTTCGTCAAAAACATCGAGGAGGGTTATGGTGGCTTCGGCGAGGCGGCAGCGCGCGCGTGCTTCTCTACTGGCGGGAGTTGCCATCCTGGCCGGCGCCGCCGGCGGCCTCTTCGGTCTCTGCGGGCCCTTCACCGACGTCGCGGCCGACGTTTTTTGCCCGTTCGTTCTCGAGATCTTCTACCTTGGGATCACGACGGGAACGACGGCGACGACCTACGACCCGACGGGCAACGTCACCCGACTCCAGATGGCCGCCTTTCTGTCCCGAACCGTGGACGGAGTCCTCAAACGCGGCAGCCGGCGGGCGGCCCTGGACCAGTTCTGGACCACGCAGAATGCGTCGGTCCTCGGAGTGACGACCGTGGGGAACAGTCCCGGCCTGCTGAGCTCCGACGGCGCGGACATCTGGGTGCCTGACACTACCGACGGAACCGTCTCGCGGGTCCGAGCCAGCGACGGGAAGCTGCTGGAGACCTGGACGGGCGCGCCCAACGCCTGGGGGGTTCTCTCCGCGATGGGCCGCATTTTCGTTGACAGCTCGAGTTCGGGCGCGGGAGCGCTCTACCGGATCGATCCGAGTCAGCCGGCGGGCGCCGTGACGACGCTCGCGACGAACCTCGGCAACGGCGCCGCGGGAATCGCCTTCGACGGAGCCCGGATCTGGATCGGAAACTCCATTGGGGGCACGGGGGTCTCGATCGTCACGCCCGGGGCCACTCCGCCCTGGACGGTCACGACCGTCACGACCGGATTCGGGGAGCCCCTGGGAACGATCTATGACGGATCCAACATCTGGGTGACGGACCGGAGCCAGAACCGGCTCTTCAAGCTCGACCCCTCGGGCGCCATTCTCCAGACCGTCACCGTCGGACTCAACCCCGGGTACCCCGTCTTCGACGGGACCAATATCTGGGTGCCGAACTTCCAAGAGAATTCGGTTTCGGTCGTCCGCGCCTCCACCGGCAACGTTCTCGCGACGTTGACCGGAAACGGTCTGACCGGCCCGCCGCTCGCCACTTTCGACGGACAGCGGGTGCTCGTGACCAGTGTCGTCGGCAACCGGGTTTCGCTCTGGAAGGCGGCCGATCTGACCCCGATCAGTTTCGTTTCAACGGGCCTGGACACATCTCCCTGGGGAGCCTGCAGCGACGGGATTCATTTCTGGATCGCGCTCGACTCGGGGCCGCCCGGCCAGCTCGTGAGGTTCTGAGCGGGAACTATCCGAAGTTGACGGTGTAGGCCAGGGACTTCATGTCCTTCATGCGGTCGAGGTAGATCAGCCCGTCCAAGTGGTCGATCTCGTGCTGGAGGACCCGGGCGTGGAAGCCCGACGCTTCGAACGTCACCTTCTTGCCCGACCGGTCGATCGCTTTCACGCGAATACGTCCGTAGCGCGGGACCTCGCCGCCCCAGAGGAACGGAACTGACAGACAACCTTCGGAATCGTTGACGAGTTCTTCGTCTAGTCCCTCGTAGGAAGCGTTGAAGTAGGCGGTCAGCGGGACCTTCGGCTCGTCCTTCTTGCGCCTCTCGGGATTGACCTCGTACAGAAAGACCCGCAGCGACGTGAAGACCTGTGGCGCGGCGATCCCGGTCCCCTCGTACTCCCGCATCGTCTCCTCGAGGTCGGACAGGAACGGCTCGTAATCCCCGCGCGCCACCGCCCGGGGATCCACCTCCTGCGACTTCTGGCGCAGGACTTTGACTCCGAGTTTCGCGACTTTGAGAATCATCGAGGGAAATGGTGCCCAGGGACGGAATTGAACCGCCGACACACGGATTTTCAGTCCGTTGCTCTACCGACTGAGCTACCTGGGCATCGCCGGACGCGCAACTCTAGTGAATTCACCGCTCTCCCGCAACCCTTCCGCGCGGCGCGACGATCCTCGGATTCCCCTCGTTGCCGGGCGGCGCGGGCCTGGCGCGAAACGGCGTACCGGCGACGAAGAGGTGGCCGTTGTTCTGCGCGTACACGAGGCCGTCGGGAGAGATCGTGAGAGGCGTGTAGGCCGCCCCGAGCGCCACGTCGAGGAAGATCTTCCCTGCGAGAACGCCTCCCTTCCCGATCGCGTACAGGTAACCGTCCTCGCTCGTCGCGTACGTCACTCCCTGCGAGTCCACGGCCGGCTGGTTGACGCACCACTCGAAGCCGTCAGGGTGGTCGGAGACGCAGGCGAGGGTGCCGTCGGGGTTGCGGCGGCAGGAGAGCGTGTTGGTACCGGTGAACTTCCACTCGACCGACAGGTTCGGGTCGAGCGAGGTCACGTCGTAACGGCCCGTCTCCGGCGGGCAGAACTGCGGATCGGTGCAGTAGGACCCGAGCTCGTAGTGGTTGTCCTTGACGAGGATCGAGTAGGTCCCGTCGTGCGCGTAGACCGCCGGCGTGATGTCCCAGCCGAACTCGTACGCGGCGAGGATTCGGCCGTCGGAAGAGAACTTGAAGAGGTGTCCCCGCGAGTAGTTGTAGCCGGTGAAGGCGCCATAGAGAATCGAGCCGTCGGGAAGGACGACCGGCGAAGAGGACGCGAGATCCGAGACCCGTCCCGCGGGAACGTCGTTGGTCGCGGGATCCACCCCATGCTTCGAGCCGATTCGACACCCCCCGGGCGCTCCGTCAGGCGGCAGCAGGACCCCGCAGCCGTCGTCGAGGAATCCCCGCAGGCTCGCGCTCCAGGAAGGAGTCAGGTCCGGGTGGACGGCGACGAGGTAGCCGAAGCGGCCGTTGAAGTGCGCGCGGCTGACCGTGTACACGGTTCCGTCGGGACCGATCGCGGGGATCACGTTGATGCCGGGACGCTGCGAGCCGCAGCTCCCGTTGGGCGGCGCGGCAGTGGTCGAGGGCGGCCACGGCAAGTTGTTGGTGAAGCTCAACTGGCACGGCGCGGAAGCGGCCGGCGCGCCGGCGACGAGCGCCGAGAAAGGGGCATGGGCCGACGAGCCGTCCGGAGCGATACGGACGAGCCAGGCCCCGAGCGCGTTGGAGGTCCACGGCGAAGAGAGATCCAGGCGCAGGGCGCTGTAGTAGACGCTGCCCGCGGCGTCCGCCGCGAGGCCCCCGGCCACGAACGTCGCGGAGTCCACGCTCGTCCCGAAAGGATTGATCCGCGCGGCCAGCCGGCCGTCGCTCCTGGCGACCTTGAAGACCGTCCCGCCCGCGCCGGGGACGTAAACGTAGTCGCCGGCGATCGCGGGATGGAAGACCGGTTCCCAATCGCCGATGGCTCCTCCCGCCGGCTCCGGCTTCCAGTCGCTGGCGAAGGTCCACGCCTCGGCCAGGGCCGTTCCGCGCCAGACGAGCTTCTTCACGCTCCAGGTCTGGAGCGAACGGGCGTCGGGGCCGCAGGGGGCGGGAAGTCCGGAGCCTGGAGGCTGGCACGCGATGAAGGAGCCGGACTTGAACTCCATATAGACCCCGGAATCGTCCACGAGCGGCATCGCGTAATGCACGAGGAGAGTTCCGCCGGTCTCCGCCTTCTCCGCCTCCACGAAGGGGTCGTAGACGACGTCGGCGAGGAGCGCCGCGGGCGGCTGGGCGGCCCCGCCCGCGCCGGCGGCCGGGGTGCCGGGAAAGATGCCGGCAAGGAGGGTCACGACCAGCGCAGCAGCCAGGGATCGCATTCGCAAGTCCATCTCCTTTTCCTTCGATCATACGGGCCCGGAGGCGCGGGAATTTCCGACGCCCTGAACGGGGTTTCCCGGGCACATGCCGGCGTTAACAGGTCGATCTGTGCGCGGAGCGGTCTTCGCCCTCCTTCTCGGGATGGCCTGCTCCGTCCCCGCCTTCGGCCAGGACCCCGTTCACAGTCCCGGAAACGCGGACTGGGCGCCGAACCTGGAAGAGGCGCGCCAGCGCGCGGCGGCCCAGAAGAAGTTCCTCTTCGTCGAGTTCGGATCGCGGGACTGCCGCGAATGCATCCGCATGGACAACTCGCTCTACCGGGCCTTCGACTTCGAAGCCCTCCTCGTCCCGATGGTCCCCGTGAAGGTCTCTCTCGACTCGGAGGAGGGGGAGGCGCTGGCTCGCAAGCACGGCATCCGCCAGGCGCCGGCGGTCATCGTCAAGTCGCCGGAGGGCCGGCTCGTCGTGGTCTCCGACGGCTTCTCGAACCCGCAGGACTTCTACTCGCACATCCGCAAGGAGATGGACACCTACAACGCGCTCGCCCGGAAAGTAGAAACGCAGGACGTGGCGAAGCTGCCGGCGGCCGAAGCGCTTGACACCGGCCGAGAGCTCTACCAGCGCGGCGACCCGGGCTCGGCCATTCCAAGGCTGCGGCGCGCCATTGCCGCGCCCGGCGGGAAGCCTTCCGAGCGGGACGAGGCGCGTGAGATCCTGGCGGCGGCCGAGCTCGACAGCGGCGACGTCAAGAGCTCACGCCAGACGATCAACCGGCTGATCGAGACGACGAAGGATTCCGACCGGCGCGAGCGGGCCGAGATCTTCCGCGCTCAGATTCCCCTGGCTGAGAACAAGCCCGAGGAGGCTTACGCGTTGTTCCAGAAGTTCGAGAAGGACCACCCCGACTCGAAATACGTCGCGCAGGTGCGGGCCATCCGCGAGCGGCTCGGGCCGGGGATCCCGAAGCCATGACGCGCCCGAGGGCGGCCTGCGCCGCGGTCCTCTTCCTGCTGGCGGCGGCCGGGTTCGCGGCCCCGGCCCCGGCGCCCGCGAGCCTGCTCAAGATCGATGCGCGCGTCGAGTCGGGCGCCACGGGCAAGACGCTCGTCCTGGACGCGAAGCTCGAGGCGGGCTGGCATGTCAACAGCCACCATCCTTCCGAGGATTACCTGATCGCGACTTCGGTGACCGTGGATCCCGCCGGCGGCGTCGCGGCGGGAGAGCCGAAGTATCCCGAAGGGATGTTGAAGAAGTTCGCCTTCGCCGAGAAGCCGCTCTCCGTGTATGAGGGCGCCTTCTCGATCACGGTCCCGCTCCAGGGCTCCGCCGAGAAGGTGACCGGCGCCATCGAGTTCCAGGCTTGCAGCGACACGCAGTGCCTCGCGCCCGCCTCGGTGCGCTTTCAGGCCTCGGCTGCGGCGGGCGGCGGCGGCGAAAAGCTCGCCGGCGGGGCGGTGTCCCTCGCGCAGGCTCCCGCGGCCGCCGCGAGCGAAGCCTCGACTTCCGCGGCCGGCGCATCCCAGGATTTCGGGCAGCTCCTCGAGCGGCGCGGCTACTTCGTGGTTCTCCTGCTCCTTTTCGCCGGCGGCCTCGCTCTCAACCTCACGCCCTGCGTCTACCCGGTCATCCCGCTGACGGTGTCCTTCTTCGGGGGCCAGGCCAAGGGGGAATCGGCCAAGGTCTTCGGCCTCGCGGCGCTCTACGTTCTCGGGATGGCGACGACCTACTCGGCGCTCGGGGTCGCCGCCGGCCTCTCCGGGAAGCTTTTCGGCGCCGCGCTGCAGTCGCCCTGGGTCCTCGGCTTCGTGGCCGTGGTCCTCGTGGCCCTGGCCCTCTCGATGTTCGGCCTCTACGACATCCGCATGCCCACCGCCCTGATGCAGAAGACGGGCGCGCGCACGGGCCGAGCCGGCGCCTACGCCATGGGCCTCCTCGTCGGAGTCGTCGCCGCTCCCTGCGTCGGTCCGTTCGTCCTCGGCCTCCTCGCTTTCGTCGCGGCCCGCCAGAACGCCGCGCTCGGGTTCCTTTTCTTCTTCGTCCTCTCCCTCGGCCTGGGCCTTCCGTACCTCTTCCTCGCGGCTTTCTCCGGAAGTATCCGGCGCCTGCCGCGGGCCGGCGAGTGGATGGAAGGGGTCAAGTCGGTTTTCGGCTGGGTGCTGCTGGCGATGGCGGCCTATTTCCTGAGGACGGCCCTTCCCCGCCCCTTCGGCGACTGGCTTCTTCCGGCGATCCTCGTGATCGGCGGCCTGGCCCTCGTCCTGCGGGGCGCGCGCCTGCGGCCGGCCGCCCGCTACGCCGCCGCCGCCGCTTTCCTCGCCGCGGCGCTCTTCTTCGTGCCTCGAGGGGCCAGCGCCGCTCCCGAGTGGCGCCCCTACGTCGAATCCGACGTCGCGTCCGCCGGGCGCCCCGCCATCATTGACTTCTCGGCTTCCTGGTGCCTCCCCTGCCGCGAGCTCGACGAGAAGACCTTCTCCGATCCCCGGGTCCGCCGCGAGCTCACCAAGCGCGCCATCTTCAAGGCCGACATGACGAAGTCCGCCTCGCCCGAGGTCGTCGCCCTCTCCCGGAAGTTCTCCATCCTCGGCGTCCCGACGCTCGTCTTTCTCGACGCCTCCGGCAAGGAAACGCTCGAGGCTCGTCTCGTCGGTTTCGAGGACCCCGACGCTTTCCTGAAGCGCCTCGAAAAAGCTCCCTAGGCCGGGAGGCGGCCGAGTTTCTTCAGGGCTTCCTTGGCGGCCTTGCGCTGGGCTTCGCGCTTGGAGGCGCCCCGGCCGTAGGCGAAGGCTTCTCCGTTCCAGAAGACCTGGATGACGAAGACCTTCTCGTGGTCGGGCCCGTACTCGTCCACGATCCGGTACTCCGGCAGCGGCAGCCCCAGCGCCTGCGCCGACTCCTGCAGCACGGTCTTGTAATCCTGGAAGGAGAGGTCCCCGATGTCGATCCCGGTGACGTCGGGAAGGAAGGTCCGCTTGAGGAACGCCTCGGCCGCCGCGAGTCCTCCGTCGAGGTAGATCGCCGCGACGATCGCCTCGAATCCGTCGGCCAGGAGCGACAGCTTCTCGGCGCCTCCGGAGCGCGCCTCCCCCGCCCCCATCCGCAGGAAGCGCCCGATCCCGAGCTCCCGCCCCTTCGCCGCCAGCGTCGAGGAGGAAACCAGGTGCGCCTTGATCTTCGAGAGCGATCCCTCCTGGAGGTTCGGGAAGGAGCGGTAGATCAGCTCCCCGATGACGAAGCCCAGGACCGTGTCCCCGAGGAACTCCAGCCTCTCGTTGTGCGAGGAAGAGGTCTCGCGCCGCTCGTTGGCGAAGGACTTGTGCGTCAGCGACCGGGCGAGCAGGTCCCGGTCCTGGAACTTGTACCCGACGATCCGCTCGAATTCCGAGATCGTGTCGGGCGCGACGTGGCTCATGAAACGGCCTTCAATCCTCGGTTTTCCGTGTGATTCCGCTCTGGTGCCGGAGGCCGGAATCGAACCGGCACGGGCCTTTCGGCCCTCGGGATTTTAAGTCCCGTGCGTCTACCAATTCCGCCACTCCGGCCGGCGGAATCATCCTATTCGATTTTGGCCCGATCGAAGCGGACGAGGGGAACTCGGGGCGAGAAATCACTCCTCGTCGGGCAGGGCAAGAGAGGCGCGGATGCACTCGCGCCGGGCGGTTGCGCGCTTCTGCATGTGGCGATTGGAGCATTTCAGGTGGCTGCCGGGACCCTCGTGCACCTCCACGCCGCCAACGCCGGGGGCTTGTCTCTAGTGGACCTTCGTCCACTGATAAAATGCGCCGCTCAGGCATGGCGACGTACCCAAGTGGTTAAGGGAGAGGTCTGCAAAACCTTTATGCGGGGGTTCGAATCCCCCCGTCGCCTCCATGAACCCCGAATCGACCGAATTGCTGAGAGTTACGCGGTGGCGTAGTTCCGGATGAGGCCGGTGACCACTCCCTGGACGGTGACGTCGCGGGTGTCCACCGAGAGGGGTTTCATGGAAGCGTTGGCCGGCTGGAGGCGGACCCGGGAGCCTTCCGAGTAATAGCGTTTCAGGGTCGCCTCGCCGCGCACCAGGGCCACGACGGTCTGCCCGTTCTGGGCCGTCGAGCGCCGGGCGACGACGACGTAGTCCCCGTCCCGGATGCCGTCGTCGATCATCGAGTCTCCCCGGACGCGCAGGACGAAGTGCTCCCCTTTCCCCAGCAGCGAGGCCGGGACCTCGATGCGCTCCTCGTCGGGAAACGGCTCGATCGGACGGCCGGCCGCGACGTACCCCAACAGGGCCACTTCCCGCGAGGATGCGCGCTCGACGGAGGGCGCGATGCCGCGGCTGCGGTTCCACTCCCGGGAGAGGGCGCCTTTTTCCTCGAGACGCTTCAGGTGCTTCTGAATCGTGCCGAAAGAGGAGAGGCCGAAGTTCTCGCGGATCTCTCTCTGGGTCGGCGAGATCCCGTGGTTGGCCCTGTAAGTGCGAATAAAATCGAGAATGTCCTTCTGACGTCTCGTGAGATTCATATTCTCCCTAACAAAATAAGGAAGATATGGATACTTTCGATAATCAATTAGGCCGAGGGACCACCGCGGCTGCCTCCCGGGCCCGCGGGAAGCAGCCCATCGGCCATTGCTGGAGTCTAGGCGTAATATTGGCGTAAGTCAAGCGCTAACCGAAGCCGTCGTCATCTTTTCCGCAGCTTCTTCGCCGCCTCGGATCGCAGCCGCTGCATCGCGTCCGTTTCGTCCGCCGAGAAGCGCTCTTCCTTCCAGGGATCCGCGCGCATGTGGTACCCGTTGACCTCCCAGAAGCCCGGGGGATTCACGTTGAGGAACTCGAACTCGCGAACCCACTTCGCGCTCTTCCAGAAGTAGAGCTGTGGCACCACAAGCCGGCACGGGCCGCCGTGATCCGGCTCGAGATCCTGTCCGTCGTGCTTCAACGCCAGCAGCGCGTCGGGCGCTGTGATGTCCTCGAGCGCGAGGTTGGTCGTGTACCCCTCCTCCGTGTGGACGAGGACCGCGACGACGGAGGCCTTGACCTTCGCGCGGGAGAGGATCTCGCGCACCGAGACGCCCTCCCACCGGTTGTCGAAACGGCTCCAGCGGGTAACGCAGTGGATGTCGCTGACGATCTCGACGCGAGGCAGCCTCCGAAACTCCTCCCAGGTCCAGGCGACTTCCTTCTCGACGAGCCCCGTGCAGCGAAACGTCCACTTCGACAGATCCGGACGCGGCGTCGCGCCGTACGTCAGCACCGGCCATTTCGCCGTCCGGACTTGTCCCGGAGGCAATCTCGCGCCTTCAACTTCCGTCATGTCCGTGCCGTTCGCATCTTGCAGCGCCGCGTTCGTGGATAATAACGGCACCGATCCAATGCGTTTCCAGATCGCGGTTGTCGCCGTTCTCGGACTGCTGTGCCTCCCGCCGGCCGCGGCGGGACAGGGCTCGGATTCCCGCAACCTCTTCCAGTCGGACATGTGGATCATGACCGGCATGACGCTGCACGACCCGATGGGCGGGATGGCGATGCCCGGCTGGCATGTCATGGACCTGGGCATCTTCCGCGGTGTCTACAACAAGCAGGGCGGCCCTTCCGGCGACGAGGCGTTCGAGTCCTCCAACTGGAACATGCTCCACGCCTCGCACGACCTCGGCGGCGGGCGCCTGACGCTGATGCTGATGAACTCGATCGAGCCCGCCACGATGGAGAAGCGCGGAAGCCCGGAGATCTTCCAGGAGG
This sequence comes from Thermoanaerobaculia bacterium, assembly GCA_035263845.1. Taxonomy (GTDB): domain Bacteria; phylum Acidobacteriota; class Thermoanaerobaculia; order UBA5066; family Gp7-AA6; genus JAWOLE01. The sequence continues at coordinate 26,581 of DATFQY010000198.1, read as the reverse complement.
GCGAGACCTTCGAGGGGCAGCCGCTGATCGACTACCAGCATCCTCACGACTTCTGGATGAACCTGTCGGCGACCTACCGCCGGTCCGTCGGAACGGACGGCGCGTTCTGGCTGCAGCTCGCTCCGGTCGGCGAGCCGGCCCTGGGCCCGACCGCCTTCATGCACCGCGCGTCCGCCGGCGAGAACCCGACCGCTCCCCTGTCGCATCACGGCCAGGATTCCACGCACGTCACGTTCGGCGTGATCACCGCGGGATTCGGCTGGCGCTGGCTCATCCTCGAGGGATCCGCGTTTCATGGCGCGGAGCCCAACGAGAACCGCTGGGACTTCGAGCACGGCGCCCTCGACTCGGCCTCGGGAAGAATCCGGCTGGAGCTGCCGGAGGGTTGGTCGGCGCAGGCTTCGTACGCCTCCCGGAAAGACCCGGAGGTGATCTTCCCGGGGACCAAGCACCGGGCGACCGCGTCGCTCCACTACGGCGCCGCCGGAGACCGTCCGGTCGCGTTCTCGCTGATCTGGGGCCGGGACTACGACGGCGGCAAGGGACAGCCGTCCACATTTGGCATTTTCCGGATCGTTCCGCTGGCCGTCCGGCATCCCAACGCGCCGAAGGGTTACACGGATTACTGGCTGCTCGAGGGGGCCTTCCAGGCGTCGCCCGTGGACCAGGTCTACGCTCGCGCGGAGTACGTGGACCGCAACCTGCAGCTTCTACTGACGAAGGAGGGGGCGCTCCCCGGCCAGCCCGTCGCCACGACGATCGTGAAGATCAAGGCGCTCACCTTCGGATACTTCCGCGACTTCGAGCTGCTTCCATGGCTTCGGTTCGGAGCCGGGCTCGACTTCACCGGCTACAAGTACCCTTCGGAACTGGATTCGACGTACGGGAACCGCCCTCTCTCCACCCACGTGTTCCTCCGCCTGCGCTGGGGGAAACCCCACGACATGGAGCACGCGATGTGACAAAGGTGACAAAGGGAGGGCGCCAGCCCCCTCTGTCATGCTGAGGGAAGCGAAGCGAGTCCCGAGCGAAGCCGAGGGAAGGAGCTTGGTGGAGCAGCCGCGAGAGAGTTTTCACGCGGCTCAGTCGAGTAGATCCTTCGCTGGCCTTCGGCCTCGCTCAGGATGACAAGGAAGGAGGGGCCCTCCCTTTTTGAAGCCGTTATAAGATCCCCCGAAAAATGAGGCGGGCGGTCCTTCTCCTGGTCCTCCTTCTGCCGGCGCAAGCACTCTCCCTGTGGACTCTGCCCGACTGCGCCCCCGCTTCCGTCTGCCACATGGGCCCCGATGGAGAGTCCTGCTGCCCCGCGGGCGACTGCTCCATGGAACAGTGCAACAAGCCGGACGCGGACGCGTTCCTCGCGCCTTCGATTGCGCTTGCTCCACCCGCCGCCGTCGCGCTTCCGGGCCCGGCGCCATCGGACAGCGTCGTTTCCGACGAAGCGATCGCGAAACCCGCGCCCTCCCCGGAAATCCTCGATCCTCCTCCCCGCGGTTAGCCGCGGGCGTGCGAATTCTCGCGCGCGCCATTCCCGAGAAAAAGCATGGAGAGGAGGAAACCGTGAGATTTCTTCGCGGGATTCATTGTCTGGCCGTCGCCGCCGGCTGTGCGCTGCAGCCCGCGGCCGCGGCCGCCCAGGCCACACAGGAAGAAAAGCCGCTGCCCCCCGAGCAGGAGACGCCGCTCGAGGCGGTCGGACTTCCGCACCCGACGCTCTTCGGCGCGCGGGTCACCGGCTTCGTCGTCGGATCGTTCAATTACAACTCGCGCATCCAGTTGGTCCCCGAGTTCGCCGGGGGCGGCGCTGCCTTGTCCGACCCTGGCGCGACCAACTTTCGCTTCGACAAGTTCGGCCTCGCCATTTCGAAGGTCTTCTCGCCCTGGCTCTCGGCGGGCGCCGCCATGGAGGTCGAGAGTCACCGCGACCGCCACACGCACGGGTTCGATCCCGGCTTCGGCTGTCCGGGCACGGGCCAGTGCATCGAGAGGTTCGGCGCCGAGGAGCCCGAGACCCACGTCAACCTCGACAAGTTCAACATCACGGGCGTCGTCCCGCTCGGGACCGGCTTGGCGCTCTCGATCGGGCGTTTCGACGTCCCCTTCGGCATCGAGCGCCACGACGAGCCGCTTCTCCTGACCGCGACGACGTCGGAGGTCTTCACCTTCGCCCGTCCCAACAAGATGACCGGGTTGCAGGCGAGCTACGCGTTCACCCCGTGGCTCGACGTCAGCGGCTGGGTCGTCAACCGCTGGGAGGCGGAGGTAACCGACGACGACTTCAACGACAACAACCACGCCAAGAGCGTCGGTGGCCGGATCGGGATCACACCCATCTCCCGCGACGGGCTGCTGACCTTCGGAATCGGCGGATTCACGGGGCCCGAGCAGGACGACAACAACGACGACGTTCGAAGCGTGCTGGACCTCGACGCGACGTGGACGCCGCTGCCACGCTTGCTCCTGGCGGCGGAGGCGGTGTGGGGGCGGGAGGAGAACCTCTCTTTCCGCAAGCGCGGAATCCCGATCGAGGACCCGGCGGTGGACGGACAGACGGTCCACTGGTCCGGGTTCTCGTTTCTCACCCACTACGACTTCGTGGACGCCTTCGGCGCGTCGCTTCGGTACGGGTACCTCAAGGACAACGACGGCGCCCGCACAGGCGTTCGTCAGACCATCCAGTCCGTCACGATCGCGCCGGTCTTTCACCTCTCGCGGCTGATCCGAGATCTCGGAAAAACCGGGACTACGTTCCCGCGGACCCGCCACCCGATCGACTGGGTGGATCTCAAGCTCGAGTACCGAATGGACTTCTCCAACCGGACGGCGTTCTCGGACGCCGAGCCCGGCACCGATATCCTTTCCGCCAGCAAAAACAGCCAGAGGTTCCAGTTGCAGGCGGTCGTCAACTTCTAGGAGGACACGCCGTGTTTGGATGGACGCTTTCGCGTTTGCCGGTCAGCGCCAAGGTCTACTGCACCCTCTACATCGCGGGAATCGGCCTCGGGGCGATCGCCGCCGCGACCCAGGCGGCGACGGCCGTGGGCGTCTCGCCCGCCGCGGTGCGCTCGAGCCTCGCTCCGGAGATGCCGATGACGCACATGGGGCACGGCGAGATGTCCGCCGAGCGGGAGATCGACATCGGCGAGATCAGCAATGCGGCGAAGGTCTGGATCCGCACACCGCTGCTGATCCAGACGAGCCACACGCACCTCTTCGGCCAGACGCTGATCTCGGGACTGCTGGGCCTCGTGTTTCTGTTCTCGGCCCTTCCGGAAGGGCGAAAATCCTTGATCCTCGCCCTTCCGTTCGTGGGGACCTTCGTGGACATCGGGGGGATGTGGCTGACCCGCTTCGCGTCCGCCTCGCTCGCCTTCCTCGTCGTCGCGGGAGGCTCGCTCTTCGCCCTCGGTTACTGCCTGATCGCCGGAATCTCGCTCTACGAACTGTGGTTCCGAAAGGAGAGGATTCCATGAACCGCTTCCGAACCGCCCTGCTGGCCGCCGGCCTCGCCATCCCGGCCATGCTCCTGGCGCACATCACCCCGCCCGTGATCCTGCTCTCTGAGCGGGACGCCGTCACGCGCCTTCTCTCCGGGGCGAAGAAGTTCTCCGTCCTGGAGGTGCGCCTGACCCCGGCGGAGAAGAAAACCATCGCGAAGGAATGGAACTGGACGCCCAACGAGGACTTCTACCGCTTCTACCTGGGCCGGTCGGAGGACGGCAAGCTCCTCGGCGCCGTCATCTTCGTCACGGATTTCACGATCCATGGTCCGGTCGAGGTCGCCGTCGGCGTCGACCCGAAGGGGTCCGTCCGCGGCGCCAGCGTCGTCGAGTGCACCGAGGAAACGTATCCGTGGGTCAAGCCTCTCCTGGATCTCGACTTCGACCGCTGGTTCGTCGGCAAGGACTGCAAGGCCCACTGCGACGCCTTGAGCGGCGGAAAGATCGAGACGCTTCACCCGATGTGCCACTTCTACGCTGAGGTTCTCGCGAGCCTCGTCCAGAAGGGCTCGGACCTCTACGAGGTGGGAGTCACGCGCCGCGCTACGACGCACTAAACGTTCGAGCTGCTCGGTTTCGTGCCGTAGGGGAGGGGCTTGCCCCTCCCGCCCGGTGGTGGCCCTATCGGAGAAGCGATAACGCGGCGTTAACCGAAAAGATCCTTCGCTCGCTTGCTTTCCTCAGGATGACAGCGGCGGAGCTGGCGCTCTGCCGCTGTCAGTTACACCCGGGAAACGCGAGCGTGTCCTGGATCGGCAGCAACGCCGTCCCCTGGGGATTCACGTAGGTCTTCACCGCCCCGGTCTGCGTGTCGGTGACCGTCATCTCGACCTGGACGTTCGTCAATCCGCCCGCGAACACCCAGAAATCCCCGGTCACCCCGCACCCGTCGAGCACCTTGACGACCATCTCCACGTTGTTCTGGCTGAAGAACCAGAAGTAGCCGGTATCCGGCGTCAGCTGCACCGCGACCCCATCGCCCGATTGCCCCTGTGCCGTCGTCCAGTGCGTCGTCACCGCGAAGCGGCTCTTGTTCAGGCATAACGTCCCGCCGAAAGGCACGCAGGGAGAAAGCCGCTCCGCTGGCCGGAACGTCGCCGCCGGACGCTCCGTTTTCTCGATCGCCGCCGGTTTGCCCGCCGGCGCCGCCGACTGTTCGCCGCCCCCGCTCACCGCCGTGCACCCCTGGAACGCCGCGGCATCCTGGATCGGGACGAAAGCGGTGCCCTGCGGGTTCGAATAGTTCCGCACCGCGCCCGTAGCCGTGTCGGTCACGCTCATCTGGACCTGGACGTCGGTCAACCCGCCGGCGAAGGCCCAGAACCGGGAGTTCAGCGGGCAGCCGTTCAGGACCTTCACGATCATCTCGACATTGTTCGGATCGAAGAACCAGAAGTAGCCCGTGTCGGAGGTCAGCCGCAGCGGGTGGGCCGATCCAGTCGCGCCATCGCGGGTCATCCAGTTGGCCTGGACGTCGAAACGCCCGTCCGAGAGGCAAAGGCTGTCGTCTCCCAAAGTCGCGGCCCCCGTCAGGTCCAGCGAAACGTCGTCGAAAAGGGCCTCCAGCGTGTCGGCCTTCTCCACCTTGAAGACCCCGAGCGTCGCCCGGACGCTGACTGCGGTAGCCGGCGACTTGAAGGTCTGGGAGAGCGCCTGCCAGACGTTTCGCCCCTGCGCGTCCAGCCTCACGAAGTCCGCCAGCGGCGTGCCGGAGCAGGAGGGCTTCGTGTAGAAGTTCAGCAGCACGTAAATCGATCCGGTGTGGAGGACCTGGTCGATCCCCTGGGTCAGGCCGCCCTTGACCGAGCAGCAGTAGTTCAGGGGCGACACCTTCGCGGCGAGCTCGTAGGAGCTGCCCGCGAGGATGGACTGGCACTGCGCCACGCTGACGTTCTGGCCGTCGATGGCCGAGTCGTTGACGAGGTGGAGCGCGCCCGAGGAGGGCGATCCGCTGAAGTCCTGGTTGCTCCAGGTCGCGAATCCGAACAAGGCCGCCTGAGGCCAGGAGGTGATTGCGGAGTCGAATTGTCCGTTGGACAGCACGTTGCGTCCGCACGAGACGAGCTCGCTCTGCGAGGCGGCCGAGAGTAGGCCGAGCGCCGCAATCGCCAGCGCGATCAGGATCTTCTGGGAGAGTGGCATGTTGGTGGAGTAGTGTTTCAAGGTATCACAACACCCGAGAGGTCACATCCTCGTCAGGAACTTCTCCAGCTCGGGCACCCTCTCCCTCTGGAATGCCGCGGACCTCTCTCCCAGCGGCTTCGTCGCCGCCCCGCCGGGGAGCTTCCCCTTCGGCGCCTGCAGCGACGGTGCGAGCTTCTGGATCTCGCTCTTCAACGACGGGGAGCTGGCCCGCTTCTAACCGCCGGAATCGACCGGCCGGTTTCCCGGCGAGTACTTGACGACCCGCGCCTTCTCCAGCGTCACGAGGCCCTCGGGGACCATCTCGTCGAGCAGGACGAGAAGCCGCTCGATCCGTTCCTGCGTGTCCACCACCTCGATGACGATCGGCAGGTCCTCGGAGAGCCGCAGGATGTGCGTCGTGTGCAGGACGCTCCTCGCGCCGAACCCGGCGATCCCCTGGAAGACCGTCGCCCCGGCGAAACCTTCCCGGCGAAGCCGCTCGAGAAGGGCTGTCGTGAGCGGCTGGTGGTGCCACTTGTCGGATTCCCCGACGAAGATCCGGGCGAGGACCTGCTCCCCATCGAGAACCCGCATGGTCGTTTCCTTTCCGGGTCAGCGGACCCACGCCTGGGCCAGAGCCACGCCCAGGAAACCGCCCAGCAGGCACGCCAGGCTCATCACGCCGAAGTTTAGGACGCCAAGGTAGTAGGCCCCGTCACGCAGGTAGCGGACGGTCTCGTAGTTGAAGGCCGAGTAGGTCGTGAAGCCGCCGAGGAAGCCCGTCGTCAGCGCAAGCCTCAGCGTCGGGCCGATGAGGTCGGTCGCGAGCGAGACGTGCATGACCGCCCCGACCAAGATGGAACCGAGGAGATTGACCGCCAGGGTGCCCCAGGGAAACGAGGTCCCGAGCAAACCCAGGAGCCAGCCGCCGAGGAAATACCGCGCTGCCGTACCGGCCGCGCCTCCCACGCAGATCCAGAACAACCGAGCCACAAGAACCTCCTACGTTTTCGCTCTTCGTAGGAGTCATTGGCCGCCCTCAGGGCGGCGGTTGTGGCGAACTCCACCGCCGGAGCCGAGACATTAGCACGACCCCCTTTTCCACCGACGGTGCGGGAGGGGCGCGCCGAAACTGGATCCATTGTCATCCTGAGCGCAGGGAAGGATCTTCTCCGGTCGGACGTTTTGCATCGCCCCGGAAAATCGCGTATAACTCGCCGTTCCTCGGGGCGTAGCGCAGCCTGGTAGCGCACTCGGTTCGGGACCGAGTGGTCGGTGGTTCAAATCCACTCGCCCCGACCAAAACGTCGCTCCGCGCCTCCCCGGGATCTGCGCTTTGGCGCACCGCTTCGCGCCGCGTGGAGGAGCAGACGGATTACTGGATTCGGGCGCCGAGGTGGCCGCCGGAGAAGTCCACGCGGAGGACGCGGGAGCCGCCGGCGGGCATCTGCGTCGAGGTCGTGGCGAACGTGGACGCAGGGATGTCGGGCCCCGAGAGCCAGACCTTGACGTTCAGCGCTCCCGCCTGGACCGGGATGGAGACGTCCACGGTTCCGGTCTCCTTGACGGTCTTGAAGAGACCCTCCTTGCGGACGAACGAGAAAGGCTTCCGAAGCAAGATCTGGTCGTTGACGGCGACCATCAGGTGCCCCTCCGAGACGGGCGAATCGAAGAGCAGCCGCAGGATCGGGATCGCGGAAGCGGCCTGGACGGGCGCCGGAGCGGCGGTGGGCGCCGCCTCCGGCTTGGCCTTGACCGGGACCGCGGTCGGCTTCCGGGCCGCGGCAACCTGCTTGCTCGCCTTCTTCTTGGCCGCCGCATCGGCCTCGGCGATCTTGGCCTCCGAATCGTCCCGGATCTTCTGGGCCTCCGCGCGGTTCGCGTCGAGCGCGAGGACGTCCTCGGCCTGCTTCTTCGCGGCCTCGTAGTTGCCCTCGTTGAACGCCGTGGTGGCGTCCTGGACCATCTTCTCCACTTCGGCGGTCTTCTTGGCCTCCTCCTGCTTCCCTGCCAGCGCGGCCTCGGCGGTCTGCACGTACTGCCGCGCGGCGTTGCTGTTGGGGTCCTTCTCCAGGACCTTGCGGAAAAGCACGAGGCTCTCCTGGTACTTCCCCGCGGCGAGGAGCTTGCGCCCCTCCTCCAGGTCTTTGCGCGTGTCCGCCACCTCCCGCACCCGAGCCTCGTTGACGGCGACCGAGGGACGCGATGCGGACGAGCTGCGCACCAGGAGGGCGATGACGATGAGCAGGAAGATCGCGCCCACGCCGATCGTGATGCGCCAGAACCAGTAGGGGTTGACCTGCTCCCTGGAGACCTTGCGCCAGTCGGTCTTTTTCCAGTCGATGGACTTGAGGGCGGCGAGCTTGGCCTTGAGCATCCCGCCGACGTCGGGGCGGGGAGGAAGCTGGCCGGTCCGGCGGGCCGGGGCAGCCGGAGGCGGCGGAGGCTTGGGCGGAGCAGAAGCGGGAGCGGGAGCTGCCGTGGGAGCGGGAGCGGGACTGGAAGGCGGCGGGGACGGAGCGCGAGCCTTCGACCTCGAGGCGCTTGCCTCGGCGGCCGCGGGTCCAGGGCCCGGAACCGGCGCCGCCTCGGTCGGCCGCCGCGATGCTGAGGCTTCCGCCTCCCGGGCGCCCTCGGCCGCAATCGCGGCGAGGTTCTCCATCTTCGCGGTCGGCGCGTTGTGCTCCGCCGGGGTGCTCGGCGCGCCGGAGATGACGGTCCCCAGGTCCGCCATCGCCTTCTGTTCCTCGAGGTGGGCCCGGAGCTGCTGGAGGGCGAGAGCGAAATCCTTCCCCCGCTGGTAGCGGTTCCAGGGGTCCTTGGCCATCGCGCGGCCCACGATCGGGTTGAACTCGGGAGGGACCTCGCTCGAAAGGTCCGCGGGCGGCGTGAAGTCCTCGTGGACGATCTTGTAGGAGATGGCTGTCAGGTTCTCGCCCGAGAACGGCTTGCGCCGAGTCAGGAGTTCGTAGAGGACGACACCCAGCGAGAAGATGTCGCTCCTGCCGTCCACCGGCGAGCCCGACACCTGCTCCGGCGACATGTAGTTGGGGGTGCCTAAGAACTGCCCGGTCGTCGTCAGGTTGGAGGAGGCGATTTTCGCGATGCCGAAGTCGGTGATCTTCACCTTCTCGTCGGCGGTGACGATGATGTTGGCCGGCTTGATGTCGCGGTGGATGATCCCTTTGCGGTGGGCGTAGTCCATCGCCTCGGCGACCTGGGCGATCATGTCCGCGACCTGGTCCGAGGTAAACGGCGCCTTCTCCATCAGGAGGCCCTTCAGGGTCTTGCCCTCGATGTATTCCATGGCGATGAAGGAGATCTGCGTGTCCGGGTCCTCCCCGATGTCGTGGATGGTCACGATGTTGGGGTGCGACAGGATCCCGGCGGTCTGGGCCTCGCGGATGAATCGCTCGCGGAACTCGCGAGACTCCGAGTCGTCGTCGCCCATGGAGGACGCGCGGATCGTCTTGATCGCGACCATCCGGCCGATGACCGGGTCGCGGGCCAGGTACACGATGCCCATCGCGCCCTTGCCGAGCTCGCTCAGGACCTCGTAGCGGCCGAGCTTCGCGAGCCGCGCTCCGGCGGCGTCTCGTTCCGCCATCAGGTCAAAGGAACCGGCGCCAGAGCCCAGATGCGCCGCAGATCGAGAGTCGCCCTGTGCATCAGAGGCGTCGATTCTAGTCTCTGCTCGTCGGGGGGGTCAATGAATCCGGGCCCCTCGAACGGGGCCGGCGCCAGCGGATCCGGGGAGGAATCAGCCAGCCGATCGTGATCCCCGCGAAGACCAGCAGCCCCACCGCGATCACAAACGCGACTCCGATCCCGAAGCAGGAAAGGGCGGTCACGCTTCAATATAATCCGCCAACCATGAAAATCTTCTCCGCACCGGAGCTTCGCAACGTGGCCGTGGTGGGCCACAACACCGTCGGAAAAACGACCCTGGTCGCCTCTCTGCTCCACGTCGCCGGGGCCACGACCCGGCAGGGGCGGATCGAGGACGGAACCTGTCCGACGGACTTCGACACCGAGGAAATCGAGCGAAAGATCTCGATCAACCTATCCTGTGCCCACGCCCTCTATCGGGACGTCAAGATCAATTTCCTGGACGCGCCGGGGTACGGCATTTTCGCCCCGGAGGCCCGGGCCGCCATCGCCGCCGCCGACTCGGTGATCCTCGTCTGCGACGCGGTCTCCGGCGTCGAGGTGCAGACCGAGAAGATGTGGAAGTTTGCCAAAGAGTTCGAGAGGCCGGTCCTCATCGTCGTCAACCGGATGGACCGGGAACGGGCCTCCTTCGAGAGGGCCCTGGAGTCCCTCCAGAAGAAGTTCGGTCGCGAGGTCGTGGCCCTCCAGATCCCCCTGGGCGAGGAGAAGGGCTTCCGCGGCACCGTGGACCTCGTCCGGATGGAAGCCCACATCACCGAGGGGGGCAAGCGGTCCGACGGGCCGATTCCGCCGGAGCTGGCCGACCGGGCCAGGGCCGAGCACGAGAAGCTGGTCGAGATGGTCGCCGAGGGCGAGGACGAGCTGATGGAGAAGTTCTTCGCCCAGGGGACGCTGGACGCCGCGGAGATCGTTCCCGGCCTCAAGAAGGAGATCGCGGCGCGGAAGATCTTCCCGGTCCTCTGCGCCTCTTCCAACCTCGAGGTCGGCGCCCAGAGGATCCTCGACGCGTGCGTCTCGCTGCTTCCCTCCCCCGAGGGCTCGACGGTCGAGGGGACCGGCAAGGACGGCAAGCCCGCCAAGATCTTCACCAACGAGAAGGACCACGCGGTCGCCCAGGTCTTCAAGACGGTCTCGGACCCGTTCGCCGGGCGAATCACCTACATGCGTGTGCGCTCCGGGCACTTCCAGTCCGACGGCAACTACTGGAACGCTTCCCGCGGCATCCCGGAGCGTTTCTCGGGGCTCTTTCTCCCGCAGGGCAAGGAGCACGTCAACGTGCCCGAGGTCCGCGCGGGGGACATCGTCGCCGTGGCCAAGCTGAAGGAGACCGTCACGGGCGACACGATCACGACCAAGGACCATCCCGTGGTCCTGCCGCGCCTCGTCGTCCCGGAGGCGGCCATCGCCTATGCGATCGAGCCGAAGGCCAAGGGCGACGAGGACAAGATCTCCACCGCGCTCCACAAGCTGATCGAGGAGGACCCCTCGCTCCACTTCCAGCGCGACGAGGAGACCAAGGAGTTCCACCTGGCCGGCGCCTCGCAGCTCCACGTCGAGATCGCGGTGGCGAGGCTGAAGAAGCGCTACGGCGTCGAGGTCATCCTCCATCCGCCCAAGGTCCCCTACCGCGAGACGATCACCCGCAAGGCCGAGGCCCACGGCCGGCACAAGAAGCAGACGGGCGGCCACGGGCAGTTCGCCGACTGCAAGATCAAGGTCGAGCCGCTCCCCCGCGGCGCGGACTTCGAGTTCGTGGACGACATTTACGGGGGCGCGATCCCGAGAAACTTCATCCCGGCCGTCGAAAAGGGGATCCAGGAGGTCCGCCGCAAGGGCTTCCTGGCCGGCTACCCGATGGTGGACTTCCGCGTGATCCTCTACGACGGCCAGTACCATGACGTGGACTCCTCGGAGCTCGCCTTCAAGCTGGCCGGGGCCCTCGCCTACAAGGAGGCGATGGAGAAGGCCAGGCCGACGCTTCTCGAGCCGATCATGAACGTCGAGGTCTCCGCCCCCAACGAGTACGTCGGCGACCTGATGGGCGATCTCTCCTCCCGGCGGGGCAAGGTTCAGGGCATGGAGACCGGGACCGACGAGACGATCATCAAGGCGCAGGTGCCGATGTCCGAGATGCTGACCTACGGCGCGCAGCTTCGCTCGATCACCCAGGGGAGAGGCTCCTTCCAGCTGGAGTTCTCCCACTACTCGGAAGTGCCCCACTCCAACCAGGAAAAGATCATCGCCCAGTCCAGGGCCGAGAAAGCCGCCGCCACGTAGGGGAAGGCCTCGAGCCTCCGGCGTAAGGCTCCCGGACCCGGACCGTCCACGGTTGCTTCGCTTCGGGGCGAGCCGTGTCATGATTCTGGTCAAAGGGAGGAGACCATGCCGATTTCCCGCCCGGGCTCCCGCCTTGCCGCCCTTTTCGTTGCCGTGCCTTTGTCTATTTTTCTTGGAGCCTCGAGCGCGCTCCTCGGAGCATGCGGACCCTTCACGGATTTCACCGATGCCGGTTTCTGTCCGTTCGTCCTGGAGATCTTCTACCTCGGGATCACCACCGGTACGACGCCAACGACCTACGACCCCGCGAGCTTCGTCTCGAGGCTCCAGATGGCCACCTTCCTCTCGCGGACCGTGGACGGCGTTCTGCGGCGCGGCAGCCGCCGAGCCGCTCTCGATCGCTTCTGGCGCCCTCAGAACTCCGGAGCCCTCGGACTGACCACCATCGGAGCGCTTCCGTTTCTCTGCAGCTCCGACGGAGCGGACGTCTGGACCGCGAACCAGGTCGCTAACTCGGTCTCGCGGGTGCGCGGATCGGACGGCAAGCTCCTCGAAACCTGGACCGGCGCCAACTTCGCTTATGGCGTGATGGTCGCGATGGGCCGCGTCCTCGTCACCGGGGCGGTCGGGGTCGGAGGTCCCTTCGCCGTCTATTCGATCGATCCGTCGCAGCCGGCCGGGGCGGTTACGGTCGCCGCGAACGCCGTGGGGACGGGTCCTCAGGGCATCACGTTCGACGGTGGCCGCGTCTGGACCGCCAATTCCGCCAATTCCAACGGCTCCGTCTCCATCATCACACCCGGTCCGATCCCGTGGACGGTGACGACCGTCGGGACCGGCACGCAACTGATCGGCGCGGTTTTTGACGGAACAAACGTGTGGGTCACGGCAAATGCGGCCGGCAAGCTCTTCAAGCTCGACCCGGCGGGAGGCATCCTTCAGACTGTCACTGTAGGCTCAAATCCATACCATCCAACCTTCGACGGCACCAACATCTGGGTCCCGAATGCCTTCAGCGACTCGGTGAGCGTCGTTCGGGCCTCGACCGGCGTGATTCTCCAGACTCTTACCGGCAACGGGATCGCGGGTCCGACCGCGGCGGCGTTCGATGGTGAGCGGATCCTCATCGCCGGCTCGGGAGGCTCGATCTCTTTCTGGAAAGCGGCAGACTTGACCCCGCTCGGTTCCGTCGCAACGGGGCCGGTCGGGCCGTTGGGCGCCTGCAGCGACGGCCTCCAGTTCTGGGTGACCTACAACACGTCGAACCAGCTCGCGCGGTTCTAGCGATCGTCAGAATCGCGCCAACTTGTTGACGTCGGCCAGCGCGATCCAGAAGTAGACGCCGTCGCTGCACGCGTTCAAGGGGCCGGTGCTCGTCCCGGTCGAGACCGACCCGATCGGCGTCAGGTCCGCGGCCTTCCAGATCGAGACGAAATCCGATCCGTTGCTCACGGTCCGCGACAGGAAGGCCGCCATCTGGAGGCGCGTGACGGTGGAGGAGGGATCGTAGGTCGTGGGCGTCGTCCCGGTCGTGATGCCCAGATAGAAGATCTCCAGGACGAAGGGGCAGAAGCCGGGGTCGGTCAAATCCGTGAACGGCCCGCACTGTCCAAGAAGCGAGCTGCCGGCTCCGGACAGGAGAGCCGCGGCGAGAGCTGCCGCAGGAATCGACGGGAAGGGATGGACGACATGGGTTCCTCCTTTGGCGGGAAAGGGACGGTCAGAGCTTCGAGCCGGCCGCCTCGTCGAGCAGCCAGAGAAGCGTCCCGCGGCTCGGGTTGACCCCGGCCGCGGGAAGATCTTTTCGCCGTCCGCGTTTCTGGAGCACCCCGGCGACGACTGCCGCCTTCCCGTCGCCGGAGACCAGGAAGATCACCCGTCGGGCGGCGTTGATCGCGCGCAACGTCAGGGTGATCCTCGGCTCCTTCGATCCGGGCATGAAGTTCTCGACGACGAGGCGTTTGCTTTCCGCCAGAGCCGGCGTGCCCGGGAAGAGCGAAGCGGTGTGGCCGTCCCCGCCCAGGCCCAGGAGGACCAGGTCCAACCTGGGCGGCCGGCCGGGCACGTGCGCGCGCAGGGACCTCTCGTAGGCCCCCGCGGCCCGGCGGGGCGCGTCCTCCCCTCTCATCCGGAAGATCCGCCGAGGCGGGATCCGGAGCGGATCGAAGAGCTCCTCGCGGGCCATCCGAAAATTGGACCGCTCGCTGTCCGGCGGCACGCACCGCTCGTCCCCGAAGAAGAAGCGGACCGACTCCCACGCGACGGCGCCCCGATGCGGAGCCTTTGTCAGTCGCCGGTAGAGCGCGCGCGGCGTCGAGCCGCCGGAGAGTGCCACGTGAAAGAGCCCGCGCTTGCCGATGGCTTCGGCCGCGCTCCTGGCGAACTCGTCCGCCGCGGCCACGGCGAGCGACTCGGCGTCGGGGACAACGGCGATCTCGAAGGAGGTCGGAGCGGCGGGCCTCGGTCCTAGAGCGTCCGCCAACGTCGTCCTTCGCGGGCGAGGAACTGGTCCGCGGCGTCGGGCCCCCACGTCCCCGAGGCGTAGTTGGGGAAGTCCGGCGGCGGCTTCTTCTCCCACGCCTGGATGATCGGCATGACGACGCGCCAGGCGTGCTCGACCTCGTCCCCCCGGGTGAAGAGCGTCTGGTCGCCGTGCGTGATGTCGAGGAGCAGGCGTTCATAGCCTCCCTGGATCGGCGCGCCGAGCTTCGAGTACGGGAAATCCATGTACACGGACTGGACCTGCAGGCGGGTGCCCGGGATCTTCGCGTCGAACTTCAGCGAGACCCCTTCGCCGGGCTGGATGCGAAGCCTCAGGACGTTGGGATTGAGCATGCCCGCGCCGCGCGAGAAGAGCGGATGCGGGACCCGCTTGAACTCGATCGCGATCTCCGAGACGCGGTCCGCCAGCCGCTTGCCGGAGCGAACGTAGAACGGCACTCCCGCCCACCGCCAGTTGTCGATGGAGAACCTCACCGCGGCGTAGGTCTCCCGGTTCGAGCGGGGATCCACCTTCTCTTCGGAGCGGTAGCCGGGCACACTCCGTCCTCCGACGACGCCGGGACCATACTGCCCGCGCACGGCCCACTCGTCGATGGACTCCTCGCGGATGGGGCGGATGGACTGGAGGACCTTGACCTTCTCGGCCCGCACCGCGTCGGCCTCGAAGGCCACCGGCGGCTCCATCGCGGTCAGGCAGAGGAGCTGCAGCAGGTGGTTCTGGAACATATCCCGGATGATGCCGGCGTTCTCGTAGTAGCCTGCGCGATGCTCGACTCCGACGGACTCGGCGACCGCGATCTGGACGTGGTCCACGTAGCGGTTGTTCCAGAGCGGCTCGAAGATGCCGTTGGCGAAACGCAGCACGAAGATGTTCTGGACGGTTTCTTTCCCCAGGTAGTGGTCGATCCGGTAGATCTGCTGCTCCTTGAAGACCGTGGAAAGCTCGGCGTTCAACTGCCGGCCGGATTCGAGGTCGTGGCCGAACGGCTTCTCGACGACGACGCGGGCCCAGCCGTGGTCCGGCCGGGCGAGCCCCGACTCGCCCAGGAACTTCACGATCGTCGGGTCCGCTTCGGGCGGCGTGGCGAGGTAGAAGATGCGGTTGCGGTTGCCGCGGCGCTTCCCCTCGATCTCGCCGAGCGCGGCCTTGAGCTTCTCGTAGAGCGCGCCGTCCTCGAAGTCCCCGGGGATGTACCGCACCGTCGCCGGCAGGTCGCCTGGCCGCCCCTGCGTCGGCGGCGTGAACTCCTCGGCGCCCTTCTCGAGGTAGGCGCGGAAGTCCCCGTCGCTGTAGGGAGAGCGGGCCAGCCCGACGATCGCGAAGTCCGGGGAGATCGCCCCGTCGCGGGAGAGGTGGGCGATCGCCGGGGCGAGCAGCCGCCGAGTCAGGTCGCCGGAGGCGCCGAAAATGACGATCGTGCAGGGCGGGCGGATCTTCTCCTCTTCGGACTCCCCCGCCGCCTCGACCGCCGGCGCCGTGGCCCGGGGCTCGAGCTCGACCGAGGTCTCTCTCATTCCGGCTTGACCGCGTGGCCGCCGAACTGGTTGCGCAGGGCGGCGATGACCTTCGCGGAGAAGGACTCGTCCTGCCGCGAGAGAAACCGCGCGAAGAGCGCGTCGGCGAGCGTCGGGACCGGGACGGCCCGCTCGATCGCCTCGTGCAGCGTCCATCGCCCCTCGCCCGAGTCTTCGACGTACCCGCGGATGTTGGCGAGCTTCGGGTCGGCTTCGAACGCCAGCACGAGCAGGTCGAGGAGCCAGGAGCGGACCACCGAGGCGTGCGTCCAGAGCTTGGCGATCCGCTGCAGGTCGAGCTCGTAATCGGCCGCCTTCAGCATCTCGAAGCCCTCGCCGTAGCCCTGCAGCATCGAGTACTCGATCGCGTTGTGGACCATCTTGACGTAATGGCCGGAGCCCGGGGGCCCCGTGTGGAGGTAGCCGTCGGGCGGGGCGAGTGTCTTCAAGGCCGGCTCCACGGCCCGAAAATGGGCCTCGGAGCCGCCGGCCATGATGCAGTACCCGTTTTTCAGCCCCCAGATGCCTCCGGAGGTCCCGGAGTCCACGAAGCCGATCCCCTTCTTCGCCAGGTCCGCCGCCCGCCGGGCGGAGTCGGAGAACCGGGAGTTTCCGCCGTCCACCACGATGTCGCCGGAGGCCAGCAGGCCGGAGAGCTCGGCAATCGAATCCTCGACGGGCTTGCCCGACGGGATCATCAGCCAGACGACTCGGGGCGGCGCGAGCTTGCCGACGAGCTCCGGAAGCGACCGGGCCCCGATCGCCCCGCGGGCCTCCGCCTGTTGGATCGAGTCCTCACTCCGCGCGTACGCGACGATCTGGTGCCTTCCCTCGAGCAGGCGCTGCACCATGTTGGCGCCCATGCGTCCCAGGCCCACGAATCCGAGCTTCATGACAGCGCTCCAGCGACGGCCGCGTCGAGCTCCCGGAGACCCGCCGCGACGTCTTTCGAGAGATGGACCCGAAGCGCCCGGCGCCCGCGCGAGCGCAACGCCGCCAGGTCGCCGCCAGCCTGGGCCGCAACGACGTCTTCGAATCCGTAAGGCTTGCCCGGGATCGAAACGGCCGAGGCCGGCTCGGCCGTGACCTGGAGAAAGACGCCCGTGTCGGGGCCGCCCTTGTGGAGCTGGCCCGTCGAGTGGAGGAACCGCGGACCGAATCCAACGGTCGTCGCGATCTTCTTCCGGTCCCTGACCCTCACGCGGATCCGGGTCAACGCCTCCTCCGTCTCCGGCAGATCCTGGAGGTACGCGGTGATCGCGAAGTAGTCCCCCGTCTTGATCGAGTCGAGCAGCCGTTTGACGGGGATCCGATCCACGGCGGTGGAGTCTCGACTGGGAACTGTCGCTTCCCCCTTCAGGATCTCGTTGGTCCGGTCCTTCGCCTCCTGGACGTTGGGCTGATCGAAGGGGTTGATCCCCAGGATCTTCCCCGCGACGGCGGTCGCGAACTCCCAGCGGAACATCTCCGCGCCGAGGTCCAGCGCGTCGCGAATCTCGAACCGCACCGCAGGATGGCCCGCCCGCGCGAGCGCGTCCAGGCGGCCCGCGATCTCGGTTTCCCCTTGCCTCTGGGTGCCGGCGAAGAAGCGGTCCGCCCCGTAGACCTCGGGCGGTCCGGGCGGCTCACCCTCGACGGGGAGGATCCCGCGCCCCTCCTTGCCAGTGCTCTCGGCGATGAGCTGCTCGATCCACATCCCGAACCGCGGAACGGGCGGACCGACGAAGAAGGTCAGCTTGTCCCGTCCCTGCGCGGCGGCCGCCGATCCGATCGCCGCTCCGAGCTGGAGGCCGGGGTTTTCCTCCCCTTCCTTCCGACAGAGCTGCATCATGCTTCGGGCCCGCCGCAGCATCTCCGCCACGTCCACGCCGGCGAGCGCGGCCGGCACGAGGCCGAAGTTGGAGAGCGCGGAGTAGCGGCCGCCGATGTCCGGGTCGCCGGCGAAGACCCGCCGCACCTTCCGTTTGGCCGCTTCCTTCTCCAGCGCAGAGCCGGGATCGGTGACGACGACGAACCGTTCCCCCGCCTTGCCGCCGAGGGCGCTCTCGACCCGGCCGTAGAAGTAGTCGAAGAAGATGTTGGGCTCGAGCGTCGAGCCCGATTTGGACGAGACCACGAAGAGGCAGCGCGAAAGGTCGTGGTCTTTCTCGACGGAAAGGACGCTCGAGGGCTCCGTCGAATCGAGGACTTTCAGCTCGGGGTATCCCTGGCGCCTCCCGAAGGAGTCCGAGAAGACGAGCGGAGCGAGGCTCGACCCTCCCATGCCGAGGACGATGACCGTGTCGGCCGCGCCGCGAACCTCTTCGACGAAGCTCGCCAGGTCCGCCAGGTGCGGCTCGATCCGCTCGGCGACCGTCAGCCAGCCGAGAGCGCTGGCGATCGTGCGGCGGTCCGCGTCGCCGGTCTTCCAGAGCGAGGCGTCCCCCCCCCAGATGCGGGAGACGGCGCGGTCCTTCGAAAGCGACTGGAGCGCCTCGGCCCGAGAGCGCTCCCCTTCGGCCGGATCGCTCAGGCGACCCTCACGGCTTTTTCCTTCAGCTCCAGGGCCTTCATCAGGGCGTCGAAGGAATCCGAGAACTTCCGGACCCCTTCGTCCTCGAGCTCGCGGAAGATCCCGGGCTCGTCCACGCCGAGTCGGCCGAGCCGGTCGAAGACCTCGTGGGCGCCGGCCAGGTCGTCGTGGATGCGGACCTTCGGGTCGCCGTGGTCGCGGTACGCCTCGAAGGTCTCGGGAGGCAGCGTGTCCACGGTTTCGGGGGCGATCAGCGCCTCGACGTAGTAGAGATCCGGATAGGCGGGGTCCTTCGTCGAGGTCGAGGCCCAGAGCGGCCGCTGAACGGCAACCCCGCTCTTCTTCAACTCCTGGAAACGGCTCCCGCGACAGACCTCCTCGAAGGCCTCGTACGCCACGCGGGCGTTGGCGATCCCGAGCTTGCCGCGCAGCCGCTTGGCCTCTTCCCGTTCGGCGTCGGACTTCGCGTCGCGCGCTTTCGCGTCAAGCTTCTTGTCGGCGTTGGTGTCCACGCGGCTGACGAAGAAGCTCGCGACCGACCGGATCTTTCCGACCGGCGCTCCGGAGGCGACCCTCTCCTCCATGGCCGAGAGGTACGCCTCCATGACTTCGCGGTAGCGCTCGACCGAGAAGAGGAGCGTGATGTTGATGTTGATCCCTTCCGCCAGGCACTTGCGGATCGCCGGAACGCCCTCGGCGGTGCCGGGGATCTTGACCATGACGTTGTCTCGCCCGCAGGCCTTCCAGAGACGCCGGGCCTCGGCGATCGAGCCCTCGGTGTCGCGAGCCAGGTGCGGACCGACCTCGATCGAGACGAAGCCGTCGCCGCCGCCGCTGGAATCGTAGACGGGACGGAACACGTCGGCGGCCGACCGGATGTCGGTCACGGCGAGGCCTTCGAAGATCTCCGACGGTCCCTTGGCCTTGGGACCGAGGCGCCGGATGTCGTCGTCGTAGAGCTCCGTCTCGGCGATCGCCTTCTGGAAGATCGTCGGGTTCGACGTCATCCCCGCCAGGCCGTCCTCGCGCACCAGCGTCTCCAGCCGGCCACTCGTGATCAGGTCGCGCCGGATGTAGTCGTACCAGACGCTCTGGCCGAGCTCTCGCAGCTTTCTCAACGGGTTCTCAGACATGGCTCACCTCCGTGTGGGGGAAGATTCGATGGCGATAGACGCGGGGCGGTCGAAGATCCCGCGCCGGGAGTCCTCCTCGATGGCCTTGATCTTGCCGACGCGGCGGACGTGGCGCTCGGCCCCTGAGAAGCGTGCCGCGAGGAAGATCCGCGCGATCTCGGCGGCAAGCGACGGGCCGATCACCCGGGCGCCGAGGCATAGCACGTTCAAGTCGTCGTCCTCGACTCCCTGGTGGGCCGAGAAGCTGTCGTGGCACAGGGCAGCCCGGATGCCGGTCACCTTGTTGGCCGCGACCGAGGCGCCCACGCCGCTTCCGCAGACGAGGATCCCCCGCTCGCAGGCTCCCGAGATGACCGCTTCTCCCACCTTTCGCGCGTAGTCCGGGTAGTCGGAGGGCCGGTCGTCCCGCGCCCCGACGTCCTCGATGGAGTGGCCCGCCGCGACAAGGGCCGCCGCCAGCTCGGTCTTCAGGGCAAAGCCGGCGTGGTCCGAGCCGATCGCGATCTTCATAAGAGCGCTTTCGCCCGCTTCACGACGTTCTCGACGCTGAAGCCGAGTTCCTTCATGACGATCTCGCCCGGCGCCGACGCGCCGTACCGGTCGAGCCCCACGGAGTCTCCGCGGTCGCCGACCCATCGCTTCCAGCCCAGCGTCGCGCCGGCTTCGATCGCCAGGCGGGCTGGGACGGAGGGCGGCAGGACCTCGTCGCGGTAACCGGCCGTTTGCCGCTCGAAGAGCTCCCAGCAGGGCATCGAGACCACCCTCGTCGCGACACCTTCCGCTTCCAGCTTCTCGCGGGCCTGGAGCGCCAGGGCAACCTCCGAGCCGCTGGCGAGGAGGATCAGCCGGGGCGGCGTCTTCGAGCCCTCGGCGAGAACGTACGCCCCTTTGGCGAGCCCTGCCGCGGAAGCGAGCTTCTCGCGATCGAGGACCGGCAGCTTCTGCCGGCAGAGCACGAGGCCCACCGGGCCTTCCCGGTGTCCGATCGCCGCGCGCCACGCCTCCCGAGCCTCGTTGGCGTCTCCCGGGCGGATCAGCGTCATCCCGGGCATGGCTCGCAGCGACATCAGGTGTTCGACCGGCTGGTGCGTCGGGCCGTCCTCCCCGAGGCCGATCGAGTCGTGCGTCCACACGAAGATCACCGGCAGCTCGTTCAACGACGCCAGCCGCACCGAGGGCCGCATGTAGTCGGAGAAGCAGAAGAAGGTGGCGACGAACGCGCGCAGGCCGCCGTGGTACGCCATGCCGTTGGCGATCCCCGCCATGGCGTGCTCGCGGACGCCGAAGTGGAAGTTGCGCCCGCCGGCACCGGCCCCGCCGTCGAAGCTGCCCATTTCCTTCAAGGGCGTGTTGGTCGAGACGCCGAGGTCCGCGTCGCCGCCGAGAAGCTCCGGCATCTTCAGCGCGATCGCGTTCTCGACCTTGCCGGCCGCCGTTCGCGTCGCCTCTTTCTCTCCCGTCTTGAAGACCGGCAGCCCCTCGTCCCAGCCGGCGGGAGGCTCTCCGGCCAGGCGGCGGCGCCACTCCGCGGCCAGATCGGGAAACTCCTTCTCGTAGCCGGCGAACCGTCTCTCCCATTCCGACCGCCAGTGCCTCCCTCGCGGCACCGCCTCCCGGAAATGCTCCCGGGACTCCGGCGGGACGTAGAAGGGCTCCTCCCACTCCCAGCCCAGCGCCTTCTTCGTCAACACGACCTCTTCCTTGCCGAGCGGGCTGCCGTGAGCCTCGGACGTTCCTGCCTTGTGCGGCGATCCGTAGCCCAGCGTCGTCCTGACGATGATGAGCGTCGGCCGGGACGCCTCGCGCTCCGCGGCGTCGAGCGCCTCGTCGATCGCGTCGAGGTCCGTGTTGCCGTCCTCAACCTTCAAGACCTGCCAGCCGTAGGCCTCGTAGCGCTTCCCGACGTCTTCGGTGAACGCCATCGAGGCGGGCCCGTCGAGAGTGACCTGGTTGGAGTCGTAGAGGAAGGTCAGCTTCCCGAGCTTCCAGTGGCCGGCGAGCGACGACGCCTCTCCCGAGATTCCTTCCATGAGGTCGCCGTCGGAGACGAGCGCCCACGTCCGGTGGTTGACGATCTCGTGGCCCGGCCGGTTGAACCTCGCGGCGAGCGCCCGCTCGGCCGCCGCCATACCGATCGCGTTGGCAGTCCCCTGTCCCAGCGGGCCGGTCGTCGCCTCGACCCCGGGCGTCAGCAGCCACTCCGGGTGCCCGGGGGTCTTGCTTCCCCACTGCCGGAACGACTTCAGGTCCTCCATGGTCAGGTCGTAACCGGTCAGGTGGAGGAGGCAGTAGAGGAGCATGCAGCCGTGCCCGGCGGAGAGCACGAACCGGTCGCGGTCCGGCCACTTCGGGTCCGAGGGATCGTGCCGGAGGTGCCTCTGCCAGAGGAGGTAGGCCATGGGAGCGGCCCCGAGGGGAAGTCCGGGGTGTCCCGAATCCGCTTTCTGGACCGCGTCGATGGCCAGCGTGCGGATCGTGTCCACGCAGAGCTCATCGACGGACTTGCGAACGGTACTCATCGGCGCCCTCCCGGTCCTCTTGGAATCTTATTACGCCGCAATTTCGATGCCGGGATCGGAAGATCCGGGAATCTGAGAGAATGTCTCCTCGCCAGTGGAAGTCAGGCCGGAACCGGAAAGCGCCGCCGCGCCGCATCGCGGCCCTCTCGAATGGAAGCGCGAGGACCTTTCCTCGCCGGGGCGCCGCAGCTCCCTCGAATGGATCGAGACCGACGGCTTGGGCGGGTTCGCGTGCGGGTGCGCCGAGGGCGCCACGCGCCGCTACCATGGCTGGTACTCGCCCCCCTCCGCAAGGACGAGGGAATCCCGGCGGCTCCCTCCCCTGGTGGCCGGCTGCGAAGAGTACGTCTGGTGCGCGGGGGAAACCCTCGCCCTTCGCGAGGAGCCCGACGCGCAGGGCCCCGACGCCCCTCCCCTGGCGCGCTTTGCCCTGGACCCCTTCCCGACCTGGCGCTACGAGACCGGGGCATTCTCCGTCGAGCGCTCGCTCTGCCTGGTGCGGGGCCGTCCGATCGCCATCGCGCGCTACGCCAACCGCGGCGAGCGCTCCGTGGGCCTTCGCGCCCGGCCGCTCATCCGGGCGGAAAAGGGCCGCGCCGGCTCGGCGGCAAAGGTCAACGGAGAGAGCTCCTGGCTCTCGGAGCTTCCCGGGGCAGGCCGTCTCTTCCTTCGCGGGACGGGCGCCCGGGCTCTCCACGATCCGCGGGCCGCCGCGGTCCCGTGGGAAGGGAACGGCGAAAACCTCTGGAGCCCGGTGGCTTGGGACTGGGTCCTGTCTCCAGGGGAAATGGCGTACCTGGTGTTCTCTCCCGAGGAGGTCCCCACGGACCCGGCCCAGCTCCTCCGGGCCGAGCAGGAGCGGCGGCAGGCGTTCAGCCGCACCGAGGACGAAGTCTTCGACGAGCTCGCCCGCCGCGCCGAGATCTTCCTCGTGGACGGCGACGCGAGAGACGGCTCCATCGTCGCCGGGTTCCCGGAGCCGGCGCCTTCGCAAGCCGACGACATGCTTTCCGTCCCAGGCCTCACGCTCGCCTGCGCGCACTACGCGGGCGCGGCTCGCGTCGTTGGGGCGGCGGCCGCGCGGCTGGCGGCCGCGCTCGCCCCACCGGGCGAGGCCGGGGAGCGCGGGCGAGCGGACTTGGGCTCGAGCGACGCGCCGCTCTGGCTCGTTCTCGCCGTGGACTGGTTCACCGGCGCACGGCGCAATCCGAGCCGGCCGACACCGCTGCTGGGCTCGGTGCGTTCCGTCCTCTCCTCGTATCGTGCCGGCCTGATCTCGGGAGTCTCCGTCGGCCCCGACGGCCTCATCAGCGGCGAAGCGCTGGGCCAGCCCCTGACGTGGATGAACGCGATCTCCGAGGATGGCGACCCGGTGACGCCCCGCTATGGGCGCGCCGTGGAAGTCAATGCGCTCTGGCACGCCGCGTTGAAGGCCGCGGCGAGGCTCGAGAGGCTGGCCGGGGAGAGCACGCGCGCCCGGGAGCTCGAGGCGGAGGCGTGGCACGTCGCGCGCCGGTTCAACGAGATCTTCTGGTGCCCGGAGGGAGAGTTCCTCTACGACGTCGTCGGCCCCGACGGATCGGACTCGAGCTTGCGGCCCAACCAGATCCTCGCTGCGGCCCTGTCACCGGACCTGCTGCCTCCGCACCGCGCGAAAGCCGTCTACTGGGCGGTGCGGAGCCGGCTGCTGACGCCGTTCGGGCTTCGAACCCTCGATCCGCGGGATCCGCGCTACCGCCCGCGGCCCGAGCCGAGGTCCGGCGGCCCCGGCCTCTTCCTTCACCAGGGGGCGTCGTGGCCGTGGCTCCTGGGGGCGTTCGCGGACGCGCACTTCCGCGTCCTCGGGAACTCTTCCCAAACGCGCCGCTCCATGCTCGAGTGGCTCGAGGACCTGCGCGGGCACGTCCGCGAAGCCGGCCTCGGATCGATCTCGCAGGTCTTCGACGGCGACGCCCCGCACACGCCGCGCGGGCACTTCGCCGACGCCCGCGCCGTGGCGGAGATTTCCCGGATCCTCTACACGTACCTGAGGAATTGACGATCCCATCCGTCGTCCTGCTCATCTGCGACGGGTGGGGAGAAGCTCCGCCCTCGCCGGGCAATGCGATCGCGCTGGCGAAGACGCCCACCTTCGACCGCTGGAAGAACGGCTGCCCGTGGACCGCGCTAGAAGCGTCGGGCGAGGCGGTAGGCCTCCCGGCCGGGCTGATGGGCAACTCCGAGGTCGGCCACTTGAACCTCGGGGCCGGCCGGATGGTCCCGCAGGACCTGCTGCGGATCGACGTCGCGTTGCGCGACGAATCGTTCTTCTCCAACCCCGTCCTCCTCGAAGCGATGGAGGCGGCGAAGAAGCCCGGGGCGGCGCTGCACCTGCTGGGGCTGCTCTCCGACGGCGGCGTCCACTCCCACGAGCGCCACCTCTTCGGCCTCCTGAAGATGGCCGACGACAACGGCGTCGATCGCGTCTTCGTCCACGCCTTCACCGACGGACGCGACACTCCGCCGCGGTCGGCGCTTGCGTTCGTCGGCAACCTCGAGGCCGCGTTGGCGGATCACGGCGGGAGAATCGCCACGGTTTCGGGACGCTACTGGGCGATGGACCGGGACTCGCGGTGGGACCGCGTGGCCAAGGCTTACGCCGCCCTCGTTTCCGGCGAGGGGCTTCGCGCCGCGACGGCCAGGGAGGCCGTCGAGGCGGCTTATGCCCGGGACGAGAACGACGAGTTCCTCAAGCCGACCGTCGTGCTCCCCGAGAGCGCCAGGTTCCGCGGGATCTCCGACGGCGACGCCGTGGTGTTCTTCAATTTCCGCGCGGACCGAGCGCGGCAGCTGACGCGCGCTCTGACCGAGCCGGACTTCGCCGAGTTCCCGCGGGGACGCCTTCCCTTCCTCCATTTCGTCTGCTTCACGCGGTACAAGAAGGAGTTTCCGCTCCCCGTCGCCTTTCCGCCGCTCGTGCTGACGCACATCCTGGCGGAGGCGTGGGCCGAGGGCGGGATCCGCAACCTGCGCCTGGCCGAGACCGAGAAGTACGCCCACGTCACTTATTTCTTCAACGGCGGCGTCGAAAAGGCCTTCCCGGGCGAGGAGAGGAAGCTCGTGCCGTCGTGGCGCGGCGCGACCTACGACCTCCATCCGCAGATGAGCGCGGAAGAGATCACGAGCGAGGCGGTCGCGGCGATCCGCGGAAGGTCCTTCGGCGGCCTCGTCGTCAATTTCGCCAACGCCGACATGGTCGGTCACACCGGGAAGCTCGCGGAGACGATCTCGGCGATCGAGACCCTCGACGGCTGCTTCGCCCGGATCGAGGAGGCCTGCCGCGTGGCCGAAACGCTCCTCCTGATGACCGCGGACCACGGCAACGCCGAGCAGATGATCGATCCGGCCACGGGGCAGCCCCACACCGCGCACACGACCAATCCCGTGCCGGCGATCCTGGTCGGAGGCGGCGGCGTGTCGGCGCTCCGCTCGGGCGGCTCGCTTGCCGACGTCGCGCCCACGATCCTCGCACTCCAGGGACTCCCCGTCCCGAAAGAGATGACCGGGCGCGACCTCCGGATGCGATGATTCGAGTCTCGCGTCCCGAGTCCCGCTACTGCGTGACGTCGAACGTGGACATGGTCTCGGCGGCCTTGCCGCTTCCCGGGTCCTGGAGCTTCATGACCAGCGCGTAACGGCCGGGGTCGAGGCCCGTCGGCTGGAACTCCAGGAGGAGCTTCCTCGCGCCCTGTCGCTCGCGATCCGAGGCCTTGAGCAGCTTCAGGTGAGCGGTCCCGTGGGGCTTGCCGTCCACGCCGAGCATCCGCGCCGAGTACTGCAGGCCGTTGGATTCGCCCGGAAAGTTGTAGGCGATGACGCAGACCTGCGTCGTGCCGCCGTTCTTGACGCCGGCGAGCGCGCTCGGGACGAAGGACTCGCCGCCGATGGCGAAGGGGTACTCCGCCGCGGAGTCGGTCTCTCCCTTCCCCTTGCCCTTGACCATGATCCACTGCCGGCCGTCCTCGACGAAGAGCGGCGGCAGGGTCGTCGCCTCGCTCGAGTTGGAGACCTTGATTGGCGTGATCGTCACGCCGAAGCGCCCCGTCTCGTTGCTCCGCACGAGGGTCCGGAGCGTGTAGTCGCCCGACGGCAGCGTCAGGGCGCCGTAGTACTTGATCCCGCCCTTCGCGAGCATCGCCTCGGTGCGCGTCAGGTCGAGCCCGAGCGGCTGGAAGAGGTAGTCCCTCGTCTGCCCCTGTTTGTCGATGGCATAGACGAAGATGTCCACGTTCATCTTGGAGGCGTCCTTGTCCTTGCTCGCGAGCAAGCGGTCGCCGGGGACCTCGACGATGACCGGGACGCGCGAAAGCCCCTCGACCATCGGCAGCGGCGCCGCGAGGACCCAGGCGGGGATGTCCGTCTTCGGGAGCGCCGCGGTGACCGCCGCGGCCTGCGCGAGGTTCTTCTCGATCGGCGTCAGCGTCTTTTGAGACTTCGGCTCGTAGTAGCCGCTCCGCGCCGAGACCTGCCAGCTCTTGTTCTTGACCTTGACCTTGAGGGCGTGGAACTTGCCGTTCTCCGGCACCCGGACCGGCTGGAAGGCGAGGAGGTAGATCAGGCCTGTCCGCTCGAGCAGCTTGTCGAAGGACGAGCTCATTTCGTTGGCATTCTTCAGGAACTGGCCCCCCGTCTCTTCGGAGAAGTAGAAGAGGGAGTCCTGGCCGTTGACCGGCAGCTCGTTGGCCACCATGGCGACGCCCGTGCGTAGCCCGCCGATGTCCACGGAGTGGATGGTGCAGTCGGAGCGGTTGAAGAGCGCGAGCGCCCGGGTCATCTGGCTCCTCAGGT
>DATFQY010000197.1:0-3640 GCA_035263845.1 Thermoanaerobaculia bacterium | reverse complement strand
GGCAGCTCCCCTCGGCTGTAAACGTACAGAAGGCGCCCGTCGCCGCTCCATCCAAGAGGTGTGTCGGCGGCGTTCGCGCCTGCGACCGCGATCGGTTCCCCGCCCGCAACCGGGTACAGGTAGAGGCGCTGGTCCGGGCCGCGGACGGCGGCGTGTTTCCCGTCCGGGGCGATCCCGTCCGTAAACCCCCGGTAACCCTCCGGCGAGATCGCGCGAGGCTTGCCGCCGGAAAGGTCCCAGAGGAAGAGGCGCGATCCGCGTCCCGCTTCACTCGCGGTCAGGACGATCTGCTTTCCATCCGGAAGCCAGTTCCCGGATTCCGCGCGCAGCCCTTCGCGGGGAAGAGCCTTCGTTTCTCCGGCCCCCGTCGGATACAGGACCACCTGCGGTTCCGTGGCGAGGTGGTTGATCGTCAGAACGTACTTTCCGTCGGGGGAGATCCCCTGGGCACTGCCCTCTCCGAGGCGGACGGCCGGGGATCCGTCCGCCTTCCGGACGTAGACCGAGTAGCCTGCTCCGCCTCCTTCGCCGGACTCCGAGAAGAGAACTGTCTTGCCGTCCGGGGTAAGACCTCTCAGGTTCGTCCAATCGAGCCATGAGAGATCGCGCTCCTTCGGATCTCCGGCGGACCAACCGAGCGCCTCCTGCCGGTCGATGTCGCGCGTCATGACGAGCCGGTCGCCGCTCGAAACGTCGTGCAGCGTCAGCGTGCCCGGGATGCGCGCGACCAGGCGCTCCCTGCCCGAGAGATCGACCGCGTAGAGAGCGCGGTTGGAGCCGCTCCGGGCGGCAGTGAACCAGATTTCGCCGCGGCCGGGGTCCCACGCGAGACCCTGCGCGGTCTCGAAAGACTTCGAGAGAGACTTCCGTTTCCCGGTCCGGTCCACCACCGCGACGAAGCCGCCGTCGTCCCCGCGAGCCGGATGATCGATGTAGGCGACTTCCTCGCCTCCCGGGGAGACTCGGAGGTTGCTGATCCATCCCGGCGTCTCGTAGAGCGATTTCCCGATCGGAAACTCCAGGCGGTTGCGGCCCGCGATCTCGCGGACGATCGCGAGGCTCGTCCCGTCGGGGGCCCAGTCGGCCCACTGCACGTCTTCCAGGATCTCCCGCGGAGCGGCGCCGCCGGCCACGCTCATGCGCGCGAGCGTGCCGCTCGCCATGAAGGGCCCGACGGAGTGGTAGCCGAGCGAAACGGCCATTTCTCCGGATTTCGAAACGGCGAGCACGGACGCGCCCGGCATGCCGAACGGCCGGGACTCCGGGCTCTCCGGGCGGCTGACGAAGATTTCCGCCGGCTTTCCATCGATCGACGTCCCGTAGACGACCGTCTGGCCGTCAGGAGCGAACCGGGCTGACGAGATGGTTCCCCTCCGGAAGGTGAGCTGCCGGAAAGAGGGGGGCTGTGTCTTTCCGGCGTTTCGGCCCAGCCAGAAGGAAACGATGGCCGCCGCCGCGACGGCGGCCGCGGATCCGAGGAGGATCGGCCAGAGGCGCACCCTCCGCGCTGGCGCCGCCGGCGCCGCCTCTCCCGAGACGACCGCGGTGTCGGAGAGGTGGTCGCGGATGCTCGCGAGATCGCGAGCCAGGTCGCGAGTCGTCCCGAAGCGCTCCTCGGGGTCTTTGGCGAGACACCGCTCGACGATCCAGCGCAGCGGCGCCGGGGCCTTCGGGTTGATCGCGCCGACCGGCTCGGGCTCCTCGCGGATGATCGCGGTCAAGGTCTCGGCGGTCGTATCGCGCTGGAAGGCGCGCTTGCCGGTCGAGATCTCGTAGAGGATGGAGCCGAAGGAGAACTGGTCGGAGCGGAAGTCGAGCGGCTTGCCCGCCGCCTGCTCCGGCGACATGTAGCCGACGGTTCCCATCACCAGGCCCGGACGCGTGTCCGTCATCGCGGTCGGCATCTCGGAGACTTGCTCCCCGCTCTGCGGCGCCGTCAGCTTCGCCAGGCCGAAGTCGAGGATCTTGACGAAGCCGTCCTTCGAGACCATGACGTTCTCGGGCTTCAAGTCCCGGTGGACGATCCCGGCGGCGTGCGCCTTGGCCAGTCCCTCAGCGATCTGGACGGCGATGTCCAGGACCTTCTTGGCCGGCAGCATCCCGCCCGCGAGCATCTCGCGGAGGGTCCTGCCCTCGACGTATTGCATCGCGATGTAGAGCGTGGAGTCGGCCGAGCCGATGTCGTAGATCGAGATGATGTTGGGGTGGTCGAGCGCGGAGGCCGACCTCGCTTCGAGCTCGAACCGCGCGACCCTCTCCCGGTCCGACGAGAACTCCCCGGGCAGGACCTTGATGGCGACATCCCGCCCGAGCCGAGTGTCCCTCGCCCGATAGACCTCTCCCATCCCGCCGGCGCCGAGCACACCGACGATCTCGTAAGGTCCGAGCCGGGCCCCCGTGATCAGAGACATTGGATTTTGAAGAGACATTATCGCGCGTTTGGCGCGTTCCGGGAGCACCAGTTCGTAGGGAACCCCGAATCTTTCGTAGATCTCCGGCGGGCAGGCGCGGCGGACCGTCAGAAACGCATGATGCTGCCGGCGTTGGACCCGGTGATCCAGAAGTTGATTCCGTCGCTGCAGGCTCCGTAGGGGGTGAAATAGATGCTCGGCGAGCCGATCGCCGCCAGGTCCGCCGCCTTCCAGAGAGAGACCCTGTTGGTGAGGCCGTCCGTGACGAGGATGCGCTGTCCGTCGAACGCGGCGTCTTTCGGCCCCGCCAATCCGTTGCCCGTCAGCGTCGCCAGCACCGCGCCCGTCGAGGCGCGCACCACCGAGACCGAATTCGATGCGAAATTGGGCACCCAGATGTTGGCTCCGTCGAAGACGGGATACATGGGGACCGAGCCGATCGTCACGGTTTGAAGAATGGCTCCCCCCGAATCGAGCTTCAGCAGGGTACCCGCGCCGGTATCGGTCACCCAGATGTGGGCTCCGTCGAAGAGGACCCCGTTCAGCCCGGAAAACCCCGCCGTCACCGTGCTCACGGTCGAGAAGCCGTCGTAGATCGAGACCGAGCCTGGCGGGCCCGCGTTCGCGGTCCAGATGTTCCGGCCGTCGGTCGCGATCTGGAGGGGCTGGTTCCCGAGGGTGGTGGTCGCCGCAAAAACGGCGCCCGACGAGGAGCCCAGCGGGATGTAGTAAAGAGAGCCCGGGCTCGTCTCACCGGTAATCCAGGTCGTGTCTCCCGCCACCAGGATACCGACCGCATTCGTCGCGCCCGTCCAGGTTCCGAGAGCGACAGCGTCGCTTCCCCGAAAACGCTTCACGGTTCCGTCGTAACTCGCAACCCAGACATCCGGCCCGGTCGACTCGATCAGGAAAGGGGAACCGCCGGAGGGGATGAGCGTGGCGTATTGGAAATCCCAGTTCCAGAACTGCTTGAGAGCCGCCCGTCGGCTGCCGCGGTTCAGCACTCCGTCCACCGACCGCGAAAGAAAGGCGGCCATCTGGAGCCGCGTCACGTTACCCGTGGGGTCGTAAGTCGTCGCGGTCGTCCCCGTCGTGATCCCGAGGGTAAAGATCTCCAGCACGAACGGGCAGAAAGCGTCCGCCGCCGTGTCGGTGAACGGGCCGCACGTCCCCATCAACGCGCTTCCCGCTCCACCTATCAGGGCCGCCGCCAGCGAAACCGCGAAAAC
>DATFQY010000196.1:0-45877 GCA_035263845.1 Thermoanaerobaculia bacterium | reverse complement strand
TTCGTCGGCGTGTTCGTGGGTGTATTGGTCGGGGTGTTCGTCCGCGTCGGCGTGTTCGTGGGCGTGTTGGTTGGTGTGTTCGTCGGCGTGTTCGTGGGTGTATTGGTCGGGGTGTTCGTCCGCGTCGGCGTGTTCGTGGGCGTGTTGGTTGGTGTGTTCGTTGGCGTGTTCGTGGGTGTGTTGGTCGGGGTGTTCGTCCGCGTCGGTGTGTTCGTGGGCGTGTTGGTCGGGGTGTTCGTGGGCGTGTTGGTCGGCGTATTCGTCGGCGTATTCGTGTTCGTGGGCGTATTCGTGGGTGTGTTGGTCGGGGTATTCGTCGGCGTATTCGTCGGCGTGTTGGTCGGCGTATTCGTCGGCGTATTCGTGTTCGTGGGCGTATTCGTGGGCGTGTTGGTCGGCGTGTTCGTGGGCGTGTTGGTCGGCGTGTTCGTCGGAGTGTTCGTGGGGGTATTGGTCGGCGTATTGGTGTTGGTCGGCGTATTCGTCGGCGTGTTGGTCGGAGTCGGAGTCGGAGTGTTCGTCGGCGTGTTCGTGTTCGTCGGCGTCGGCGTGAACACGCACAATCCCGTGCACCCGCTCGGAGGCAGGGAGACGTACGCCGCCAGCGTCGGTTGCCCGCCGCAGCTATCCCCGAGCGTCGTCAGTGACGGCAGGACCGTGCCGGTGTAGTTGACACCGTCGGCGGGCGCCACCGTTCCACAGCCTTGCGCGGTCACGGATCCCGGGGTGCCGCCTCCGCCGCCGCCGCTCGCGTCGAGCAGGCCCGGAGACACTCCGAGGACGAACCCGTTGAAGGATCGCAGCGAGATCGTACCGCCTCCCTGTCCGCCGCCGCCGCTGTTGGCCCCCTTGGCTTCGACAGTCGCTGCGTCGAGGTTGACGTCCCCACTCGGGCTGCCGGCGCCGCCCGCCTGGACGGTCACCACGCCTCCGTGGGAGCCGCCGCCGGTGTCGCTCGCCTGCAGCGCGAGGCCGCTCGCCGAGACGGCGTTGGCCAGCGAGATCACCGTGATCGTTCCGGCGGTGCCGTTGGTCAGGTCCATGTCCGCGTGCACGGCGAAGGGTACGGCGGACGGACCGAGGATGCTGATACTGCCGCGGGCGAAGATGTCGATCCAGCTGTGCCCGTTGATCCCGCCGGAGAAACCGATGTCGGCGTTGACCTGCCCCTTGTGGGTGCCCGTCGCGTCGATCACGAGGCTATCGCCCGCCCAGATCTCGACGCAGGCCGTCGAGTTGGACGGTTTGTCTGGGCGCTGGCCGCCGCCCGCTCCCGCGTTGTTGTCGCAGTGGTTGGGCGGGTTGACGGGAACGGAGTGGCCCGGGCCGGTGGACTGGACGATGCCGTTGATGAGCACGTTGCAGGCCTGCAGGTGGACGAGGTCGGCGCCCGGGTCGTGACCCTCGCTGCTGACGATTCCCGTGTCGCTGACCGTGAGCGAGCAGCCGGCGTTGATCGTGATCGGTCCGCCGCCCGGCGGCTGGTTGGCGACCCCCGAGATCGTGCCCAACGACTGGATCAGTCCGTCCACGTCCACGGAGTGGGCGACGTTGATCACGATTGCTCCGCCCGAGCCGGTGCTGTTGGCGAGGATGCTGCTGCCGTTCTCGGTGTTGAAATCTCCGGTCGGAGGCGTCGCCGCCGGGTTCCCGACTGTGATGGTGATGTTGCCCGCATCGCCGGTGGACGCGCCGTTGTTGCTCGAGGAGATCTTCGCGCCGGTCGCGCCGCTGCCGCGGAGCGTCAGGGTCCCATCCACGGTGATCGTGATGTTGCCGCCGTTTCCGCCACCGTTGTTGTTCTCGGCGAGGATCGCGCTGCCGTCCTGCATCTCCATGTCGCCTGTGACATGGATGTTGATCGGGCACGCCGAGTTGCCGGAAGGAGCGGCCGGGTCGTTGCAGGTGATGCTGCCCGTGCCGGTGATCGTCAGGTTTCCGTTTTTCAGGAAGACGCCATTGACGACTCCGTCGTCGTCATCGGCGGATCCGTCGAGGCTCGCGAACGTCCTCGCAGTGCTGATGGTGAGGTCGGCCGCGAC
Organism: Thermoanaerobaculia bacterium; assembly: GCA_035263845.1. Lineage (GTDB taxonomy): Bacteria > Acidobacteriota > Thermoanaerobaculia > UBA5066 > Gp7-AA6 > JAWOLE01. The sequence continues at coordinate 43,835 of DATFQY010000196.1, read as the reverse complement.
CTTTTTCGTTTTGGCCGTGCGCGACTTCGGCTTGGCCGCCTGGGTGTCCGCCGGGCTTGCCGAGCTCTCAGGCGCGGCTACCGCCGACGCGAGCCCCAGAGTTTTCAGGATCGCGCGTGGGAATGAGGCAGGTGTGCCAAGCACCAGGGAAACCGCTCCCGCCGCCACCAGAGTTGCGAGACCAACCTTCCAACGGACGCTGAGGAATCTCACGTCCACTCCTTCCTACGCTTCCGCGCTTCTTGCGCTTGGCACAACTGGGAGCACGCTGAATCCCAAGGGTCTGAAACTGCGGCGGAGTATACATGCAGATATACACAAGGGGTCCATCTGTCGGAAAAGAAAGGGGCGGGGGTCAATCCGGCACTTCGCGAATACTGTCTTAAGACACCCCTGTTGTTGGGGGCACCCGTTCGAACCTGGTTAGGCGCGTCCGCGAGGCTTCTCTGAGGGAGAGGCCAGATAAAGGCCCAGCTGGAGGCGGTCGGTGAATCCGAGCTTCCGGAATATCGCTGTCAAGTGGGCCTTGACGGTGCCTTCGCCGACCCGCAGCCGCTCGGCGATGTCGCGGTTGGTCGCCCCGGAGCCCACCATCCTGGCGATCTCCCTCTCCCGGTTGGTCAATAGCGTCAGCCGCCGGTCGGGCAGCTCCCGGCGGTCGGGCTGCTCCTCGGTCTCGCGCGAGTAGCGGTCCACGAGCAGGGGGATCAAGCGGCGCTCGGCCCAGATCTCCCCGTCCCGAACCTTCTCAATCGCTTTCCTCAGCAGGGAGGGCTCGAGTCCGCGGGCGCAATACCCCCTGGCTCCGGATCTCAACCCGGCCAGGCCCTCCTCGTCGCTGGGGGAGTCGGACAGGATGATGATGCGGGTCTTCCGCGAGATCCGGCGGATGATCGAGAGGTCCGTGATCCCGCTTGCGATGAGCAGGTCCATGTCGAAGAGGACCACGGCCGGCAGAAGGCTCGAGATCGTTCGATCGAGGGCTTCCCACTGGGCGACTTCGTGGGTGGAGCAGACACCTTCGAGGGACTCCTTAAGCCTCGCGCGCAAGCCGACTCCGGGGCTCGCGATCAGCACCGCCTGCGAGGGCTGGGGCCGGCGGCGCTCGCTGCCGGACTCGCGATGGGAGTCGGCGTGCAGGATCGGAGTCGCTGTTTCCTGAATGCTCATCTCGGGACCCGCCCTCGCTCGAGGGATTGTGAAGAGGGCAGATTTCGCCGTCCATTGGACGAAAGTCATTGGACGAAAGTCGAGGGGAGGGAGTGAACGGCCGGTAAACTCGGCGTGGAGAATTCCGCTGAGAAACGTCCTCTACCTCCACGGGTTCGCCTCGTCTCCCGAGGGCCGGAAGGTCACCGCCCTCCGGGAAATCCTGCATGCCAACGGCCTGCGGGTGGTGGCGCCCGACCTCAACATCCCGTCCTTCGAGAAGCTCGATTTCCGGGCGATGGCGAAGATCGCGCTCTGGGAGATGAAGAAGCGGATGCCGGCGGCGGTCGTCGGCAGCTCGCTCGGCGCGCTGGTCGCCCTGGAGGCGTCGAGCTCGGCTCCCGTTGCCCCCCTCGTCCTGATCGCGCCGGCCGTGGGATTCGGCCCGCGCTGGGTCGAGAAGCTTCAACCGGGAGAGCTCCTGCCGTTCTTTCACCACGGCGAGGGCCGGGAGATCTCCATCCACCGCCGCTTCTTCGAGGAGATGTCCCGGGTCGAGGTGGACCGGGACCCTCCGGCGGTTCGCGTGACGGTCGTGATGGGGCGACAGGACGAGAGCGTCCCGTTCGACCTGGTCCACTCTGTCTGGAATCGCTGGGAGAGGTCGGGCCGCCTGGTCGCCGGCTCGAAGTTCGTGCAGATCCCGGACGGGGACCACGGGCTGACGGATCACGTCGGGCTCATCGCCGAAGAGATCCGGAACTGCCTCGACTAACATCTGCCTCGATGGCACTCGGCGGAATGGGTCTCTTCCTCCTCGAGGCGGGCGCGGGAACCGCGCTGCTGCTCCCGTTCTTTCCGACGGGGACCCTGGGGCCGGGGTTCTTCGCGCTCCATGGAGGCCTCGCGTTCCTGTTCGTCGGGCTGTCGGCCCTGACCCATCCGCCGGGCCTCTCGATGACGCTCGCGGCCATTGCGGCCGGCCTGCTGGCGCTCTACACGGCCCTCGCCCGGGCGAAGATGGCCCGGGGAGCGCTGCCGCTCCTTGTGGCGGGGGCCGTCTCCTCGCTGGCATGCCTGGTCGAAGTCGCGATGGCCGCGCCCCGGCCCAGCGGAGACCTCTGGACGGCGTTCGGCGCCATCCTCGGGGGCCTCTTCTTCGGCGCGGTGCTGCTGACGATGAACCTGGGCCACTGGTACCTCGTCTCGCGCTCCCTGCCCTTCCGGCTGCTGGCGCGCGGGGCCCTGCTCTTCGCAATCCTCGCGGGGGCCCGCGCGCTCCTGCTCGCGGCGGCGGTGGCCGCGGGGGCGAGCCGCGACGGGCTTTCCTCGTTGCTGTCGCTGGAGAAAGACGCGCTCTTCTTTCTCTTCCGGGTCCTGTGGGGGATCGTGGGGCCGCTCGCCCTCTCGTATTTCATCTGGAAGACGGCGGACATGAGGTCCAACCAGGCCGCGACGGGGCTGCTCTACGTCGCGCTCGTCTTCGTCCTGATCGGGGAGCTCCTCTCCTCGTACCTGACCGTGGCCACCGGTTTCCCCGCGTAATGCGGATCCGCTATTACTGTCCCGACTGCCTGACGGCGAAAAACTTCGATACACCCCAGAGCGGCGAGTTCCGCTGCGGGAATTGCGGGCGCCCGGCGGTAGCGCGCTTCGAGTCCTTCGCCGGGCCCGGCGGAATCGAGAGGTGTGCCTTCTGCGGCGGCCGGGCGTTCTTCCTCCAGAAGGACTTCGACCAGAGGCTCGGCTGCCTGCTGATGGCGGTCTCGCTCGCCGCGGCGCTCTTCGCCGGGTGGAGGTTCGGGTGGATCTGGTTCACGCCCGTCCTCCTCGCCTCGGTCCTCGTCGATTGGGTCGTCGCAACCCGCGTCCGCGCGGTTACGATCTGCTACCGATGCGACGCCGAGTACCGGGAAGCCCCGCCAAATCCTCGGCACCGCGGGTACGACCCGCACATCGCCGAGAGGTACGCGCCGAAGAAAACCGTCCGGCGAATGCGGTGACGCGGGAGCCGGCGGCCGCGCACTCGAAAGCGCCGGCCATCCTCGACGTCTCGCGGCCGATCGACGAGAAGACCGCGGTCTGGCCGGGGGACGTGCGGTTTCGCTGGAGACCGACCGCGCGGCTCGTGGACGGTTCGCTCTTCGAGTCCACCTGCTTCACGATGAGCGCGCACGTGGGAACGCACGTGGACGCTCCCTCGCACGTCGTTGCGGGCGGCGACTCGATCGGGCGCCTCGGCCTGTCCGCGTTCTTCGGCGACGCCTGCGTCGTGGATCTGCCCGGCCGCGGCGAGATCAGCCCCGAGGCGCTGCCCCGCGCGACCTTCGACGCGCCCCGGGTCCTGTTCCGCACCGGCGGGAAGGTCTTTCTCTCGCCGCTCGCCGCTCTGCGGCTGGCAGAGAAGGGGTGCCTCCTCGTCGGGACCGACGCGCTTTCGGTGGACCCGATCGACGCGGCCGACCTGCCGGTTCACCGGGCGCTCCTTTCCAGGGGAGTGGCGATCCTGGAGAACCTGGACCTCTCGGCGGCGGCGCCAGGCCCCTACCAACTGGTCGCGCTGCCAATTCGCTTCAAGGAATTAGATGCATCGCCTGTCAGGGCGATACTAATTAGGAAATAAGCCATCAATTCCTTACTTCATTCGGAATCCTCCGCCGAGCGCCTGCTCGAAGTCCGGGGAATCACGAAGCGATTCGGCGCGCGGCTGGCGCTGGACGGAGTTTCCTTCGAGGTCCGACGCGGGGAGGTCCTCGGCCTGATCGGCCCCAACGGAGCCGGCAAGACGACGCTCTTCGAATGCCTGGCCGGGGCTCTGCCGGCCGACGGAGGCTCCGTCTCCTGGGACGGCCGCGAGCTGCCAGCGGCTCGCCGCAAGGAGGCGCTCTTCTACCTTCCCGACCAGATCGCGCCGTGGGCCGACCAGCCGGCCGGGCGCGTTCTCTCTTTCTTCGCTCGCCTCTTCGGGGAGGATCCCGCGGTGGTCTCCCGGCAGGCTTCGGCTTTGGGGCTCGAGCGTTTCCTTTCGGACAACGTGGGGTCTCTCTCGAAGGGGGAGAGGCGCCGGCTCCTGCTCGCGCTGGGCCTGTCGGTTCCCCGCCCGCTCCTCCTTTTCGACGAGCCCTTCGACGGCCTCGACCTGCGCCAGGCGCGCGAAGTCGAAGGAGTGCTTCGCGGGGCCGCCGGGGAAGGGCGAACGCTCTTCGTTTCGATCCACCAGCTTTACGACGCCGGCCGCGTCTGCGACCGGCTCGTGCTCCTGTCGCGGGGGCGGGTCGCCGGAGAGGGAACTCTGGAAGAGCTGCGGACGAGCGTGGGTCTCGCGAGCGGCGGGCTCGAGGAGGTGTTCCTCGCGCTCACGTAGCGTCCTCGGCGGCGCGGGGCCGCTCTTCGCGCTGGAGCGGGGCGAGCTGCTCGCTTCGCGATCCTGGTGGCTCTACCTGCTGGCGGTGGGGCCGCTCGTGGGACAGGCCCTTCTCCACGCGGCGTCGCTCTACGCGGAGGCCAGTGGGCGAGCGGGCGGCCCCGCCGCGCTGGCGCAGGGTCTCTCGCCGCTGGACGGGATCCTGGTCCCCACCTTCGGCGCCTTCGACCTCGCCGTGACTTTCCTCTATCCGTTCGTCGCGATCCGGCTCGTCTCCGAGGAGAAGCGCAACGGCGCGGGAAAGCTGCTCCTCCAGTCGCCCGCCGGAATCCTCCCGCGGCTGGCGGTCAAGCTTTCGACGCTGCTCGTCTTCTCCCTCCTCGCGTGGGCCGCGGGCCTCGCGGCGGTCCTCTTCTGGACGGGCGCCGGCGGGCACGTCGCCCTGCCGGAGCTCTCGAACCTGCTCCTCGGGCACCTCCTGCGCCTGCTGCTCGCGACCGGCGTCGCCTTCGCGGCGGCATCGGTCTGCGACGGGGCCGCGAGCGCCGCGATCGTGACGCTTGCCTTCACGGTGGGGACGTGGGCCCTCGATTTCGTGGCCGCGGGGCGGGGCGGGTGGCTCGAACGCGCCGCCGGTTTCACTCCGACGGCGGGCCTGCGGGTCTTCGAGCACGGAGAGCTGCGCCTCTCCGTCGCCGCGGGGTTCCTCGGCGCGACAGCCGCCGGGATCGTCTTCGCGGCCGTCTGGATGAAGTCGTGGGAATCCCTCCGGCGGCGGTCGGTCCGCTCGTTCCTCGTCCTCGCCGCCGTGGCCGCCGCGATCTTCGCAGCGTCGGACCTGCGCTCCTCCTGGGATTTCTCCGAGGACCGGCGCAATTCCTTTTCCCGCGCCGACGAGGCGGCCCTCGCCCGCATCGGCCAGCCGGTCGTCGTGACGGTGAACCTCGCGCCGGAGGACCCGCGGCTCTTCGACCTGCAGCGCGGAGTCCTGGCGAAGCTGCGGCGGGTGGTTCCCGACCTGACGGTCCGGTACGCGGCGCAGTCGCGTTCCGGACTCTTCGAGAGCGGCGGGAGCTACGGGGAGATCTGGTACCAGGTCGGCTCCCGCAAGGCCATGCTGCGCTCGACGATCGAGCCCGTGGTGCTCGAAGAGATCTACCGGCTCGCCGGGATGAGCCCCCCCGACTCCGGCTTGGGGCCGTCCTACCCCGGCTATCCTCTCCGGGCCCGGCTCGACGGAGCGGCCTGGTTCTTCTACGTCGCCTGGCCGCTTGCCGCCGGCCTGGCCTATGTCTGGACCCGCGGTTTCTGGAGGAAACGATGGAGAGACGTTCCAGCACGGGCCGCCTGATCCTGGCGGCCGCGCTCCTCGTTCCGGCGCCCGCCTCGCCCGCGGCGCCGGGCGCGACGATCCGAGTGGACCTCTCGAAGGAGAAGGCCGGCGCGGAGCCGAAGTCCTTCCTTCCGGTCGTCGGCAACTGGGTCATCGTCGAGGAGGAGGGCAAGAAGGTCGTGCTCGTGGACGGGAGGCAGTGGAGGAAGGGACAGCCGGCGGGAGGACTCGCCGAGAACGCCCGCGCCATCTACGGCTCGCGGCACGAGGAGTTCCTCGACAACGTGAAGGCTTTCGCTTACTACCCGTACGCGGTCGCGAGCGCCGTCGAGAACTTCACCGATGGCGAGATCTCGATGCGGTTCCGGCTGCTCGAGGGGCTCCTGGACCAGTGCGCCGGGATCCTCTTCAACCTGAAGCCCAACGGGGATTACTGGACGGTCCGGTTCAACGACAAGGAGGACAACCTGGTACTCTGGAAGTTCGAGAACGGCAAGCGAAGCTTCGTCAAGAAGGGGACGCGGGACGTCCCGCTTCCCATGAAGACCTGGCACTCCATGTCGATCGTGACGAAGGGGGCCCACGTCCACGCGACGCTCGACGGCGAGGACCTCCTCGACGACGACCTCCCCGCCCCCATCTCCGGCAAGATCGGCATCTGGTCCAAGACCGACAGCGTCACCGAATTCTCGGACTACGTCGCGATCCCCGCGGCGAAGCCGTAGGGGCGGGCGTTTGCGGCGGCGAACCCGCCGCATGTCGCGTCCCTCGGCCGCTTCCGCGCCCGACGACGCTCGGTACGCGCCCGTCCGCCTCCGGTCGTGCTCTCGTGGCTCGTCGCTCTTAGTTCTCGGCGGGCTTCCTTCCCGCGTTCAGGGAGTCCCAGTTCAGGATCGCGTTGTAGACGAGGAAGTAGTTGCCCTTCGTCTCGCCGCGCCAGATCGGGTTGTTGGAGAAGAGGACGACGTGGCCCTTCTCCACGGGGACGTCGATCACCGCGGGGTGCTGGGCGATCTCCCGGCCGCCCTCGAGAAGCCCCGAGACCAGGAGCTCCTTGCTGTCTCCGTAGCGCAGGACGACGCGCGGGCGCATCGCGGGCGGGATCACGTTGGGATTGTTGCGGCGCTGCTCGTCGGTCAGCGGCAGGGCCTCCCACGCCTCGGCTTCCGGCTCGTCCGGCGGCTCGACGAATGCCCGGGCCGTCGGCCGGTCCGGGTCCTCGGAGGTGCCGCGTCCGGTCGGGCGCTGCTTCTCGTCGGTCGCGCCCCGCCGGCGCGCTCCGGCCGCCAGGTTGCTGACGTTGAAGATCGGCCCGTCGAAGGAGTAGAGCGACGGCGCCTCGGAGTAGCCGTAGAGGAGCGGACTCGTCCGGTCCACGATCCGCGAACGCAGGATCGAGCCGGTGATCTTCAACTTGTCGGGGCGGCCGACGGAGACGCCGGGCGTCAGGCCGAAGTTGACCGCCAGCTCGGCCGTGTCCATGACGCCGACGACGAGGCCTCCTCGCGCCGCGAAGTCGCGCAGCTTCTGGAGGCCGGCGAAGCCGAGGCCGGGCCGCATGTCGTCGGTCGAGTCCTCCTTGCCGATGTTGGGCGTCAGCGGCGTCGTCTTCCAGGGAAGCGGGTTGCCCCACATCGGGACGCCGGAAACGATCGCCGGGGCCCCTCGCCCGACCGGCGGAAAGAGCAGGACGTCGTAGCGGGAGGAGAGATCGTTGGAAGCGGCGAGCGTCTGCGTGCTGATGTACTCGTAAGGGATCTTCGCCTCGTCCAGCGCGAACCTCCACCACCCCTCGTCCTGCGTCGAGAGCCACGTGTGGACGAGCGCGATCCTTGGCGCCCGAACGGGATGGCGGGGAACGTCCGGGGCGGAGGCGAGGGCCTGGACGCGGACTCCCAGCTCCGAGGCGGCATTCTTCAGCGCGCCGGCGTCCACGCCCCGCACGAGCAGCGACCCGCGGGGGAACTTCGCGCCTCCGGCCGTGAACGGCTCTTCGGCCGCTTCGAACTGGGCCTTCGGGAACCCGTAGCGCAGCGTCGCGAGCGAGGGCTCCGCGTTGTGGGCGATCGCGAAGACGGGTCCGGATCCCTCGACGCCGCCCGGAGGGCGCACGGCGCCTTCGACCCGAGCCATCGGGACACCCAGGACCTTCGGGTCCATGACGCGGGCGACCTTCACTCCGAAGAGCTCGCCGAAGGTCCAGCCGGTGTCGTCGTAGGGCCGCTTCTGCGGATCGTCCGGGCTCCAGTACTGGTAGTCGAGCATCATGTCGGCGATGCGGCTGTAGGGCTGGTCCATGCGGATGAGGTAGCTCCCGGCCGGGAAGGAACGGGTGATCGGCCCCGACGGCGGCTCCTTGCCCGTCTCCGGGGTCTGGTCCTTCCTCTTCGCGTCGGCGGCCCTGTCGGAATCGGCGGAGTCCGAAGGCTCCTCTTCCTTTTTCTTCGGCTTCTTCTTGCGGATCTCGGTGGCCGTGAAGGCCGCTGTCGCGCGGGAGATCTCGCAGCCCTGAGCCTGGAACAGGCGGAGCAGCTCCGCCTGCGCTCCGGGCCTCGGCTCGTCGGCGGTGAAGACGTAGGCCGCCGGCCCCTCGGCCATCGGCTTCTCGATCGAGCGCCGGCTCTTCGCGTAGAAGTTGCGCAGGAACTGCTTCCCGTTGGAGGCGAAGTAGTGGAGCGAAGTGAGCAGGCCGGTCTGCTCGTAATTGTTGTTGTCGCGCTGCGACCACTTCACCCGCGGGAGCGGAGGGTTCTGCCGGTACCAGGTCCGTGCGTACTCCTCCGGACGCAAAGTTCTTTCGACCGTGTCCGCCCCGGCGTTGCCGAAGGTCTCGTAGAGCCGGGAGATCCCGTTGTGAGTCGCGCCGACGAACATCAGGTACGAGGGACTCCAGGTGTCGAAGGTGCCGTGCGTGAAGACGCCCGGCATCCCGAACCGCGTCATCTCCTGGACGTTCTGCCAGCCGAGCATCTGCCACTCGTTGGTCAGGATCGGGTCGAGCCAGGCGTTGTACGGGCCGTCGCCGACGGTGTTGTCGTACAGGAAGGGGACAGACTCGTGCAGGTCGTGCAGGAGCGTCGCCTTCTCCTGGAGGAACGCCGCGAGAACGTTGCGGGTCAGCTTCAGCGACAGTCCCATGGCGTCGCGGTTGTTGTCGTGGGCCACGTACTTGCCCCAGTAGACGAGCGGCGGCCAGTTCTCCTTGGGGTGGGCGAGATGCCAGTTGTAGACGTCCACCTGCCGGTCGCGCCCGTCCACCTCGACGATCGGGGTGATGAGCGTGATGACGTTGTCGCGGATGAACCGGACGTACGGGCTCTCGTCCACGGCCAGCCGGTAGGCGAGCTCCATCAGCGCCGTCGGCGCGCCCGTCTCCGGCGAGTGGATCGTTCCGGTGATGTAGTAGACGGGGACGGACTGAGTGACGAGCCTCTCTGCCTCGGCGTCGTCCATCCGGATCGTGCGGGGGTCGGCGAGCTTCGCGAGGCGCTTTCGGTTCTCCTCCATCTTCGAGAGGAGGTCCTCCGAGGCGAGGGCGACGACGATCATCTCCCGCCCCTCCTCGGTCTTGCCGATCGAGCGGACCTTCACGCGGGGCGTGGCCGCTTCGAGCATCCGCATGTAGCGGTAGACCTCGGCGGCGTAGGGGAGCTTGCCCGGGGCGCCCGCGACGTCTCCAAGCACGGTCCTGGGAGTCGGCACCTTCTCCGAGGCCGGCAGGTAATCCACGAGTGGCGAGAGGAAGAAGGTCTCGGTCGTGTACTCGCGGATCTTCTTCGTGTACTCCTCGTCCACCTTCTGGGCCGGATCGCGGGCTGGAGTCGCGGAGTCGATCTCCGCCGCCGATGCGAGGGCGGAGGCCGCGAGGAGAAGCAAGGCTGTCGAGAGAGTTCGTCTCATGGTTCGCCTTTCGTGGAAGTGGAGGAATTCTCCCTCACGGCGGGGAGAAGGGGAGGGCGTGGGCGGCGGAGACCGCGAGGGACCAGAGCCCCGAGGGGAAGATGCCGAGGAAGAGGATCCCGGCGGCGCAGATGCCCAGGGCGAGGCGGTCGGCGATTGCCAGCGGGGGCGGGCCTTCCGGCTCGACGGACTCGCGCATGTAGAGGACGTAGACGACCTTCAGGTAATAGCCGATCGAGACCAGGCTGTTGAGCACTCCGATGATCGCCAGCGCGTAGAGACCCCGCTCGATCGCCGCCTTGAAGACGAAAAACTTCCCGATGAAGCCGGCCGTGGCGGGGATGCCGGCGAGCGAGAAGAAGCAGAGGGACAGGATCGCCGCGCGGAAGGGGGAGCGGCGCCCTTCGCCGGCGAGCAGCCCGATCGGGTGGGGCTTGGTCTCGTCGCGGTAGAACGCCGCGACGGCCGCGAAGGCTCCCGCGTTGGAGACGAGGTAGGCGAAGAAGTAGACGATCACCGCGGCGAGCGACTCCGATCCGAAGACGGCCAGCGCGATCGTCACGTAGCCCATGTGGGCGATCCCGGAGTACGCGAGCAGCCTCTTGACGTCGCGCTGGGCCAGCGCCACGACGTTTCCCAGCGTCATCGAGAGGATCGCCAGCGCCGCCACGCCCGCGCGGAAGCGGTCCGGCATTCCCTCCTGGAAGACCGCGGAGAGCACCCGGTAGAGGACGACGAGGCTCGCCCCCTTCGGCGCTACGGAGAGGTAGGCGACCGCCGGCGTCGGCATCCCCTGGTAGACGTCCGGCGCCCAGGCGTGGAAGGGCGCGAGCGACATCTTGAAGCCGAAGCCGACCAGGAGGAGCAGGAGCGCCAGCGTCACCAGCGGGTCCCGCGCGAGGCCCGGCTGCGCGAAGGAGGAGACGAGGACGCTTCCGGACTTCCCGAAGAGGAACGCGATCCCGTAGAGCGTGAACGCGGACCCGAAGGCGCCGGTCAGGAAGTATTTGAGGCCTGCCTCCGAAGAGGCCTCGATGCGGCGGAAGAAGGACGCGAGCACGTAAAACGAGAGCGACAGGGTCTCCAGGCCGATGAAGACGATCAGCAGGTCGAGCCCTCGCGTCATGAGCGAGACTCCCAGGTGACCCCAGAGCAGCAGGGCGTAGAACTCGCCCTTCTCTTCGCCGTTGCGGGCGAGGTACGGCTTGGCGACGAGGACCGCGATCGCAGCCGTGGCTCCGAGGAAGAGCCCCACGGCCAGCGAGAGCGCCGAGGTGTCGTAGTGGCCGCCGAAGGAGGTTCCGACGGGAGCCTTCGCAAGGAAGTACAGCGAGCCCGCGATCCCGGCGAGCGAGAGCGACGCGAACCAGCGCCGGGTCGAGGGGGCGAAGGCGTCCAGCAGGACGAGGATCCCGCCCATCGCCGCGAGCAGGATCTCCGGGGCGATCGACGCGAGGTCGTCGGGGCCGAACTGCACGAAGCTCATTTCAAGGCCGCCTGGCTTCGATACGCGGACTTCTGGATCGCCGCGACCGAGGGGCCGATCTTCGACAGGACGTCGTTGGGCCGGACCCCGATCCAGATCATCAGCACGACGAGGACTGAGGCCGCGACGAGCTCCGTCTTCCGGATCTCCGGCAGGGAGCGGTTCTCCTCGTGCACGAGCGGGTTCCAGAAGACCCGCTGGACCAGGGAGAGCATGTAAACGGCGGAGAGGATGACGCCCGTCGCGGCGGCCACCGCCCACCACCGGTGCGCCGAGGACCACGTCCCGACGAGGACCAGGAACTCTCCGACGAAGCCGTTCAAGCCCGGCAGGCCGATCGAGGAGAGCGTCGCCACCAGGAAGAGCGCCGTCGTGACCGGCACGATCCCGGCGATCCCGCCATAGGCGGAGATCTCCCGGGTGTGGCGGCGCTCGTACAGGACGCCGACCAAGAGGAAGAGGGCACCCGTCGAGAGTCCGTGGTTGACCATCTGGAGGACCGCGCCGGAGAGTGCCGTCGCCGTGAAGGCGCCGACGCCGATGACGACGAGCCCCAGGTGGGAGACGGAGGAGTAGGCGACGAGCCTCTTCATGTCCTTCTGCGCGTAAGCGACCATCGCTCCGTAGATCACTCCGATGACGCCGAGCACCCCGAGCCACGGGGCGTAGCGCATGGCCGCCTCGGGGAAGAGGGGGAGCGCGAACCGCAGGTAGCCGTACACCCCGAGCTTCAACAGGACCCCGGCGAGGATGATCGAGCCCGCCGTCGGCGCCTCGGTGTGCGCGTCGGGCAGCCACGTGTGGAGCGGGAAGACCGGGACTTTGATGGCGAAGGCCAGCGCGAAGGCGAAGAAAAGGAAGGCCTGCGTCGAGCCGGGCAGCTCCATCTTCATCAGGTCGGCCAGCAGGAACGACCACGTCCCCGTCATGGCCCGATTCTGCACTGCGAGGTAGAGGATCGCCAGGAACATCAGCAGGCTCCCGGCCATCGTGAAGAGGAAGAACTTCATCGCGGCGTAGATCCGGCGGGCGCCGCCCCAGATGCCGATGATGAAGTACATCGGGACGAGCATCACTTCCCAGAAGACGTAGAAGAGCGCCAGGTCGAGCGCGGCCAGGCTCCCGAGCATCCCGGTCTCGAGCAGCAGGAACGAGATCGAGAAGGCTCGGACGCTCTTCTCCACGTGCCCGACCGAGAAGAGGAGCGAGACCGGCGTCAGGAGCGTCGTCAGGAGGATCAGGACGAGGGAGATCCCGTCGATCCCGAGCGCGTACGAGATCCCGATCGAGGGGACCCAGGAGGCCTTCTCGGTGAACTGGAACCCCGGGGTCGCCGCGTCGAACCGGGTCCACAGGGGCAGGGAGACGGCGAAGTCCAGGACGGCGACCGCGAAGGCGAACCACTTCGCGGCCTTCGAGGCGGACTCCGGGAAGAGCAGCAGGAGCACCGCTCCGGCCGCCGGTAGGAAGACGACGGCCGTCAGCAGGTGCGACGAGAAGAGCGCGTTCATCACGGCATCAGTACCCGAACCCGATCACGAGGAGCAGCAGCCCCACGAGCCCGAGGAAGAGCGATAGCGCGTAATTGCGCACGTTCCCGGTCTGGAGGAAGCGCAGGAGGTCTCCGGCGAGTTCGACGAAGAACGCCGAGGCGTTCAAGACCCCGTCGATGATGAGAACGTCCACGACCTTCCAGAGCCCGCGGCAGAGCGCGTCGAATGGGCGGACGAAGAGGACGTCGTAGAGCTCGTCGATCCGGAACTTCTCGGCGACGAGCGCGTAGAGCCCCGGCCACGCGGCGGCGATTCGGCCGGGGACGGCGCCCTGCCCGCGGCCGTACCAGGACCAGCCGACGAGCAATCCCGCGACCGCAACGAGGACGGAGGCGCCGATCAGCAGCCACTCGACGGAATGCGAGAGCTCGTGCGCCGCCCCTTCCGCCGTCGCGAGTTTCGGAAGGACCGGCTCGAGCATCGCGGCGAAGCGGCTGCCGTTTTCGGCGAGCACCTTCGGGAGGCCCAGGAAGCCGGCGACGACCGAGAGGGCCGCCAGGATGACGAGCGGAAGCGTCATGGACGCGGGGGCCTCATGAAGGTGGTGCTCCTGCTCGTGGGTGCCGCGGAATCGGCCGGCGAAGGTCAGCGAGACCAGCCGCATCATGTAGAACGCCGTCAGCCCGGCCGTGAGGAGCCCGATCGCGAACAGGATGTAGCTGCCGCCCTCGAACACGCTCGCCAGGATCGCGTCCTTGGAGAAGAAGCCCGCGAGGGGAGGCACTCCCGCCAGCGCCAGCGTCGCCGCGAGGAACGTCCAGAACGTGATCGGCAATTTCGAGGCGAGGCCTCCCATCTTCCGCATGTCCTGCTCGCCGCCCATCGCGTGGATGACCGCGCCCGATCCGAGGAAGAGGCAGGCCTTGAAGAAGGCGTGCGTGAAGACGTGGAACATGCCGGCCGCGTAGGCGCCGACGCCGCAGGCCAGGAACATGTAGCCGAGCTGCGAGACCGTCGAGTACGCCAGGACCTTCTTGATGTCGTTCTGGGCGACCGCGATGACCGCGGCGAAGATCGCCGTCACGCCCCCGATGACCGCGACGACGGCCATCGCCTCGGGCGCGAGGCGGAAGAGGACGTTGCACCGCGTGACCATGTAGACGCCGGCCGTGACCATCGTGGCAGCATGGATCAGCGCGGAGACCGGCGTGGGGCCGGCCATCGCGTCCGGAAGCCAGACGTAGAGCGGGACCTGCGCCGACTTTCCGACCGCGCCCACGAAGAGGCAGAGGCAGACGACGGTCAGCGCGGGCGCGTACCTTCCGGGGTCCGCCGCCGCGGCGGGGAAGACCCTGTCGAAGTCGAGCGACCCGAAGAGCGTGAAGATCCCGAACATCCCGAGGAGAAAGCCGAAGTCGCCGATGCGGTTGACGACGAACGCCTTCTTCCCGGCGGCCGCCGCGTACTCGCGGTCGAAGTAGTAGCCGATCAGCAGATACGAGCAGAGGCCGACTCCCTCCCAGCCCACGAACATCACGAGGAAGTTCTGGCCGAGGATGAGGATCAGCATCGAGAACATGAACAGGTTCAGGTACGAGAAGTAGCGGGCGTATCCCGCTTCCGTCTCGTCGTGCCGCATGTACCCGATCGAGTAGACGTGGATCAGGAAGCCGACGAACGTCACGAAGGAGGTCATGACGGCGGAGAGGGGATCGAGGCGCAGGGCCAGGTCCGCCGAGAAGCTCCCGGCCGTGATCCACGAGGAGAGCCTTTCGACGGCCGGCGCGAGGTCGCCGGAGAAGAACGGGATCAGCCGGGAGTACGCCACGACCGTCGCGAGGCCGACCGACCCCGCTCCCACGGCCGAGACGAAGGACTTGCCGAGTTTCTTGCCGAACAGGATGCAGAGCAGGAATCCGGCCAGCGGTAGCGCCGGAATCCACCAGAGCGAAAACAGGGTGCTCATCTCACCACTTCAGGAGGTTGATCTTGTTGACGTCGATCGTTTCCTTGTGGCGGAAGAGCGCCACGAAGATGGCCAGTCCGACCGAGGCCTCGGCCGCGGCGATCGCGATGACGAAGAAGACGAGGAGCTGGCCCTCGCGGGTCCCGAGCGCGCCGCCGTAGCCGATCAGGGCGAGGTTGGCGGCGTTCATCATGACCTCGATCGAGAGGAAGATGGAGATCGCGCTGCGGCGCAGGAGCGCGCCCGCGAGCCCCACGAGGAAGAGCGCCGCGGAGGCGACGAGGACGTCGGAGAGCGGAACCGAGCCGATCATTTCGCCTCCTCCCTCTGCGCGAGGACGTAAGCGCCTACGAGCGCCGCCAGGAGCAGCACCGAGAGCGCCTCGAACGGGAGGAGGCCGCTCGAGAAGAGCATCCTCGCAAGCGGCGCGACCTCGCCGGAAGGCGATGAGGCGGCGGGCGCGGCCGGGGCGCCGTGGGAAGAGATGATCCCGAGGAGCGAGGCCGCAAAGACGAGCAGGGCCGCGCCGCTCAGGAAGCGCTGGATCGGCCGCGGGTCGCGTTCGCGGGCCTCCTCGGGAACGTTCAAGAGCATCAGGACGAAGAGGAAGAGGACCAGGATGGCCCCCGCGTAGACGATGACCTGGATGGCCGCGATGAAGGGAGCGAAGAGCATGACGTAGCACACGGCGAGCCCGAAGAACGACACCACTAGAGCTAGAACGCTCTTGACCGGGTGACGGTGGATCACCATGACCGCTGCGAAGAGCACGGTGAGAACCGCCGCCGCGTCGAAGACCAGCCGGGAGACTGTCATGGAAATCTGTCCAAGGTCCAAGGTCCATCCGAGACTACGGTCCAAGGCCCAAGGTCCAAGGTCGGTCCAAGGTCCAAAGTCGCTGGTCCGGGGTCCAAGGTCCAATGTCTTGGACTTTCGACCCTGGACCCACTAGACCTTCGACCTTGGACACTCGACTGACGTTGGACCTTGGACCTTGGACTCCGGGCTCTCATCTTCAAATCCATTTCAGAGTGACCAGCGCCGCGACCCACAGGAGGTTCACCAGCGCGAGCGGCAACAGCACCTTCCATCCGATCCGCATCAGCTGGTCGTACCGGAACCGCGGCAGCGTCCACCGCACCCAGACGAAGACCCAGAGGAGAAACGCCGTCTTCGCCGCGAAGATCACGATCGAGAGGATCCCGCCGACGACGCCGGTCGGATGGAAGCCCGGCAGGCTCCAGCCGCCGAGGTACAGCGTCACGGTCAGCGCCGAAGCGACCGTCATGTTGACGTACTCCGCCATGAAGAACATCGCGAACTTCATCGAGGAGGAGTACTCCGTGTGATACCCGGCGACGAGCTCGGCCTCCGCCTCCGGAAGGTCGAAGGGGATCCGGTTGGTCTCCGCGAACGACGAGATGAAGAAGACCAGGAACCCCACGAGCTGCGGGATCACGTTCCACCTCGGCACGAACCCGAGCCACGTCCCGGTCTGTCCCGTCACGATGTCGGTCAGCTGGAAGGAGCCGGCCGAGAGGATCACGCCGGCCGCCGCCGTCGTCATCGCCAGCTCGTAGGAAATGATCTGGGCGCTCGACCGGAGCCCTCCCATCAGCGAGAACTTGTTGTTCGACGACCATCCGGCGAGCACGATCCCGTAGACCGACAGCGACGTCAGGGCGAAGACGTAGAGAAGCCCGATCGAGACTCCGGCGCCGAGGATCGGCTCGTCCCGCCCCGCGATCGGCAGCGTCGCGCCGTACGGGATCACGGCGAAGGTCGTCAGCGCCGAGAAGAGCGCGATCGCGGGCGCGATGACGTAGAGGAACCGGTCGGCGTGGGACGGGATGATGTCTTCCTTGAAGAAGAACTTGACCGCGTCCGCCAGCGGCTGGAGGAGACCCCACGGCCCCACGCGGTTCGGGCCGGGCCGGTCCTGGATCAGCCCGGCGCCCCGGCGCTCGACCCAGGAGAGAAGCCCCGCCGCGCTGAGCAGCGCGGCGACCGGAATCAGGACCTTCAGGACGAGGATCAGCCAGTCGGCGAGGCTCACGTCAGATCGCTCCGACGGAGACGAATGTCCCCTTCTTCATCAGGATCCCACCGGAGAGTTCCTCCTCGGTCACCTCGTCGTAGCCCTCGACTTCCGCCTGGATCTGCCGGCGCAGGTCCTGGGGAGTCCAGTCGCGGTCTCCGAACCCGAGCGCGACGGCGAGCAGCAGCAGCAGCTCCCAGTGGGCCCGGGCGGGCGGCCTGGGCAGAAACGCGCGCTCGAACTTCTGGACGCGCCCCTGGACGTTCGTGAACGTCCCCTCCTTCTCCGCCAGCGAGGAAGCGGGAAGGAGCACGTCCGCCGCGCGGGTCAGGGCGTTGGCGGTCCGGGCCGCCACGGCCAGGAACTTCGCCCGGCGCAGGACGGCAACTTTCTCCGGGTCGTCGGCGATCTGCGAGAACGCCGCGTCCGCCGCGACGATCACGGCCGGCTTCGCCTTTCCGGAAAGGACCTCTTCGAGCCCGTAGCCGCCGGCCCCCGGCGACATCCCCATGTCCTTCGCGCCGGCGAAGTTGGCGCCGGCGTGGTCGCCCTCGATCCATTCTGACTTCGACTTCATCTTCCGAGCTCGCGACCTGTCCACGACGGCATCGCGGTTGGCGCAGCCGATCTGGTCGGCGATCTTCCGCAGGAGGAAGTTCTCTTCGTTGGAGAGGTGCGCGGAGCCGAGAAAGAAGACGTCCGACGGCGACGCCCCGCGGATGGCCGCGGCGATCTTCTGCACGGCGGCCGGAACGTGGAGCTCCGAGACCGAGTCGCCCTCGCGCGCCGTCGCCTTCTCGACCTCGCAGAGGTTCAGGCTCTCCGAGAGGAACCGCCCGTAGTCGCAGAGCCAGTAGTCGTTGACCGCCGGGTTCAACCGCGGCAGGAAGCGGTAGACCGTGAAGTCGCGGTTCTCGATCGAGATGTTGCAGCCGATGTTGCAGCCCGGGCAGACCGACTTCGTCTTCTCGAGGTACCAGACCCGGCTGCGAAACCGGAACTCCCGTGTCGTCAGCGCGCCGACCGGGCAGACGTCCGCCGCGCAGGCGGACCAGTCGTTGGAGAGGGGCTTTCCATCGTGAGTCCAGACGAGCGTGCGGCCCCCGCGGTCGAGGAAGGTCAGCTCTCCCGTGCCCGCGATCTCCTGGCAGAAGCGGATGCAGCGCGTGCACTGGATGCAGCGCGTCATGTCGGCGATCACGTGCGGGCCGATCAGCGTCCGGTCGAACCCGGCGTACTGCCTCTTCTTCTCGTCGTATCGCGAGCGCTGGTCGCCGTAGCCGAAGGAGTTGTCCTGGAGCTTGCACTCGCCCGCCTGGTCGCAGATGGGGCAGTCCAGCGGGTGGTTGATCAGGAGGAACTCCATGTTGGCGGCGCGCGACTGGACGACCTTCTCCGTCGTCGTCTTGACCGAGAGGCCTTCCTTCAAGGGAGTCGTGCAGGCCGCCTGGATCTTCGGGATCCCCTCGATCTCGACCAGGCACATGCGGCACTGGCCGACGACCGAGAGCCGCGGGTGGAAGCAGAAGTGCGGGATCTCGATGCCGGCGAGCTTGGCCGCCTCGATCAGGTTGACGTGCTTGGGCACCTCGATCGGCTTTCCGTCGAAGAGGACCGTGAAGGTGTCCTTGGGCGGCGGCGGGGGGGGAGACGGAGGAGCGGCGCCGGCCGCCGGCCCGGGAATCGCCCCGCCGCCTCCAGGCGTGATCGGCGGCTTGTTGTCGCTCAAGAGGCCACCAGTTGAGGGTTGAGAGTGGAGGGCCGAGCGTCGTCCGAGCGTGGACCAACCAGGCAGCGCTTGTTCTCGACGTGGTAGCGGAACTCGTCGCGGAACTTCCCGACGGATGAGAGCACCGGCGCGATCGCGGCGTCGGCGAAGACGCAGATCGTCATGCCGTTGGCCATCTGGTTGGAGATCCGCTCGAGCAGATCGATGTCCTCGAGACGCCCCCGCCCCTCCTCGATGCGCGTCAGGACTTTGTGGAGCCACGGCGTCCCCTCGCGGCACGGGGTGCACTGGCCGCAGGACTCGTGGGCGAAGAACTTGGAGAGGTTCTGCGCGGCCTCCACGATGCAGGTGTCCTCGTTCATCACCACGATCGCCGCCGAGCCGAGCATCGACTTCTTGGCGACGAGGCCGTCGAAGTCGAGCGGGCAGTCCTCGATCTCCTCGGCCGTCAGCATGGCCGCGGAGGCGCCGCCGGGGATGACGGCCTTGACCTTCTTTCCGCCCTTCATCCCCTGCCCGAAGTCCGCGCCGAAGAGGAGCTCCTTCATCTGGAGGCCCATCGGCGCCTCGTAGACGCCGGGCCGGTTGACGGCGCCGGAGAGGCAGTAGAGCTTGGGGCCGCTGTTCTTCTCGTTTCGGCCGATCTTCGCGAACCACTCGGCGCCGCGGTTGACGATGTGGACGACGCACGCGAGGGTCTCGACGTTGTTGACGATCGTCGGCGCCCCGAAGACCCCCCAGACGGCCGGGAAGGGTGGTTTGATCCGCGGCTGCCCGCGTTTGCCCTCGAGGCTCTCGATCAGGCCCGTCTCCTCGCCGCAGATGTAGGCGCCGGCGCCGCGGTGGACGGTCAGGTCGAGCGCGTAGCCCGAGCCGAGGATGTTCTCGCCCAGGAATCCCTTCGCGTAGGCCTCCTCGATGGCTTTGTTCAGGATCCGGGCGCCCAGGTAGAACTCGCCGCGGATGTAGATGTAGGCGCTCCGGCACTTGATCGCGAACGAGGAGAGGATGATCCCCTCGATGACCTGGTGCGGGTCCTCCTCCATCAGGAGCCGGTCCTTGAAAGTCCCCGGCTCGGACTCGTCGGCGTTACAGAGGAGGTAAACCGGCTTCCCTTTGGTGTCCTTGGGAACGAAGGTCCACTTCACGCCGGTGGGGAAACCGGCGCCTCCGCGTCCCCGAAGTCCCGACTTCTTGACCTCGTCGGTGAGCTTCTCGGGCGTCCAGCCCCCGGTCAGCACCGTGCGCAGCGCCTTGTAGCCGCCGTCCGCGACGTACGTGCCGATCGAACGCGAGTCGGCCCGGCCGACCCGGGCGAGCAGGACCTTCTCACCCATCATGCGTCCGCCGACAGCTTCTCCACGAGCGCGTCGAGCTTCCTCTCGTCCATCGGCTCGTAGTAGGTGTCGTTGACCATCATCGAGGGCGCCTTGTCGCAGCCGGCGATGCACTCGACCTCGACGATCGTGAACTTTCCGTCCGGCGTCGTCTCCTCGAGGCCGATCCCGAGCCGCTTCGCGCACCGATCCATGAGGCGCTCGGCGCCCGCGAGGTGGCAGCTGATCGAGGTGCAGAACTGCAGGAGGTTCTTCCCGACCGGCCGCAGGTTGTACATCGTGTAGAAGGTCAGCACGCCGTCCACGTGGGCGGGGGAGAGGTCCAGGATCTTCGCGACTTCCTCCGCCGCCTCTTTCGAGATCCAGCCCCAGGTCTCCTGGGCGACCCAGAGGACGGGAAGGAGCGCCGCCTGCTTCGTCGGATATCGCGTCAGGATCCGATCGATCCGGGCCCGCGCGTCCGCGGGGAATTCCGCCGGCCTCCCCGACTCCTCCAGGTTGTATCGGCGGTGGCTCACCAGTCGAACGCTCCCTTCTTCCAGAGGTAGGCGTAGCCGACGGCGAGGATGGCGAGGAAGACGACCATCTCCACGAAGAGCGCGGGTCCTCCCGAGCGGAAGACCAGCGCCCACGGGTAGAGGAACGCGATCTCCACGTCGAAGAGGATGAAGACCATCGCGACCAGGAAGAAGCGGATCGAGACGCGCTTCCTCGAGACGTCCACCAGGGGCACTCCGGATTCGTAAGTGTCGAGCTTGCGGCGGGTTCGGAGCCTGGGGCCGAGCACCGCGGAAAGCAGCAGGATGACCGCGGCGATCCCGGCGGCCACGACCATCAGGACGAGGATCGGGAGAAAGCTCTCCGGCATTGGCTCGGGGCAAATCTTTCACAAGGGCGGGGGGGAGTCAACGCGCAGACACATCAGCCCTTTCCGCCGTTTTCGGCTCCATTTCCGAATCCCCTTCAGGTGCTCTCCCGGTAAGCTCGGTCGTTCTGAAGAGCTTTCGACCTGCGGGTCTCATTCCCGCCTACCAGGCTGACGAGACCGTCGGCGCCGTCGCTCGAGGGGCGCTCCGCCATCTCGAACTTGTCCTCGTCGTCGACGACGGGTCCTCCGACGGGACCTCCGCGCGCGCAGAGGACGCCGGCGCCGAGGTCCTGCGGCTCGCGGAGAATTCCGGAAAGGGCAGCGCGATCCGGGATGGACTGGCGAGGCTGCTTGCGACCGACGCGTCTCACGTCGCTTTCCTCGACAGCGACGGGCAGCACGACCCGGACGACCTTCCCTCCCTCCTGGCGGCGGCGCGCGCGGGCGATGACTTCGTGATCGGCTCCCGGATGGCCGACCCCGAGGCGACTCCCGCCTACCGTTACCGGACCAACGAGATCGGGAGCCGCATCCTCACCCGGATGACGGGCCACGAGGTCGAGGACGGCCAGTCGGGTTACCGCGTGATTTCCGCGGACCTCCTTCGACGGCTGAGACTCAAGTCGAAGGGGTACCTCATCGAGACCGAGATCCTGCTCAAGGCCGCTCCCTTCGTCCGCCGCTTCCGCCACGTCCCGGTGAAGGCCATCTACGGCGGCCCCTCGCACTACCGCCCCTTCCGGGACACGTGGCTCATCTCCTGGGGAGCCGTTTATTTCAAGGTGTTCGAAACCGACTGACTACAATGCCCGGGCGATGAGCTCGCCGAAGGTCACTGCTCTGCGCGTCGAAGGAAGGGCTCCGCGGGTCCTTACGATCGACGTGGAGGACTGGTTCCACGTGTGCGGGGATGACTTCTACTCGGACCCTCGGAGGTGGGACTCGTTCGCCTCCCGAGTCGAAAAGAGCATGAGGTTTCTCTTCGAGACCCTCGAAAGAGGAGGCCATCGTGCGACCCTCTTTTTCCTGGGATGGATTGCGCGCCGGTATCCTGATCTCGTCCGAGAGGGCGTCCGCGGCGGCCACGAGATCGCCGTTCACGGAGATGCACACCGCCGGGCCGACGAGATGACGCCGGCGGAGTTCCGCGAGGACCTGGCCCGGTCCCGCGCAACGATCGAAGGGGCGGCCGGCGCAACGAGCGTCTCCTACCGCGCCGCGGAGTGGTCGATTCGCGACCCGTCCCAGCCGGCGCTCGAGGTCCTCGCCTCCGAGGGTTTCGCCTGCGACGCCTCGATGACGACGGTTCCCTACCTCGGGCGCAACGGGAACCTGCCCGGCCCGCACCGCGTGGATTTCGGCGGCGAATCCCTCATCGAGGTGCCTCCGCTGACCGGCCCGGGCTTCGGACAGATCGTCCCGATGGGCGGGGCGTGGCCGTTCCGGATGTTTTCGCCAGACCGGCTCCGGGCGCAGGAGGAGCGCTTCCGCGAGGCCGGCCTTCCGGCGGTCTTCACCTTCCACCCGTGGGAGTTCGACGCCGAGCATCCACCGATGGAAGGGCTCTCCGCGCTCGTCCGGCTCGTTCACTTCTACAACCTGAAAGGGCTTCCGGAGCGGTTCGAGAAGTGGCTGGCGGAGGACCGGTGCGTCGCGCTCGCGGACGTCCTTCCGCGCCTGGCCGCGTGAGGTCTTCTCGCCTTCGATGACAGAGCCGCCGCAGCGCCCCGCATTTCTCTTCTCCGGCCAGCTCTCCGAGACGCCCGGCATGGGCCGCGACTTCTTCGAAGCGGACCCGGAGGCGCGGGCGCTCTTCGCGGCGACGTCGCAGCGGTGCGGCATCGACCTGGAAAAGATCCTCTTCTCGGGCTCCAACGAGGCGCTTCACGAGAACCTCGCCGCGCAGGCCGGGGTCTTTCTCGTCTCGACGCTCGCGGCGCGGGCGCTGGCTCGGGAAGGCGTCCGGCCCGCCGCGACCGCCGGGTACAGCCTGGGCAACTACGCCGCGATGGTCGCCGCGGAGGCGGTCTCCTACGAGGACGCGCTCGATGTCCTGATCGCGGTCTGGCAGGAGACCGAGCGGCTCGGGATTCGCGGCGCGATGGGGGCCGTCGTCGGAGCGCGGCGAGAGGCGGTCGATTCCGCCCTCGAGGAACTGCGCGGGCGCGGCCTGCCCGTCTGGATCGGCAACGTCAACGCCAGCACCCAGTTCGTGCTGACCGGCTCCGCCGGTGCCGTCGAGGCCGCGCTCGAAGCCCTCGCGCCCCGCTCTCTCCGCGTCCTGCCGCTCGGGATGAACTGGCCCATCCACAGCGAGCTGATGCGCCCGGTCGCCTCCGCGATCGCCAGGGTCGTCGAGTCCTGCCGCTCGATACGGGACCCCGGCGTCCCCTTCTACGGCCCGGACGGGTCGCGAGCGAATGGCGAGGCCGACATCCGGCGCTTCCTGGGCACAGAGTTTCTCTACCCGACCCTCTGGAACTCGACGATCGAGGCGATGGTCCGCGACGGCCACCGCGCCTTTCTCGAGGTCGGCCCCGGCGACATGCTCTCGAAGATGACCCGCTGGATCGACCGCTCGATCACCTGCGCGCCCGCCGGGACCGCCGCGGCGGTCCGGGACCTCTCGCGTATATTCGCGGGCCGCCCATGAAAACAGCCGTCGTCACCGGAGGGTCCCGCGGCATCGGGCGTGCGATCTCGCTCGAGCTCGCCGCGGCGGGCCACCGCGTCGTCATGACGTACCAGAAGGACGCCTCGAGCGCGGACGCCGCCGCCGCCGAGATCCGCTCCCGCGGCGGCGAGGCCCACGCGATCGCCGCCGACGTGCGCGACGCCGCGGCGGTCAAAGCGGTGGGCGAGAGGGTCTCGCGAGATTTCGGCGGGGCCGACATCCTCGTCAACAACGCCGGGATCATCAAGGACGCGCTCTTCCCGTTCCTCAAGGAAGAGGACTGGGACGCCGTGATGGAGATCGACCTGAAGGGCGCGTTCCGGATGACGAAGGCGCTCCTGCGAGGCATGCTCCACAAGAAGTGGGGTCGGATCGTCAACGTCGTCTCCGTTTCCGGGATCTCTGGGCACGCGGGCCAGACCAACTACTCCGCCGCCAAGGGAGGGTTGATCGCGTTTACGAAGGCGCTCGCGCTGGAGATGGCGACCCACGGCATCACGGTCAACGCGGTCGCGCCCGGGCTCGTGGACACGGAGATCATCGCGCACCTGAAGGAGGAGCCCCGGCAGGAGTTTCTCCGCCGCATCCCGATGGCGCGCTTCGGGCGGCCCGAGGAGATCGCCGCCGTCGTCGCGTTCCTTGCTTCCGAAAACGCCTCCTACGTCACCGGGCAGGTGTGGCGCGTGGACGGGGGAATGGCGTGAGGAGAACCTATAATCGATTTCCTAAGGAGACCCGATGACACGTTCCGACCTGGCGCCGAAGGTCAAGGAGCTGATCGTGCGCCGCTTGAAGCTGGACATGGATCCCGCGACGATCCAGGACGACGCACCGCTGTTCGGCGAGGGGCTCGGGCTCGACTCGATCGACGCCCTGGAGCTCGTCCTGGGGCTCGAGCAGGAATTCGGAATCAAGGTCGAGGACGAAGAGGTCGGAGTCAAGGCCTTCGCCTCGGTCAACGCGCTCTGCGACTTCATCGAGCAGAAGAAAACGGCGTGAACCCGCTCCCGGAGCTTCCCCACACCTACCCCTTCCGCTTCGTGGACAGGGTCGTCGAGGCCCGGAATGCGGATTTCTCCCGCGGAAGCGCCCGTGTGGCCGTCACGGCGAACGCCCGCGCGGCGGCGGGCCAGGGGTGGCCGTCGCCGTTTCTCCTGGCCGAAGCGATCGCCCAGGCGGCGCTGCTCCTGGAAGGGGGCGATCCGGAGATCGGGCGAACCGGCTTCCTGGCCGGCATCGAGGATTTCGAGGCCTCCAGGGCGCCGCGCGCCGGCGAGGAGCTCCTCGTGCGCGTCCGGCTCGAAGCGAAGTTCGGCGCGATCGTGAAGTTCCGTGGCGAAGTCTCGAGCGACGACGGCGAGCACCTGGCGAAGGGCAGCATCCTCGTTCGCCGGGGTGGGGGGCCCCCGGCCCCTCCCGCCTAGACGGAGCGACCGTGGCCGCCGAAGTCGAGACCTCCTACGCCTGCACCAACGAGCCGCCGCACCGCTTCGCGCTCCGCGACCGGCTCCGCAACGCCGACGGCATCCTCGCGACCCTCGTCCGGCTTGACCGACCGTACCCGCCGAGGAGGCTCTTCATCACCAATCGGGAGATGAAGATGGGCTACGACGACGTCTACAAGGCCTGCTTCGTCTGCGTGGACCAGGGTCGGAAAGAGAACGCCATCGCCCTGCCGAAGGCTGACCTCGAGGCCGGACTCCCGCCCGCGCTATAATCCGGCGCCGGAGAACCAACCTAAAGGAGAACCCCCTTGGCAGCCGGAATCGATTCGGAACCGGACGCTGGCGCTTACCTGGACCGGCTCGTCGAGTTGCGGGTATTCGGACGAAAACCGATCTCCTCGGTCCCGGCCTATTCGACCGACGAGAACGCCGCCGACCTGGTCATCGCCCGCCTGAACCGCCCGCCGCTTCGCTGGATGAGCCTCCAGGACGGAGACTCGTGGACGTTCCACTGGCGAAAGCCGATCGCCGAAGAGATCTCCGAGGACTCGACGGCCGCCCGCTACGCCAGGCTCGTCTCGGCGTCGGCTCCGACACGCGCGCTCGCGGTTTGCCGAGCCGCGCTGAAGCTGGTCAAGACCACCACCGAGCGATCGTGGTCGGAGCCGTCCGCGCCCCCTCCGGCTCCGGTATAAGGGCCATCGTCCCCTCTCCCGCGGAGGCGCCGCGGCACTTCTGATCCGGACGCGTTAGAATTCGTCCGGTTCCCAAATGAAACGTCTCCTGGCGGCCGCGGGCATCGCCCTCGCGATCCTTCCGGCTCGGGCCCTGGCCTGGGACCGGGCGACCCACGTCTCCATCGTCCTCGGCGCCTTCCGGCTTGCTCCCGGCGTCGAGGAGAGAATCGTGCCGCCCTCCTACCGGGAAGGGTTTCTCCGCAACGTCGAGCAGGGAGACACCCGGGACAGGAACTGCCTGGATCACCGCGGCCCGAAGGCGAAGCATCCGGCGCACCTCGAAGCGGCTCGGCTGTTCGGGGAGCTGACCGGGCCGTCCGCCGAGCAGCGTCCCTACCAGAGGAGCCTGCTCCTGGGGAGCTTCCTTCACTACGTCGCCGACACCATCGTTCCCAATTCCCTCGCCGCCGGGCAGCGAGAGTTCATCCCGGATTTCTTCGCGAACAAGGACTTCGCCGTCTTCCGGGAATCGCGGGAGCTCCAGGGCGACCTCGGCAAGGCGCTGGAGGCCCGAAGCGCCGTGGCGCAGTGGGGCGAGGAGGTGCCCGGCAGCCACACGGCGACCTATCGCCTCGCGGTCAACACCACCATCGACGCGATCAGCCTCCTGTCCGATGAGGCCGCGGCGTCCGTCCGCGCGGCGCCGGTCTTCGTCGTCTTCCTGGTCAACTCCGTGGACAACGCCACGGGAAGCAAGAGGTCGTCGTTCAACCCCTACGGGATCGGGCGGTCGGTGGGCGAGGCGAGGGCCGACCTGCTGGGCCGCGACGGAGTTCAGCTGCTGGAGTGGTGGAAGAGGCCGTCGGGGTCGAAGTCGATCATCCGCGCGCTCCTCTACAACAACCGCAAGGGCTGCTCTTCCAACATCAGCGTCGAGTCGCGAGCCTGGACCGTCAACATGCGCGACACGAAGATGGCGCCGTTCGCCATCCAGCGCGTCGAGTTCGAGATTCCCGCGGAGGCTCCGGTGTCGGACCTGACCTCCCGAGCGTCCGCCTTCGAGTGCCCCGACCCCTCGCGGCCGAACACGTATTCCGCCGCCAAGCGGCTCGTCTTGAACGCCGGCGTCGTCCCGCGCTTCGAGGGCGAGATCCGCGAAGCGTCGGGGCCGGCCGAAACGACTCCCGCCAGGATCCGCGTCGACCGCTAGTCGCGCCGCCCCTCTCGCGACAATAAGAAGTCAGACGACGGCGCGGTCTCGACGAGAGATCGCCGCCGCGGGAGAGAGGGAACATGCGACGCCGACTTTTCCTGGCGCTGACGCTCGGGCTCTCGGGAATCTTCGACGCCGCCGTGGTCCTTGCCCAGAGCGGCCCGGACAACGATCCGGACGTTGCGCCGGGATTCGTCAACAGCGTTTTCCACCACGAGCAGGTGGACTCGATCAACCTCTACAACGGGCAGCTCACGATCCCGATCCTGCTCGGCCCGTCCTATCCCGTCGGCCCGAGCCTGAAGTTCCAGGCGGTCCTGACGTTCAACTCGAAGACGACCGACTACGGCCATCCCACGACACAGGCGGACGGCTACGTCTACCAGCCGTTCGCGGGCAACCCGGCGCTGGGGCTGGGCTGGGAGTTCACGCTCGGCGCGATCAAGCTCTGCAAGCAGGGCAACACCGCCGGCCTCTGCTACTTCGGCCCCGACGGCAGCCAGCACATTTTCAGCCAGGGCGCGAAGACCGGCGACGGCTCGCAGCTGCTGCTCTCGGGAAGCGGCCCCTACGACATGTGGGACGGCGACGGGAATCACTACGTCTTCGGCTGGCAGGTCTCGGGCTTCGACGATTGGAACGTGGTTGCTCCCGGCTACATCCACGACTTCGGGCGCGGTCGCGACGGCTGGTACCTGACGTCGGTCACCGATCCGTTCGGCAACTCCTACTCGGTCGGCTACCACACGGTCGTGCCGCCGTGCTGGAGGTACGGAGCGCCCGCCGGCGGTGCGTGCGCTCTGGGTCCGACGATGAGCTGCCCGAGCGCCGTGGTCTCGACATGGATCCCGCGCGCGATCTTTCTGCCGACGGCGACGGTCCAGGTCCTCCTCGACACGCAGGGCTCGACGGCGAACATGATCAGCGCGTTCGTCTTCCCGGTCTCGCGCGGAGGCGCCGCGACGTGGTCGCTGTCGTACGAGCAGGCCTGGGACGACTTCCACACCTGCTCCTCGAGCTCGATCTACCTGCCGGTGGAGGTCCAGCGCCTGACGCGCATCCAGCTGCCGGCGGAGCTCGGAGGATCGCCGGCGTACGAGTTCTCCTACTCCTGCCCGCTGACGATGAAGCTTCCGACCGGCGCGACGATCGCGTACAGCTTTGGAACGTATACCTTCTACCACGGCCGCGCAGGAGCGGTCGTCTCGGGCTGCCAGGGGATGACTCCCCAGAACGTCCCTTACGTGGACGTCTCTTTCCCGACATCCAGCTGCCCGTTCCGGGCGCGGTCCACTCCGGCACTGGCTCCCGACAGCTTCGTGGGCTCGGCCTGTACGGCCGACAACGAGGCGCGCTGGATGGACACGGTCGTCGGCGTCGTGCGCCGGACGGAGACGGTCCCCGGCGCGGGAGGCGCCCTCGCGACCGTGGCCACGACGGACTACACGCAGTACAGCTTCCCCTATGGCGAGCAGGGCACGAGCGCGGCGAAACAAACCGCGCAGACCCTGACGGTCGTTCTGCTGCCTGCCGATGCCGACAACCGCCGCCGGGCGAAGGCGGTCCTTTTCCACGGCACGCCGAAGGGGCAGGGCGTGTCGGTCACCCTGTACAACGCTCCGGGCGACCGCGTCGGGGCCGACGTCGAGGAGAGGATCTTCGAGGGCGATCCGAACAACACTGCGACCGGGATCTCGACCGCGACCCCCGCGTGCTCCGGCGGCGCGGGCGATCAGCCCTTCTGCTCCTCGCGGGCGGTCCGCGTCGTGCGGCGGACCTACGAGTACGACGACTGCAACGGCGACGGGTTTCCGGGAGGAACCGATTGTCGCGAAGTCGGGAACCGCAGACTCCAGAGCGAGACGACGTGCTACGGGCCGGCAACGCCCGCCGGGTCCTGCTCGACGGGCCTGGCGCATACCGTCTCGCGCTCAAACCTGGCGGGGCGCGACTGGGACTCGGCCAACGGGCGTCACTACAACATCGAGCAACACTCGGGCACGCTCGGCAGCGACGCGCGGACCACGACGACGTACTGGACACCGTTGGTTTCGCCGTGGCTTCCGAACCTCCTGGAGCGCCGGACGGACACGATGGGCTCGAGCGTCCGCGACGAGTTCTTCGACTTCGATCCGACAAATGGATTCTCGCGCGGGGATTTTCTCTTCGACGCCGCGCGGCAGATGGTGTTTCTCCACTGTCGGTACAAGGACGCGGCCGGCAGTATCGAAAAGGACTTCTCGGCGACGTATCCCGGCTGGCCGAGCGCGCCGCGCCACGATGCCTGCTCCTACTACTACCCGACGTATCCCACCGTCGCGATCGGAGTCAACGGAGATGCCTTCGGGAAGACCTACACGTACCGCAGCGGCCTGATGCTGTCCGCCCGCTGGATGGCGGACCCCTCGACTCCGGCGGGCTGGTACACGAAGAACCTCTTCCGCGACCTGACGACGGGCTGGATCCTGGCCTCGACGGACTCCTCGCTCGTCACGACGAATTACTTCTACGACAGCGTCGGGCGGGTCACCGCGATCTTCCCCAACGGCGAAGCGGCGACCCGGATCAGCTACGACTCCGCCACCCAGACGACGGCGACCCGCGACGGCGGCCCGGGACTGACGAGCGTCCAGCGATACCTCTATGACGGCCTCGGCCGCGTCGGCCGGGAGGTCCGGCTGTCGCCCGGAAGCTCGGTCAGCCCCTACTCGGTGCGCCGGACGGACTACGACCCCGCCGGCCATGAGACCTTCCTTTCAGAGTGGATCGGCTGCGGCGGCCTGGCGACGTGCGCCAGCGCGGCCGTTACGGCAGGAACGGCGTCCTCGAGTTTCGATCCGACGGGCCGCCCGCAGTCGATCCGGAAGGCGGACGGGGCGACGACGACGGTCTCCTACGCCGACGGCGCCGCGCTGTACTCGGTCACGTCCAGGAGCGTCACGACGGGCAACGTCAACGGAGCCTGCTCGAACGGCTGCGCGGGTGGGACCTCGTCGACGGCGACATTTCGCTACGACGCCTTCGAGCGGCTGACGCGAGTCGTCGAGCCGGGCGGCGCCGACGCGACGGACTACGCCTACGACGTCAACGGCAAACTGGTTCGAGTCCTCCAGGGTGTCCAGACCCGGACCTTCGACTACGACGCCGCCGGGAACCTCCGCGCGGAGGCGACGCCCGAGAAGGGGAGCGTCGGCAATGACGTCTACGGCAGCCTCGGGAACGTTCTGTCGGAGACGGAGCCGGGCGGGCTCGCCGTCACCCGGACCTATGACTTCGCCGGAAGGTTGACGGGCGTCGTCTCGGCAGGCCAGCGCTATTTGACCAACTGTTACGACGGCGCGGCCTGCGCCGACGGCAATCCTGGGTTCTGGGGAGGAGTCCGTCCTCTCGGAAAGCTGACGAGGCGTATCGGGTTCAACCCGCTGTCGCCGACCGCGCCGATCGTCACCGACGATCTGGAGTATTCGGATTCGGCCGGCAAGCTCTCGAGCCAGACGACCTCCGTCTCGGGTGGAAGCAGCCTGACCGCGACGCAGAGATGGCAGTACAACGGCCTGGGCCTGGTCGCGCATCACTACCACCCCAGGTCCGACGGCTCGTCGCCCTTCGCCGTTTCGATCGACTACGACGCGGGGCTCCCTGTGGCCGAGTACGTCAACGGGATCCCGATGGTCACCGGCACGCGCTACCAGCCGGGCGGAACGCTCTGGACTTACACGACCGGCATCGGGATCGGCCACGACGTGACCGCGCAGGTCCTCGAGGACGCCTCGTCGCTCCTGCCGCGTCCCGCGCGGATCTTCGCGACGGCACAGGGAGTCTCGACGCCCGCCTTCGACACGCTGAATTACGGCTACGACGGAGCCGGGAATATCGTCGCGATGGGGCCCGACACGTTCTCCTACGACAACCGATCGAGGCTCGTGGCGGCGAATCTCTCGGGAATCGGAAGCCAGGCATACTCCTACGACCGCTACGGGAACCTCCTCTCTCAGGGAAACACGAGCTATTCCATCTCCCCGTACAGTAATCGAGTCTCCACGCTGACCTACGACGCACGAGGGAACGTTACCGGCAATGGAACCGAGACCTACAGCTATGATGGCCTCGATCGCCAGATTGGACATGCCAACGGCGCGTCGGTCTGGTCTTACGTCTTCGACGGCGGCAACGAGCGTCTAGGGAAGATCCCGCCGTCTGGATCGTGGACTTGTACTGTCCGGGACGAGGCAGGACGCATCGCCACCGAATTCGTCGGCACCGATCCAACCCGGGACAATCTTTATCTCGGCAACCGGCTCGTTGTTTCTTCCGGTGACCCCAGACTTGGAGGTAACGACCGGTCATGGACCTTTTACGTCTCGGACCATGTCGGATCGCCGAGGTTAATTACCGATATCGCAGGTGCTGTGGTGGAAAGCCCGAAGCACTGGCCGTTCGGGGCTTCAACCGCCGCCCAAGGGAGCTTTCAAAGAATCCGATTTGCGTCGATGGAGCGTGACACCGAGGCGAGCCGCTACCAGGATCATGCCCGCAGCCACGATTTCAGCCTTGCCCGTTTCCTAACGCCGGACCGATTAATGGGCGATACGGTAAGTCCTCAGAGCTGGAACCGCTACCAATACGCCCTCAATAATCCTGTTTTGTACACGGACCCTCTTGGTCTTGCGCCTGAGGA
This sequence comes from Thermoanaerobaculia bacterium, assembly GCA_035263845.1. Taxonomy (GTDB): domain Bacteria; phylum Acidobacteriota; class Thermoanaerobaculia; order UBA5066; family Gp7-AA6; genus JAWOLE01. The sequence goes on along the minus strand of DATFQY010000196.1, from coordinate 12,485 downwards.
TTCGACAGACTCGCCAGTGGTCGATCCCTGTGAAACTCGTCCTGACGCCTGTACCTACCATGACGAGATCGTGGTGACCGCTGGGGAGCCGGGGCTGATCGCGTCATTCGTATTGCCATACATCTCTTTCGTTACCGGTTCCGACAACAGCACGGTTCAACTTGCCAAGGACATTGTTCGGATAGGGATGAACTCGGTGCCCCTGAAGGGGCTTGGAATCGAACGCCTCGGAGCTGCAGGGCGAGGCGCGGCGGAACTCCTGCCCGCACGGGTGGCGGCCAGGTTTTCCGGCAATGTGCACAGGCTGGTGCTGAAGAGCAATGTCATCGCCTACCGCTACTGGGGTGGGTCTTCCGATAAGCTAGGCCACTGGCTTACGACCGAAGGAACCGTGTCACAGATCGGCTCCGCCTTGGAGGCGCAGATTGCGCTCAAGTTGCCGGCAGGCGCTACCGCCGAACAACTTACCGGCTTCGTCATCCCACGAGGGACGGAGATCTTCATCGGCCGTGTCGCGGGCGGTGCGCTCTCTGCTACTCAGATCTGGGTGCGCGACGTCGCAAGACTGCTTTCCATCCCGTGAAAGGATTCGGAATGCTGGACTCTCTAAGACGTATCGCCGAGCACTTGAGATCTCATCGAGTCGCCTATGCCGACAAAATTGAATCGGTCTCAAACCAGATCCGTCATACCGAAACATCGAGTCTGTCGCCTGACGAGCTCGAATCCGTGATGGGCCTCTTCGGGGGAATGGGGAGTCTTAACGACGTCTACATCTCCCGACGGAATGGCCACGTCGTCGACGACGAAGCCGAGGCGAATCGGAGGCTAGACCTTCTGAGAGAAGAACTGTGGCAAGAGCTAAGACGAATTGGCGGTTAACAACCTCGCAACGTTCCTCAGACAGTTGAAATAGACACAACCTGGGCGGGTGAGGCGTCGAAGGGAGGGCGCATGGCGGGAGCTCTGTCTTCTCGGAGGGCGGTTCTGGTGGCCGTCGCGGCTGGGCTGGCGGCGCTCCTGTTCGCGCAGTCGTACGACCTGTCCGTGGCGAACGTCTCCGCGCCGGGCTCGGGGAACGTCGGCTCGCCTCTTACCGTCAGCGTCGGGATCTCGGTGCCCGGGGGAGCGTCGGGCGTTACGGTGACGTTGATCTTCCAGCCTGCCGTGGCGTTCAACGCGGCGGGATCCTCGGCCGGGTGCTTTGCCAACGCGGCAACAGGCGACTCCTCGACGACCGTCACGTGCCCTGCGACTGGAGTGGCGAGCGTCTCAGTCAACCTGACCCCACGGGTCGCCGGAGCCCTCAACGTCGTCGCGGGCGTGATCGGGAACGAAGCCGATCCGCTGATGTCCAACAACAGCGGCCGGCAGACGATCTCGATCGCCCCGGGTGCGACGCCGTCTCCGACCTCGACAGCCTCCTCTCCGACTCCCACGAACTCGCCGACGAATTCCACCCCGACGGGAACTAAGACTCCGACACCTTCCGCGACGTTCACGAAGACGCAAACCCCGACGTTGACTCCGACACCGACCCCAACCACCAGCGCTCCCGGATTCGCCGTCTATGACGCCCTTCTCAGAGCTCCCCGCTGCGTCGGCGGCGGGACCGTCTGCGATTCCGGCAGCCTGCTGAATTCCCGCGGGACCGTCGCGGGAGGCGCGGAGCCTAACCAGCCAAACACCATCGATTCGTGCACCGATGGCTCGCACGGAACCTACCAGGTGGATCCCTCGGTCGAAAGGATCCGAATCTCATCCCTTTCGCCGGGTGCGGTCCTCACGGCCGGGCAGCCCGCGCAGGTGGACGTCACGGTCTTCTCGCCGGCCAACGGCGGATACAACGTTTATCTCTTCGCGACCGGTGCCGCGCAACCCCCGTCCGGACAGCCCTTCGCGTGGACATACATCGGCTCGCTGACGCCAGCGACTTCTTCGACCGGCTCCTTCCAGACCCTGAGCGCTTCTTACTCCCTCCCCTCTGGAACTGCGCAGGCGATCCGGGCGAACTTCGTTCCACCGGGCGGCGCGATCGCGCAGCCCTGCACGGCGGGAGTCAACGACGACCATGACGACCTGGTCTTTGCGGTCTCCGATCCGGCCGCGCCGACGCCAACAGCCACTCCAACGGCCACGCCAACCTTCACGCCGAGCGCGACGCCGACGCCTTCTCCAACGGCGACCTGGACTTCGACCCTGACTCCAACGCCGACGCTGACACCGACCGCGACCGCTTCGAGGACGAGTACGGCGACCCCGACGAGAACACCGACGGCCGCGGCCGGAACGCCGACGTTGACTCCGACGCGGACGCGCACCACGACGCCCACGAGGACCCCGACGAAGTCTCCGACTTCGACGCGGACTTCGACCCGGACGATCACTCCGACGGCAACCCCCACGCCGATTCCGGGGACGACGACGTTCACCGACAACTTCGACCGTCCCGATTCGACGGTCCTCGGCAACGGCTGGGTCGAGGTGTCCGGCGATCTCTCCATCGCAGGCCAGCGTCTCCAGACCGGATCGGCCGCGACGGACTACCTCGCAGTGCAGCCGGTGCTCGTCGGCACGACCCAGACCGTCTCGGCGGATTTCGCTTCGTCGGGCAACGGCGTGGCGCCGACGTTCGGCGTCGTCCTGCGCTACCAGGACATCGGCAACTACTATCGGGTCTACCGGACCACGGGCGGCACGAGCGTGCTGAGGATCTCGAGGATCGTCAACGGCGCGGAAACGGTCCTCAAGTCGGTCTCGGTGACGAACCCGACCGCCAACGTTTTCTTCCACCTGGAGGGACGCGTGACCGGGACGACGCTGACTGTCGCACTGGACGGGGCAGACAAAGGTACAGTCGCGGATTCGACTTTCGTCTCGGGTGCGACGGGGCTCGTCATTCACTCGGGCGGTGGGGCGACGCCGGCCCACCAGGCGGATAACTTTCGTGCAACGTTGCAGTGATTCCGTCCGATTCCTTGACCGGAGAGAAGCGGCCGTCTAAGCTGTGTCGTTCACATGTCAGCCAGACACCGAGGTCAGCGGGGTAGCCCACCCCGCCGGGGAGGCTCGTTTGCCAAGCTGGCTGCCGTCGGCGCGGCGGCTCTCGCAACTCTAATCGCGGCGGCCGTCGCATTCTCGAGACCTTCCGACCAGGCGCCGATTCACGTCAACCGCAATCCGGTCGAGTCCCGGCTCGTCCGCGGCCGGTCCTTCCACGGCGATTTGCGCAATCTCCCCCCGGGCAAGCCCGTCCACAGGGAACGTCCCGAGCGAGAGCCGCCGGAGCCGATCCCCGTGCCTTACGGAACTTCCGCAGGTCTCCTGCCCGAGGGCGCGACGCCGGAGCAAATGCTGGTGGGGCTCTCCGCGCCGGCGCCTTCGACAATCGCGAACTTCGATGGGCTGGACTTCGCCAACTGGGGGGACGGCCACCCGCCCGACACCAACGGCGACGTCGGCCCGGCCTACTACATCCAGACGGTCAACACCTCCATCGGCATCTACGACAAGAGCTCGGGAGCCCGCGTCGCGGCGTTCACCTACAACACCTTCATGAGCCAGGCCAACTTCGGCAACCTCTGCGACACGGACAACTTCGGAGATCCGGTCGTTCTGTACGACACCTTCGAGGACCGCTGGATCATCACGGACTTCGCCTTCCAGGTGGATGGGTCGGGCAATGTCCTTAATCCCCCGGGCGCGTACCAGTGTTTCGCGGCCTCCGCCACCGGCGACCCGGTCTCGGGAGGCTGGCACTTCTACTCTCTGCACATCACCGACTTCCTGAACGACTACCCCAAGTTCGGCATCTGGCCCGACGGTCTCTACATGTCGGCCAACATGTTCGGGTTCCCTGCCTCGGGTTCCTTCCAGAACGTCCGGGTCTGGGCGCTCAACAAGGCGCAGATGTACGCGGGAGCCCCCACAGTCCAGGTCGTCTCCTTCGACGCCCCGTCCTCGGAATTCACGTTGCTTCCGAGCAACGCGCGGCTCCAGGTGGGCACACCGCCGGCAGGAACTCCCAACTACTTCGCCACGGTCTGGAACTTCACTAACGCGGAGTCGATCTACCCGTTCCACGTGGACTGGAACAACGTCGCGGCCTCGACCTTCACGGGCCCTTTCATCACAATCGCGCCGGCGAGCTGGGCTTCGCCGCCGAGCACCGTCCCGTCGCAGGGAGGCAACAGCCTCGACACGCTGGCGATCCGGCTGATGATGCAAAACCAGTACACGAACCTCGGCGGCGCCGAGTCGCTTTGGACGAGCCACACCGTCCGCGGGAGCAACCCGCAGCAGTCGGCTGTCCGCTATTACCAGGTGGACGTGACGGGCGGCAGCGTCGCGTCGAACACGACGCAGGCGGCGACGCACAATCCCGACTCCACGGATCGCTTCATGCCAAGCGTGGCGGTAGACCGAGCGGGCGACATGGCGCTCGGATACAGCACCTCGAGCAGCAGCCTCTTCCCTGCGATCAAGTACGCGGGGCGGCTCGCCTCCGATCCCCTCAACTCGATTCCCCAGACCGAGGTCTCGCTCGTCGACGGGACCGGCAGCCAGAGCGGGAACTGCGGAAACGGGCCTTGCCACCGTTGGGGCGATTACAGCGCGATGTCGCTCGATCCCGACGGCTGCACCTTCTGGTATACGAACGAGTACTACGCCACGGCAGGCTTGAATGACCTGACCCGGATTGGGTCGTTCAAGTTCCCCTCCTGCACGACCGTCTCCAGCGGCGCGATCCAGGGCACCGTAACGGCGGCTGCCGGTGGCGCTCCCATTGCCGGAGCGACGGTTGCTCTCGGGAGCCGGACGACCACGACGAACGGGAGCGGCTTCTACTCGTTCGCCGGGATCCCCTCGGGGACCTATCCCACTCTGACGGCCAGCGCGCCGGCGTTCGCCGCCACGACGGTTTCGAATGTCCTCATCGCCGACGGCAATACCACAGTCCAGGACTTCGCCTTGGCGCCGGCACCCACGGCGACTCCGACGCCGACGACCACGCCAACGAGTCCCCCGACGAGCACTCCCACGATCACGGCCACCCGGACGAGCAGTCCGACGGCTACTTTCACACCCACGAGGACGGCGACCCGGACGCCGACTTTTACGCGAACCGCGACGCCGACGAGAACATCGACGCTGACTCCGACGAGCACGTCCACGAGGACTCCGACGAATACTCCGACGAGCACGCCAACGAGCACGTCCACCAGGACTCCGACCGTTACTCCGACGAGCACGCCGACGAACACGTCCACGAGCACTCCCACGAACACGCCCACGAGAACGGCCACGAGCACGCTCACGAACACACCGTCCCTCACTCCGACGGCGACTCCGAGCAACTCCGCGACACCGACGCTGACTTCGACCGTGACGCCCAGCCCGACTGCCACCGTGACCACCACCGCGACGAATTCCCCAACCAACACCTCGACGGCGACGCCGACGAACCCGCCGCAGACGAACACGGCGACGCCGACGCCGACCAGCACGCCGACGCCGACTCCGACGAACACGCCGACGCCAGTGCCGACGAGCACGTCCACGAGCACGGCGACGAGCACGCCGACCGTGACCGCGACACCAACCAATACTTCGACGAACACGGCGACGGCGACTCCGAACAGCACCGCGACGAGCACGTTCACGAACACCCCCACGAGCACGCCGACGAGCTCGCCAACGAACCTGCCCAGTAACACTCCGACCAGGACTGCGACGAACACTCCGACGACGACTCCCACGGCGGCGCCGAGCGACACTCCAACCCTTACGCCGACGAACACGCCGAGCAATACGAACAGCCCGACTCTCACTCCGACGAACACGCCGACCAGCACGAACACCCCGACCAGCACTCCGACGAACACGCCGACCAGCACGACCACCTCGACCAGCACGCCGACGAGCACGCCGACGAACACGCCCAGTAACACTCCGACCAGTACCGCGACCAGCACTCCGACGACGAGTCCGACCAACACGCCGACCAGTACGCCGACGAGCACGCCGACCTCGGTCGCCGCCACCTCGACACCCACCCCGACTCCGACCGCGACGGCGACGCCGCTTCCGGGCGTCGGGCCGATCGCCTTCGCCCTCGACTGCGACTACTCCAACGCGAACCCGCCGTCGGGCGGCCTCTTCCGCGACTTCGTCGGCGCCGTCAACGTCAACCGCGGCCTCGACACCTTCGGGACGGGACACGCGTCGCTCAACGTCAACACCGGAACCGGAGGTACCAACGCGCTGACGCTCTACGACACCGACCCCACGACCGCCACTCCCACGCTCTGGTCCGGCAACGTCACGGTGACGGCCGACACGATCCAGACCGGCACCAACGCCAACAAGCCGGGGGTCGTGGCTCTCTTCAACGAGGGGACTGGAAAGTCTGGCCTGGCCCTCGTTCTGTCGGAGGCGGGAAGCACCGATGCCCTCGAGCTCGACAAGGTGCCCCAGACCGGCGACCTCAGCGCGTCCACGATTCTGAAGACCGTCAGCGCCAGCGGCCTCATCAGCGACGGCATCTGGTACCGCGTCACGCTCGACGTCGCCGTGAGCGGCGACACGCTCAGCGTGACCGGCCAGTTCTTCACGCATACAGACGGAACGGATCCCAACAGCCCCGTCGGCGGCTCGCCCACCGCCACGCTTTCTTTCGGCGGGAGCCTGTCGGCGTTGGGCCTGTCCTCCTCGGGAGAGGCCGGCATGATCTTCGACGCCGGGGCGAGCACCAGCCGGGCGAGCTTCACGAACTTCGGAGTCACCGGGACCGTCGCGCCGTCGGGCTCGGATCCCCTGGCCGGCCGTCTGACGGTCGTCAAGAACGTGATCAACGACGACGGAGGAACCGCCGTCGCCTCCGATTTCACGCTGAGCGCCGGAGGGTGCTCGTTCCCCGGCCTGGAGTCGCCCGGCACGGCCCTGTACCTCAAGCCGGGCGCGTACGCGGTTTCCGAGACCGGCCCCTCCAGTTACGACGCCTCGCCTTCCTCGGACTGCTCCGGCACCCTGGGCGCCGGGGAGCCCAGGGCCTGCACCCTGACCAACGACGACACTCCAGCCGGTGGCACGCCGACCCCGACGGCCACGTTCACGCCGACTTCGACGGCCACCTCGACACCCACGCCCACGCCGAGCGCGGCCCCGGCGACCTCGACGCCGACCGCCACGCTGACTCCGACACCGACTCTGACTCCGACGGCGACGCTCACCCCGACGGCCACTGCGACCCCGACCGGCCAGGCTCCGACCAGCACCCCGACGCGTACTCCCACCGCAACCCCGACCTCAACGTCAACGACGACCCCGACTCCAACCCCAACTGCGACGCCGACCTCCGTGCCTCCGACGGCGACGTTCACCCCGACGCCCACGCCGGGAGGCTCGATCAATTTCTTCGACGACTTCAACCGCGCCGATTCCTCCGTGCTGAGCAACGGCTGGGTCGAGCTGGCGGGAGACCTGAACATCGTGAGCCAGCACGTCGAGAACGCTCCCGTCGCGAGCGACCACCTGGCCGCGCAGCCCGGCGTCTCCGGCGCGACCCAGACGGTGGCCGTCGACTTCGTCTCCGGGAGCAACAACCTCGCTCCGCTCTTCGGCCTGGTGCTTCGGTGCCAGGATTGCGGCTCGGCCGGCGTGGCCCCACAGAACTACTACCGGATCTACCGGACGACCGGGGGATCGAGCTTTCTGAAGATCTCGAAGGTCGTCAGCGGGGTCGAAACCGTCCTGAAGACCGTGTCCATCAGCAACCCGACGGCCAACGTCTCCTTCCATATACAGGCCGCGGCCAACGGAACGACCCTGACCGTCGCCGTCGGCACGGTCCAGACGTCGATCACCGACTCGACGTTCGCTTCCGGCGCCGTGGGTTTCTTCCTCCGCTCGGGGTCGGGCACCCCGGTCCACCAGGCCGACAACTTCCAGGCAGCCGTCCAGTAGCGTAGCCTTTCGGCACGGAGGGACCCGCCATGAAGAAGGCCTCGAGGAAGAAATCCGGCCGCGCGAAGAAGGCTTCGACGGCCAGGAAGCCGCAGCCGAAGAAGGCTTCCGGCAGGCGCAAACCGATCATGCGCTACGACCGGGAGGGCTGAGCTTCCCGCGCTAGATCAAGAGCGGGGCGCCGCTGCGAAGGTTCGCTCCGCCGCCGTTCTCCCGTTGGGTGAAGTCGAACTCCCGGGACTGGCCGGGAGGAAGCATCTGGAGCATGTGGGGCCGCAGGGTCTCCAGCACCCATCCCTCGCATGCCTCCTGGCTGTCGAACCCCGGCGCGGTGAACATCCGCCATCCACCGGCCGCGCAGTCCGCGGTCTTCAGCGGATGGGGCAGGTAGGGCTCGCTCTCGACCGATTCCTCGTCCGCCTGAGCGTCCGCGGCGACTTGCGCCGGCGGCCGTTGGGTAGCCGCGGCGGCCTGTTTCGAGACCCAGGGACACTCGTCGCCCGCGGACGGGGCCTGCTGGGCGGCGAGTTGAACTCCGACGACCAATGCGGCTGCGATCGCGGCGCACTGGACCAAAACGGCTTTCATGACAACCTCCGAGCGACGGCCGCCCGGCGCGGTTCGCCGCAATCCAATCGGCATTGCAAATTGAATACCGCCACCCCCGACTTTGGTCCAATGTCGCAAACGATTGGATCCTTTTAGAATCCGTTTCAAAAGTTAGCGTGGAACTCTCAGGACACTCCGGCTCGCGGTTGGGGGAGTGCGTGTGTAGCGGGAGGTGCCGATGATTCCTAGTCCGCAGGAGCTGGCGACCCTGGCCATCCGGCGGCGCGAGGAGCTCACGGAACGGCTCCAGGAGCTGCAAGGTAAGTCCGGGACGAGCCTCCTGCCGGCCCTTCTGCGACGTTGCGTCATCACGACCGTGCTGTGTCACCAGGTCCTCGGAGCGCTCGATCGGGCAGCTTCCCAGACGACCCGCGAGGTCAGCCGAAAGATGCGCGATTCCGTCGAGCCCGAGGCTGCGCGCCCTTCCGAAGTGCGCTTTGCGCGGCTCTGGCACTTCCACCTCTCCCTCGCCGTCAATCACGCGCTCGTCGCCTACGGCGAGATCCTCCGCTCCGCGGACTGGCGGATCCGGAGGCAGGCGATGGACTCCCTTCTCGAAGCCCTTGCTTGCCTCCAGGTCATCGGCGGGCCCACCGACCAGCCCGAGGCGCTCGAGCCGATCGTCGAGGGCGCGGTCCGGATCCGGGCGCTGCTCGAAGCCCGGCGGCCGGAGATGGGGATCGCCGGTTCTCTGTTTCGGGACCAGGAGGCCTTGAACGTTGAAGGGACCGCGTGGTGCTACTGCGCGGCCCTGATCGCCGAGACGCTGCGCACCCGAGCCAACGGGGCGGGGAGCGCCAAGAGCGCGGTCCGGGCGGTGGACGCCCTCCGGGGGGACCTGGAAAAAGCCATCACGTTTGGCCCGCCGCCGCCCTCACCCGTCGTGGTCGAGCCGCGCCGGGAGCCCCAGGAGGTTGTAAAGTCTCAGGCGTGATATCGCCCGAGAACCCCTTCGCCTCCATCGAGCGGGCGGCAGAAGAGCTGCGCGCCGGCCGGTTCGTCGTCATCGTGGACGACGAGGACCGTGAGAACGAGGGAGACCTCGTCCTGGCGGCCGAGAAGGTCACCCCCGCGGCGATCAATTTCATGGCCCGGGAGGGACGGGGCCTGATCTGCGTGGCCCTGACGAACGAGCGGTGCGAGGCGCTCGACCTGCCCCCGATGGTCGAGCAGAACACCTCCAACTTCGGGACCGCCTTCACCGTCTCCATCGAGGCCCGCGGAAGAACGACGACCGGGATCTCGGCGGCCGACCGGGCCGCGACCGTGCTGGCCGCGATCGACCCGGCGACCACCCCGGCCGACCTCCTGCGGCCCGGCCACATGTTCCCGCTCCGGGCGCAGCCGGGCGGGGTGCTGAAGCGCGCCGGCCAGACGGAGGCCTCCGTGGACCTGGCGCGGATCGCAGGGCTCGATCCCTCGGCGGTGCTCTGCGAGATCATGAACGAGGATGGGTCCATGGCGCGGGTCCCGGACCTGACGGAGTTCTGCGCCCGAAACGGTCTCCTCATGGTCACGGTCGCGGACCTGATCCGCCACCGGATGCGCAACGAGCGCCTCGTGGAGCGCATCGCGGCGCCGCACCTGCCGACCCGCTACGGCGACTTCCGCCTCCATGCCTACCGGAGCGACGTGACCAACGAGGAAGCGGTCGCGCTGGCGCACGGCGAGATCCGCGAGGACGAGCCGGTCCTCGTGCGGGTCCACTCCCAGTGCCTGACGGGGGACGTCTTCGGGTCGGCGCGCTGCGACTGCGGCGGGCAGCTCTCGCTGGCGATGGAGAAGATCGTCGAGGCGGGGCGCGGCGTCGTGCTCTACCTCCTCCAGGAGGGGCGCGGAATCGGCCTGATGAACAAGCTGAAGGCGTACGAGCTACAGGACGAGGGCCACGATACGGTCTCGGCCAACGCGAAGCTCGGCTTCCCGCCCGACATCCGCAACTACGGCCTCGGATGCCAGATCCTGCGCGACCTCGGGGTCCGCAAGATGCGGCTGATGACCAACAACCCGTCCAAGTACGTGGCGATCGGTGGCTACGGCCTGGAGATCGTGGAGCGGGTCCCGCTCGAGGTGGACCCGACCGAACGCTCCCGCAAGTACCTGGAGACCAAGAAGAACAAGATGGGCCATCTGCTCAAGATGGTCTGACGTTTCACTGTCCCCTCGTCATCCTGAGCTCAGAAAGGATCTACCCTCGTGCTCCCGGAGCAGATTCTTCGTCGCTCCGCTCCTCAGAATGACAAGGGCGAGATCGCCATAGACTTGGTCACGATTTCTTAACAGCGAGGAGGAGTTATGGCTCGCCTGATCGACGTCAGCGCCGCGCCCGGCACGGGGAGGGGGCTGCGGGGTCTCATCATCGCCATCGCCATCGTCGTCGTCATCCTCATCGGCAACCCGATCACCGTCATCCCGGCAGGGCACGTCGGAGTCAAGGACTTCTTCGGCAGTGTCTCGCCCACCGCGCTCCCTCCGGGAGTGCGGGTGGTGTTCCCCTTCACGCGCGTGGTGAAGATGTCCGTCAAGACGCAGGAGGTCAAGGAGACCGCCGAGGTCCCCTCCAAGGAGGGTCTCACGATGGAGTTGGAGGGGTCGCTGCTCTTTCGGCTCGATCCGGCCAAGGCGCCGGAAATGTACCGGACCGTCGGGCAGAACTACCTGGAGATCGCCGTCGCCCCGCAGATCCGCTCCGCGATCCGGGAGGTGACCGCCTCCTACGAGGCCAAGGTCCTCTACTCCGCCGAGCGGGACAAGATCGCGCGGGAGACGGCGGAGCTCTTCCGGAAGATGTCGGAGGGCCGCGGGATCATCACCGAGGCGGTGCTGCTGCGCAAGATCGGCCTGCCGGCGGTCGTGGCCAACGCGATCCAGGAGAAGCTGCGCCGAGAGCAGGAGGCGGAGCAGATGAAGTTCGTGCTCCAGAAGGAGGAGCAGGAGGCGCAGAGAAAGCGCGTCGAGGCCCAGGGGATCGCCGACTTCCAGAAGATCGTGGCCGCGGGAATCTCCCAGCAGCTGCTCGAGTGGAAGGGAATCGAGGCGACCGAAAAGCTCGCCCTCTCCCAGAACTCGAAGGTCGTCGTGATCGGCAACCCCAAGTCCGGCCTGCCGATCATCCTCGGCGGCGAGGGGAAGTGACGGCGGCAGAGCGAACGCTCCGCCGCTGTCATCCTGAGCAAAGCGAAGCGAGCGAAGGATCTACTCTCCCCTGTACCAGCGTTCCAGCTTCGCGGGGGAGACGCCGAGGTAGTAGCCCGCGAGGACCCTCCAGTTTCGGAGGACCTGGCGGAGCGGGCCGGAGCGAAGGTAGCGGCGCGGCGAGGTGAAAGTCTTCTCGGGAAGCACGACGAAGGGGCCCGCGCGTTTCAGGCGGCGCACGATGTCCAGGTCGTCGCAGACCGGCAGGTCGCGGAAGCCGCCGGTCCGGTCGTAGGCTTCGCGGGTGCAGAAGACTCCCTGGTCGCCGTAGGGCAGCTTCAACACGCGCGAGCGGAGGTTGGCCCACCAGGCGATCCACCTTAGAGGCGGCGTTGCGCCTTCGTAGGCGAGGGAAAATGCGCCGGCGCTGGCCCCGCTCTCGACCGCCCGCCGGAGGATATCTAGCGCTCCGTCGGGCGCGCGCGAGTCGGCATGGAGAAAGAGGAGCACGTCGCCGCGGGCCCGGCCGGCGACGTCGGCGCTGGGCGATTCGGTGCAGCTCGCGTACTACACGATCGAGTACCGGCAGCCATTCGGTGTATTCGAGCACCCGGCTTCGACGCTCTATCAGGGCGTGATGATCTACGCGGCGCCCGATTTTCCGACCCAAGCGGAGACTGGCGACTATCACTTCCTGCTCGACATGACGCCCTCGACGAGCACGATGAGCGATGCGGCGCTCACCGTCGGCCAGACGTTCACCGATCCGGCCGGCG
>DATFQY010000195.1:0-7677 GCA_035263845.1 Thermoanaerobaculia bacterium | reverse complement strand
AGAACACCTCCAGAACGAACGGGCAGAAGACGTCGTTGGCGGTATCGGTGAATGGGCCGCAGGTTCCCAACAGGGCGTTCGTCATGCCGGCCAGTAACGCGGCGGCAAGACCGAATGGGACCAGGAGCAGACGGACGCCTCTTCGAGACTGACTCATGTTTGCGCTTCCTTTCGTTGCCGAGACTGGTGGTTCTAGAGCGTGCGTGGGTTCAAATCCTACCTGAGGAGCCATTTCCCTCGGATTCAGAACCGGGCGAGCATCGTCGTCGACGCGGCCTCGGCAACTCCTGGTACGACGGCGTGACCGCAGGCTTCCAGACGCGAACCGGCGGACCCTTCGAGATGTCCGCCTTCTACACCTGGACCGACGCGCGGGACGAGACAAGAGGAACGGAAAGCCGATCCTGGCGTTGCAGCTTCGAAAAGAAGGCCGAGGTCAAAAAGGCTGGTCGCCGACACCGAGGAAGGCTATTTCTTCGCTGCGCGCTCGAAGGGGACCTGCCTGTAGGTCGCTGTCTGGCGGGCGAGCTGGATCTCGAGATCGGCCTGGATCGTAGCGGAGGCGGAGGCTTCCTGGGGCAGGCGGGTTCGGACGGTGAACATCGGGAACTCGCCCCCGCGGACGGCCTGCATCATGTGGATGTCGAGGTTGCTGTCGCCGGAATCGAACGACTTGACGGGGACGGCGCGGCCCCATCGATTACGGCCTCCCGTGGGAAGCCTGTCTTTCGGCGCCGGGCTCGATGGCGCGGAGGCTGATGACGGGGTGGAGCTCGAAGCGGTTCTTCGCGCCGCCGCGGGCCCGGTGCAACCGGTCGAAGAAGCCCACGCCGGTGACCTCAACGAGGGTTCCCGCGCGCCGTTCGCGCAGCGTCCGGGCGGTCACGCGCACCGTCGCGAAGGCGGGGTCGTGGTCGTTGACCCGGGTGCAGGAGGGATTGGGAACCTCCGCGACGAGGCTCGCCTTCGGGTCGTCCGGATCGCGCAGCGTCAGGTGCAGGTCCTGGTCGAGGTTGCCGTGGATGTGTGACAGGACCGCGCGGACGCGGTAGACATAGAACTCGTTGGCGTTTCGCCGGCGCCGGTCGAACATTGGAGGCGAGGTCATCGTCACGAGGTTCTTGATGGTCGTGTCGATCGGCTTCCATCGAATCGCATTGGCGTCGGGGTCCGACAGCGTCTTGATTCGCCACCGGTAGAGCCCGCAGGGGATCCGCGCGCGCTCGAGGGTCTTATCCACGGTCGTGCAGGCCGTGGAAAGCGCGAGCGCGAGAGGCAAAAGGAGCCGGAGTCTTCCCACACCGAAAACGGTGCAAGGGCCGGGCCGGTTGGAGCGAGTGCTAAGGGAGGGGAGTGGGAGATTCGGGTGAGCGGCGGTCGGCGAGGACACGCCGTTTGCCCATGCGGCGCTCACACTGCCTTGGCGGCCACCGTTCCGGCAGGGGCGTCGGAGGCGCCGGCGAGACGCGCCGGTCGCCGTGGGTCCGCCGGCCGACTCCCGTGCGACGCTGCGCCCGGCGGCGGTCGGCCGAATGGGTCAGGGGGTTGAGGGTCCACATCGAATGTGAATCTCGATTCGAAACGCGCTCCACGTGAGCGCCCAGCATATTCCAGGCCGGAAGCGTCAACCGGCGAGATCGAGCGTCCGATGCCAGCCCTCGCGGGAAGCCTTCTCGTAGATCCGCGCGGCGGCGGCGGCATCCTGAAGCGCGGTGCCGGTGCTATCGAAGAGAGTGATCTCTTCCGGGGAAGAGCGTCCGCGGTTGCGCCCCGCCGCGAGATCGGAAAGCTCCGCGTGGACGGCCGATTTCGAGATCAAGCCCGCGTCCAGGGCGTGGTGGAGCTCGCCGATCGAAGCGCACTGATCGAGGTTGTCCGCGACCACCGTCGCGGCCGCGAGGATCGCGGGGTCGAGCTCCTGCTTGTCCGGGCTGTCGGCGCCGACCGCCGCCACGAACGTTCCCGGCCGGATGTCGTCGGCGCGGAGGAACGGTTTTCGCGAGGGCGTGCACGTGACGACGATGTCGCTCGAGAGCGCGGCCTCGGCGGGGTCCGCCGCGGCCTCGACGGGGATTCCCAGCTCGCCGGACATAGTCTCGGCGAAGGCCGCCGCCGCGTCCCGGTCGAGGTCGAAGGCCCGCGCGCGGTCGAGCCTCCGGACTCGCGACACCGCGGCGAGCTGGATCCGTCCCTGGTTTCCGCATCCGAAGATCGCCGCCGTGCGGGCGTCCTCGCGGGCCAGGTACTTCGCGGCGACGGCGGTCGCGGCGCCGGTGCGGCGGATGGTGATCTCGATCGAGTCGAAGATCGCGAGGGGATAACCGTTGGCGGCGTCGCAGAGGAGGACGGCGCCCTGGATCGCCGGAAGTCCGAGCCGCCGGGGGTTCTCCGGGAAGTTGCCGTTGAGCTTCGCCGCGAAGTAGCGGCGCGGTCCGAGCGGAAGCGACCCGGCCTTGATGTGGAAGCCTCCGCCCGTCTCGGCGAAACCGAGGGTCCGGGCCGGCTCGATACGTCCTTCGCCGAGGAGCCGGAAGGCCTCTTCGACCGCCTCGATGCATTCCCCCAGGTCCAGGAGCGCGGCGACGTCGCTGCGGGTAAAGAGAAGAGTTCCCTTCGGATTCATCCGGCGGCTTCCGGATCGAGGTATTCGTTCAACACCGCCTCGGGGGCGATGTCGAGCCGCTCGCGCCCGCGGCGGAAGATCCGGGCGGACGCGACGCCCTCGAGGAGCACCTGGCGACCCTCCACCCGCAGCATTGCGCCTTCCCGCAGGCCGACGACCGGGGCCTCGTTCTCCTCGTGGAACTGGAGCAGCCGGACCTCGCGGGTCTCTCCCATGTGCGTGGAGCGCGGGTCGGGATCGAGGTAGTGCCCGTTGATCTGGAAGGAGACGAGGCCGAGCGCCTCGAGCGACTTCGGCGCCACGATCGGCATGTCGTTGGTCGTTCGGATCGTCGGGCAGGAGACGATCGACCCGGCGCTCGACCCCATGTAGGGCATCCCGTCCGCCACCCGGCCGCGGATCGCGTCGAGCAGGGACAGCTCCTGCAGGTTCTTCAGGAGCCGGAACGTGTTGCCGCCGCCGATGAAGACCGCCGGGGCCTCGAGGATCGCCGAACGAGGGTCCTTCGCGCGGTGGATCGAGTCCAGGGCGATCCCCATCTTCTCGAAGCGGGCGCGCGCCTGCTCGGCGTAGGCGTCCCGGTCGAACAGCGCGTACGGGACGAAGAGGATCCGGGTCGTGCCGGCGAGAAACGAGCGGACCTTCGCCTCGGCGTACTCGAGGTAACCGCTTCCGTGGATCCTGGAGCTGCTCAGGAGCAGCAAGCGGCGGCGCGGGCTGGCGGCCGGGTTCGCGGGCACGGGAACCCTCCTTCGGAGGTGAACTCTATCAATTGACATAGGTGTATAGCAACTGATAGAAGCCAGCGCGTGACCCCGGCCGCCGCCTGGCGCCGCCGACTCGGCCTGGAAGGGCGGGCAGCCTCGCTCGCCTCGGCCCTCTTCGTCTACGGCTTCGGGGAAGAGCTGTGGTCGCGGTACCTGCCCGAGTACCTGCGCGTCCTGGGCGCATCGGCGCTGGCGGTCGGCGCGTTCGGCGCCTTGCGGGACTTCCTCGACGCGGCTTACGCGTATCCCGGAGGCGCGTTGACGGACCGCCTGGGCTCGGCGAAGTCCCTGACGGTCTTCGGAGCGCTCACGGCGGCGGGGATCCTCGTGTATCTCGCCTGGCCGTCCATCGCCGGCGTGTTCGTGGGATTGCTGCTGGTCCGGGCGTGGGCTTCGCTGGGGCTTCCGGCGACGTTCGCGATGATCGGCGAGGAGCTGCCGAGCGGTAGGCGGATCGTGGGGTTCACGGCGCAGGCGATCGTGAAGCGGATCCCGATCGTCGTGGCGCCGCCTCTCGGCGGCCTGCTTCTCGAGCGGATGGGAATGCGCCAGGGAATGAGGGCCGGGTTTGCGATCTCCGCGGTGCTGGCGATCTTCATGCTGTTCCCTCTTCGGCGGGGGGCGAGAGAGCGCCCCTCACCGCAACCCGCCGAAGTTAGCGGGGGGAAACCCCCCGATCCCCCCCGTGCCGGGAGAGGGAGGAGGCTTCCCGCTCCACTTCGGCAGCTTCTCATCGCGGATTGTCTCGTGCGCCTCTGCGAGGGGCTGCCGGACGTGTTCCTGGTGATCTGGGCAATCGAGGTGGTGCGGATCACGCCGGTCCAGTTCGGGTTGCTGACGTCGGTCATGACGGCCTCGGCCGTCCTGTCGTACTTCCCGGCGGCCGTCCTCGCGGAAAGGGCTGAGAAGAAGCCGTTCGTCCTGGCGACGTACGTTTTCTTCACCCTTTTCCCGCTCGCCGTCTTCCTGTCGCGCTCGTTTCCCGTGCTGCTCATCGCGTACGTCGTCGGCGGCCTGCGCGAGATCGGCGAGCCCGCAAGAAAGTCGCTGATCTTGGACCTCTCGGAGCCTTCGGCGCGCGGAAGGACCGTCGGCCTCTACTACACGATCCGCGGGTTCGCGGTCGCGGGCGCCGCGGCGATAGGCGGCGCGCTCTGGACGATCGGCCCTGCCTGGACGTTCCTCGCAGCGGCCGCGCTGGGCCTCCTGGGGACGGCCTGGACAGCCGTTTTTCTGCGCACAGGGATTGCATCGTCCACCGGTGGAGAGCCATGAAGCAGTCGGAGCAAGCCGTCGAGCATCGTCAGAAGAAGGATGAGGTCAAGAAGGCGCTCGCGCAGGCGGCGCCGCCGGAAGCCTCGCCGAAGTCTGCGACGCACCGGCGCAACCTCGTCTGGGTGGGGATCCTGGGGGGCCTCTTCGTTTTGCTCGGCGCCTTCTGGCTGCTGGTTCTCAAGGAGGTCGTCACTCTTCCGGGATGGAGCGACAGCCTCACGCGCCGTGTCCCCCTTACCGCGTTAATCCTGGTCGGACTTCTGCTCGCCGAGCGGCTGGTCGAGACCTTCGCGATCCCGAAGATTACGAGCCCCGTGTCGCGTTACAACATCACGAGGGTCATCCGCCTCGTTACCGGCGTCCTGATCCTCGGCGGCGCCGGGACCGCGCTCTTCGGAAACTTCTACACGGGCCTCGTCTCCCTCGGCGTCGTCTCGATCATCGTCGGCTTGGCGGTGCAGACGCCGATGACGAGCTTCTTCGGGTGGATCTACATCCTCGCCCGGGCGCCGTATCGCGTCGGCGACCGCGTCAAGATCGACGACGCCACCGGCGACGTCATCGAGGTCAACTACCTGGACACGACACTCTGGGAGTTCGGCGGCCAGTACCTCTCGACGGACCACCCGAGCGGCCGGATCATCAAGTTCCCCAACTCGAAGGTCCTCTCCTCGATGGTCTACAACTACTCCTGGCCGCTCTTTCCCTACGTCTGGAACGAGATCAAGTTCAACATCGCGTATGAGAGCGACCTCGAGTTCGTCGCGAAGACGATGAAGGAGGTCGTCGAAGAGCACCGCGGGGAGCTCATGGCCAAGCGCGTCGCGGTCTTCCGCGACCTGCTTGCGAAGACCCCGGTGGACGAGCTCTCCGTCAACGACAAGCCCGAGGTGGTCTTTCGGCCCAGCGAGAACACGTGGATCGAGGTGATGGTGCGCTACCTCGTGCTGCCCAAGCACGCCGGGCGTGTCAAGACCGAGCTCGTCAAGGCTCTCCTCGAGCGCTTGAACCAGGCCCCGGACAAGGTCCTCTTCCCCAAGGGCCCGTCGCGGTAACGGCCGCCGGGGCCCCGGCACTTTCCCCGTGAATAATCGCGGGCGTCCCCCTGTTAGCCGGGGCACATGAATCGGCGAGTCGTGTGGGGAAGGATCGCGATCCTGGTCGTGCTCGCGATCGTGTGCGCGGCGGCGGCGAACCTGGCCGCCTCCAAGGAAAGGAAGCTTCCCTGGGTCGGGATCTACGCGCGAGCGCTCGACACGTCCGCTCCCGTTCCGTCCTCCTCGGAGTCACGGCCTTCCTCTCCTTCTTCGGCGGCGCCGGCGCCCGCGGCGGCGACGGGGAGCGCCCCGGCGGCGGCGATGGGCGCCTCGGCGCGGTTCCCCGCTCACCCCGACAAGGCCTCCGTCGAGATCGGGGGCGACGACGCCGAAGCTCTCCACAAGGAGGGCCGGCTCTTCCTCGACGCGCGGCGCAGCTCCGTCTACGCCGAGGGGCACATCCCGGGCGCGAGGAGCTTCCCCGTCTGGGAGTCGGACATCGACGGCCGCGTCAAAGCCTTCTTCGACGAGGGTCTCGACCAGAACGCGCCGATCGTCATCTACTGCAGCGGCGGCGACTGCGAGGACTCGCACATGCTCGCCGAGAAGCTCTACATGGTCGGGTTCAACGCGCTCTACATCTACAAGGACGGGTTCCCCGGATGGAGCAAGCGCGGGCTCCCGGTGACGAAGGGCGCGAACCCGTGAGCTGGCTGACCAGCCCGTGGCTGACGGTCCGCGTCCAGATCGGCCTGGGCGCGATCTTCCTCCTCGCCGCGCTGCCGAAGATCACCGATCCTCCCTCCTTCGCCCACATGATCTACAACTACCGGCTGGTGCCGGGCGCCGTCGTCAACGCGATGGCGCTCGTCATGCCCTGGGTGGAGATCCTGGCGGGGCTCGCGCTGATCCTGGGCGTGTGGCGTCGGGAGGCGGCGGTCGTCTGCGGCCTGCTGCTCCTGGTCTTTCTCGTCGCGATCGGCGTCAACCTGGCCCGCGGCCACGCCGTGGACTGCGGCTGCTTCGACGTTCACGCCGCGGGGAAGACCCGCGAGGAGCAGCTCTCCGACATGAGGTGGGTGCTCCTCCGCGACGTCGGGATCCTTGTGCTGGTCGTCCAGGTCCTGGCGGCTTCACGAAGGCCGGTCAGCCCGGCGCTTCGGTAGCGCGTAACGCACATGGGGCCGTGAGCGTGCTCGAGGTATTGGGCAGCCACGGCTACGTGCCCAAGCTCGAAGGCTTCACCCCGTTCCCCGTTGGGCGTCCGGACCGCGATGTCTTCCCGATGATCGCCGCCGACGGTTCCGCCGTTCTCGTCAAGGTCTATCCAGGCTCCGCGGGTGAGACCGCCTTCCGGAACATGACCGTCCTCTGGCGCTCCTCCTTCGGACAAGGCCGTCGGCCCCCCGGCCTGCCGAAGCCGATCGAGTATCTTCCCCTTCCCGAGGCCGATCAGGCAGCTCTCGTCATGGAGCGCCTCGAAGGGCAAACCCTCCTCGAGCTCGGAACAGTGGAGGAACACCTGGAGCCCGCGATGCGCCTCGCCGCGGATCTGCATCGCTCCGGCGTCGCCGCACCGCGGCTGCGGAACGCGAAGAAGCTCGTTGGGTCCGTGCGGCGCAAGGTCGAGCGCGTCCGGGTCCTCGCCCCGCATTTCGGTTTGGATCTTACTCGGGTCGCCGAGACTCTGGAGGCGAGCCGTCCGCGAGATGCCGAGCTCGTCCCCTGTCACGGAGACTTTTCGGCGAGGAACGTCCTGGTCAGCATCGGGCGGCATGTCCTCATCGACTGGGATCGGCTCCAGCTCGCCGATCCGGCGCGCGACGTCGCATACTTCGGGACCTGGTGGTGGGCGAGAGGGCTCCGATCCGGCATCGATGACTGGCGAGTCCTCGATCACGCCGTGAGAACTTACGAAGGCCTGCGACCGGAGGTGAAACTCGCACCCCGACTCGATTTCCACATCGCGGCGGCT
>DATFQY010000194.1:0-22427 GCA_035263845.1 Thermoanaerobaculia bacterium | reverse complement strand
CCCCATCTTGATCGTCGGCAGCGCGGCGACCGGTTTCTTGACGCGGAGGACCGCCAGATCGTTGTCGGCGTCCGAGCCGATGACCTCGCACGCCAGCTCCTGCCCGCTCTTGGTCGTCGCGATGATCTTCGAGGCGCCCGAGATGACGTGGTCGTTGGTCAGGATGATGCCCTTGGAGTCGATGATGACGCCCGAGCCGAGCGACTTGGCCGGCCGCGCGTCCATCCCGAAAAAGAAGGTGTCGAACATCGACCTGCCACGCCGGACGTTCTGCTCGGCGGCGATGTTGACGACCGCCGGGGCAACCTTCTCGACCACCTCGACGATCTCGTTCCGCCGCGTGGGAATCGGCTCTCCGAGCAGGGGAGCCGCCACGCAAACGAGCAGCAGGACGGCAGGGGAGAGGCTGTGGTGTTTTCTCACGGGCATTGAGAACGAACGAGTTACCGTTCCCATTCCGGTCGTTCTCCTCGCGCCGTAGGGGCGGGCCTTGCGCCTGCCCGCCTGGTCGCGCTCTCAAAGAAAAAGCCCCGCCGAAGCGGGGCTCTTGTTTTGGCGGGCGTTTGTTTACCGCGCCTTCACGTCGATGGCTTCCTTC
The DNA here is from genome assembly GCA_035263845.1 of Thermoanaerobaculia bacterium. Classification (GTDB taxonomy): domain Bacteria; phylum Acidobacteriota; class Thermoanaerobaculia; order UBA5066; family Gp7-AA6; genus JAWOLE01. The sequence continues at coordinate 21,829 of DATFQY010000194.1, read as the reverse complement.
TTTCCGCCATTGCCGGCGCCAGGCGAGATCTTGATCTGCCGCGGCCTGGCCTCCTCGCGCTTGGGCAGCTCGACCTCGAGCAGCCCGTTGTGGAAGCTGGCCTTGATGTTCTCGCGGTCCACGTTGTTGGGCAGCGTGAAGGATCGGACGAACTGTCCGTAGGAGCGCTCCATCCGGTGGTAGGTCTTGCCCTCCCTCTCCGTCTCCGTCCGGCGCTCGCCGCGCAGGGTCAGGACGCCGCCTTCCATCTGGATCTGGATGTCCTTCTCCTGAAAGCCCGGCAGCTCCGCCGTCATGAGGATCCGGTCCTTCTCCTCGACGATGTCCACCGGCGGCATCCAGGCGCCGAGGCTCATCTCTTCGTCGCGCTCTCTCCTGGTCAGGCCGCCGCCGAAGATGCGGTTGACACGGTCCTGGAGAGTGCTCAGCTCACGATACGGGTCCCACGTCACGAGATTCATGACTTCATCCTCCTTGAATGGATTGAAAAGCGTAGTTTCAAATGACTGCCTTCTCTTTCTTTTCAGCCTGCAACTTGCGCCGGAGCGCGATCTCTCCGTCTTCGACCGTGATCTCGGCGGTGTCGCCCGGCTCGATTTCGTTTTTCAGGATCCTCTCCGCGAGCGCGTCCATGACCTCTTTCTGGATGAGCCGCTTCAACGGCCGCGCGCCGAACGTCGGGTCGTACCCGCGGGCCGCCAGCGCCTGCTTCGCCTTGTCCGTCCACGCCAGGGCGATGCCCCGGTCCGCGACCGTCCGGGCGAGCCCCTGGAGCTGGATCTCGACGATCTTCGCGATCTCCTCGCGCGTCAGGCGGTGGAAGGCGATGACGTCGTCGATGCGGTTGAAGAACTCCGGACGGAAGTGGCGGCGCAGGGCTTCCTCGATCTTCGCCTTGACCTCCTCCTCGTCCATCCCGCTCGACTCGGCGATCCATTCGGAGCCGAGGTTCGAGGTCATGATGATGACGGTGTTCTTGAAGGACACGACCCGGCCCTTCCCGTCCGTCAGCCGCCCGTCGTCGAGCACCTGGAGCAGGACGTTGAAGACGTCGGGGTGCGCCTTCTCGATCTCGTCGAAGAGCACGACGGAGTAGGGGCGCCGGCGGATCGCCTCGGTCAGCCGCCCGCCCTCCTCGTATCCGACGTAACCCGGAGGCGCGCCGATCATCCGCGCCACGGAGTGCTTCTCCATGTACTCGGACATGTCGAGCCGGACCATCGCCTGCTCGTCGTCGAAGAGGAACTCGGCCAGCGCCCGCGCGAGCTCGGTCTTTCCGACGCCCGTCGGCCCCACGAAGAGGAACGACCCGATCGGCCGGCGCGGATCCGAAAGCCCCGCGCGCGAGCGGCGAACCGCGTCCGAGACGGCGCGGACCGCCTCTTCCTGTCCGACGACGCGCATCCGGAGCCGGTCTTCCATGTTGAGGAGCTTCTGGGTCTCGCCTTCGAGCATCCTGGAGACCGGCACGCCCGTCCACCGGGAGACGACCCTCGCGATGTCCTCCTCGGTGACCTCCTCCTGGAGCATCGGCTGCCCCTTCTGCAGGTCCGCCAGCCGCGTGTTGAGAGCGGAGATCTCCTTCTCGAGCTGCGGCAGCCGCCCGTAGCGCAGCTCCGCGGCCTTCTGGAGGTCGCCCGAGCGCTCGGCCTCGACGGCGGCGTTGCGGGCCTCCTCGATCGCCTCCTTGGTCTGCCGGATCTTCTGGATCGCTTCCTTCTCCGCGGACCACTTGGCGCGCAGCCGGCTGGAGGACTCGCGCTCCTCGGTCAGCTGCTTCTCGATCTGCCCGATCCGCTCCTTCGCCTCCTTCGTCTTCTCCTTGGAAAGGGCGCGCTTCTCGATCTCGAGGGAGACGATGCGCCGCTCGATCTCGTCGATCGCCTGCGGCAGCGAGTCGATCTCGGTCCGGAGCCGCGCCGCCGCCTCGTCCACGAGGTCGATGGCCTTGTCCGGGAGGAAGCGGTCGGTGATGTAGCGGTGGGAGAGCCTCGCCGCGGCCACCAGCGCCCCGTCGGTGATCCGCACGCCGTGGTGGACCTCGTAGCGCTCCTGCAGGCCGCGGAGGATCGCGATCGTATCCTCGACCGTCGGCTCCTCGACGTAGACCGGCTGGAAGCGGCGCTCCAGGGCGGCGTCCTTCTCGATGTACTTCTGGTATTCGTTCAGCGTCGTCGCGCCGATCGCGCGAAGCTCCCCGCGGGCGAGAGCGGGCTTGAGCATGTTGGACGCGTCCATTGCGCCCTCGGCCGCTCCAGCGCCGACCAACGTGTGGAGCTCGTCGATGAAGAGGATGACAGTGCCGGCCGCTTCCTCGATCTCCTTCAGGACGGCCTTCAGGCGGTCCTCGAACTCGCCGCGGTACTTCGCGCCGGCGATCATGGCGCCGAGATCCAGCGCCACGACCCGCTTGTTCTTCAGGCCTTCAGGGACGTCGCCCATGTGGATGCGCCGGGCGAGGCCCTCGACGATCGCGGTCTTCCCGACGCCGGGCTCGCCGATCAAGACCGGGTTGTTCTTCGTACGGCGGGAGAGGACCTGGATGACTCGCCGGATCTCCTCGTCGCGGCCGATGACCGGATCGATCTTGCCGCGGCGAGCGAGGTCCGTGAGGTCTCGCGTGTAGCGCTTCAGCGCCTGATACTTGTCCTCGGGGTTGGGATCGGTGATGCGCGTCGAGCCCCGGACTTCCTTCAAGGCCTTCAGCAGGGTGTCCTTTTTCGCGCCCGCCTTCGAGAGCCGGCGCGAGGCGTCCCCCGCGTCCGACTCCGAGAGAGCGATCAGCAGGTGCTCGGTCGAGACGTACTCGTCGCCGAAGTCCTTCGCGATCTCGAACGCCCGGTCGAAGACCCGCGTGAGCTCGCGCGAAGGAGCGGCGTCGGCGGACGCGCCGGAGACGGTCGGACGCCTCGAGAGGTCAGTCTCGATCTCGCGCGCCAGCCCGTCGGGGTCCACCCCGAGCTTCTGGAGGATCGGGACGACGACGCCTTCGCTCTGGTGGAGGAGGGCGAGCAGGAGATGGTCCGGAGTTAGCTCGGCGTTGCCGCGAGCGCGGGCGTCGCGCTGGGCCTCCTGGATGGCCTCCTGCGATTTGATTGTCAGTTGATCGAATCTCATTTCCGCTTGCACCTTGTCGAGACGACGTTCCCTGGGGTCAGACCCGGGAGGAGTTTATGAGATTGAGTATGATTTAGTCAAGTTTCATCCATGAGAATCTTAGTTAGAAGCGCTCATATCATAAGTGCAACCACTCCAATGTTTGCATTCAGAAACCTTGCCCCTAGGCCAGAGGATCGGCCAGCCCGGCCTCGGCGAAACCGCGTTGCCGGATGAGGCACGAATCGCAGTGACCGCAGGGCCGGCCATCCGTCGAAGGGTCGTAGCAGGACGTCGTCAGGGAGAAGTCGAGTCCGAGATCCGCGCCCCGCTTCACGATCGCCGCTTTCGTCATCGAGACCAGGGGAGCGTGGATGCGGAAGGCGAGGCGTCCTTCGACCCCGGCCTTCGTTCCGAGGTTTGCCATCCTCTCGAAGGCCTCCAGGAACTCCGGCCGGCAGTCCGGGTAGCCGGAGTAATCGAGCGCGTTGGCGCCGATGAAGATGTCCCCGGCGCCGACCGCTTCGCCCCACGCGACCGCGTGCGAGAGAAAGAGCGTGTTTCGAGCAGGGACGTAGGTCACCGGGATCGCCTCGGCGCCGAGGCTGTCCTTGGGAACCGTTTTGGCCGGATCGGTCAGAGCCGAAGCGCCGCTCGCGGGGAAGTCCAGCCGCACGATCCGATGCCGCGCGGCGCCGTATCGCGACGCGAGCGCCTTCGCCCTCTCGATCTCGACGCGGTGTCTCTGGCCGTAGTCGAAGGAGAGCGCGAAGACTTCGAATCCTTTCTCCCTCGCGATCAACATCGTCGTGGCGGAATCGAGTCCGCCCGAGAGAAGAACGATCGCCTTCATCGGCCGGGAACGTCGCCCCAGAGAAGCTTGTGGAGCTGCATGCCGAGGCGGATCTTTCGCCCGCTGTCGCGGATCCACTCGGCGAGATCGGTGGCCGAAAGAGATTCCCAGACCGGCGAGAACGTCACGACGTTGCTGGAGTCGAGCTCGCGCGACCGCACGAATTCCAGCGCCCAGTCGAAATCCTTCCGGTCGGCGAGGACGAACTTGATCTCATCCTGCGGGGTCAGCTTCTCGAGGTTTTCCGGGAGGTTGGCGGCTTGCATCCCGCTGCCGGGTGCCTTGACGTCCACGATCTTGACGACCCGCGGATCCACGCGGTCGAGGGGGACGTGGCCTCCCGTCTCGAGGAGAACGGTCCGGCCGGCGTCGAGAAGCCTCTCCATCAGCGGATAGACGGAGTCCTGCTCGAGGGGCTCGCCGCCGGTGACTTCGACGAGGTCCGTCCCCATCGCCAGCGTCTTCTCCGCGGCCTCCTCGACGCTCATCTCCAGCCCGCCGTAGAACGCGTACGCCGAGTCGCACCACACGCACCGCAGCGAGCACCCCGTCAGCCGGATGAACGCGCACGGAAACCCCGCCCGCATCCCCTCCCCTTGTATCGACCGAAAGATCTCGGTGACCCGGATCGTCTTTCCCACGAGAGAATGCTACCGTTCATCCTTCTTCGCCGACCAGCTTGCCCTTGTCATCCTGAGCGAGCCCGAAGGGCAGCGAAGGATCTACCTGGTTGAGCCGGGTTGCTTCTTTCCGGATCGCGCGGCTCATTCACCAAGATTCCTCCGCGCTTCGCTTGCTCGGAATGACAGGTGTGGGGGCGCTTCGCCCGCTGTCTACGGAACGACCTTGATCTTCCCGTGGAGCATGTTCATGCCGCAGGAAAAGGGGAATTCGCCCTCCCTTTGCGGGATCACTTCGATGACCGTCTTGGTGTGGGGAGGAAGGGCGTAGCGGATTCCGAACTCGGGAAGCACGACTTCGTCCGAGCAAGGGTTGGTCTCCCGCCGATCGAAGACGAGCTTCAGCGGCATTCCCTTCTTCGCCGTGATCGAGTCCGGCTTGTAGCCGCCCGCGACGACGATCGTGATCTCCTGCGGGCCCATCGGCGGCGGCTGGACGGGAAGGCGCTTCTTGCCGAAGAAGAAGACGTAGAGAAAGACGAGCAGCGCCAGTCCTACCGCGACCGCCGCGACGCGGTCGGAGGTCCAGGCGAACGCGAGGAATGCCGCCGTCACACCAGTTTCTTGCGGGCGAGCCGGAGGCTGTTGCCGACGACCGAGACGGAGGACGCCGCCATCGCGGCCGACGCGATCATCGGCGAGAGAAGCCATCCGGTGAACGGATAGAGGGCGCCGGCCGCGACCGGGATGCCGACCACGTTGTAGACGAACGCGAAGAAGAGATTCTGGCGAATCGTCGCGAGCGTCTCGCGCGAAAGGGCGATCGCCTGCGGGATGGACTCGAGGTTGCCGCCGACGAGCGTGATGTCCGCCGCCTCGACCGCCACGTCCGCTCCCGCGCCGATCGCGATCCCCACGTCCGCCTGAGCCAGCGCGGGAGCGTCGTTGACGCCGTCTCCCGCCATCGCGACCGTCTCGCCGCGGCTCTGGAGCTCCTTGACCTTGAGGGACTTGTCGGAAGGCATGACCTCCGCGAAGACCTCGTCGATGCCGACGCGGGTCGCGACCGCCCGCGCGGTCTTCTCGCGGTCGCCGGTCACCATCGCGACCTTGAGCCCGAGATCGCGCAGCTTGCGCACCGCCTCGCGCGAGGAGGGTTTCTCGCGGTCGGCGACGGCCAGAAGGCCGATCGTCTTTCCTCCGACCGCGACGAGCAGGGGAGTCTTGCCCTCGGCGGCAAACCGCTCCATCTCCTCGGCCACGATGGCGAAGTCCACGCCTTCCTCGGCCAGCAGCTTGGGGCCGCCCACGACGGCGCGCTTGCCGTCCACGCTGCCCACGACGCCGCGCCCCGTCTTCGACTCGAAGTTCTGCACCTCGGGAAGCTCGATCCCCCTCTCCGCGGCGGCGGAGACCAGAGCCTCCGCGAGCGGGTGGGCCGAGCTCTTCTCGATCGCGGCGGCGATTCCCAGGACCTCGGCGTCGGTTCCGGACACGACGACCCGGTCGGTCAGGCGCGGCTTTCCGGCCGTCACCGTGCCGGTCTTGTCCAGAAGCGCGATCGTCAGCGACCTCACTCGCTCGAGGGCGTCGGCGTTGCGGAAGAGGATGCCGGAGGAAGCGCCCCGGCCCGTGCCGACGAGGATCGCCGTCGGCGTCGCGAGCCCGAGCGCGCACGGGCAGGCGATGAGAAGGACCGACGCCAGCACGATCGTGGCGAAGAACGCCCGCGGCTCCGGGCCGACGACGTACCAGACGACCCACGACACGATGCCAATCGCGAGCACCGCGGGGACGAAGACGCCGGCCACCCGGTCCGCGAGCTTCTGGATCGGAGGCTTGGACGCCTGGGCCTGCTCGACGAGCTTCGCGATCTGAGCCAGAGCGGTGTCGCTTCCGACGGCGGTCGCCTCGATCTCGAGGACGCCCTGCTGGTTGATCGTCCCGCCGATGACCCGGTCGCCGACCTTCTTCTCGACCGGGACCGACTCGCCGGTGACGAGCGACTCGTCCACCGACGAGGCTCCGTTGCGCACGCGTCCGTCCACGGGCACCGCGTCCCCGGGCTTGACCCGCAGGAGATCGCCGACCGCGACGTCGGCGAGGTCCACTTCCTTCTCGACGTCCCCGCGCAGGAGCCTCGCCTTCTTCGGAGCGAGGTCGAGGAGCTTGCGGATCGCCGCGGACGTGCGCCCGCGCGCGCGAGTCTCGAGATACCGTCCGAGCAGGACGAGCGTGACGATGACGCCGACCGCTTCGTAGTAGACGTGCCCCGCGCGCGCCGCCGAGAACGCCCGGGGAAAGAGCGTCGTCCCCGCGGAGAGCAGGAACGCGGCCGACGTTCCGAGGCCCACCAGCGTGTCCATGTTGGCAGTCCGGTGCTGGAGAGTCCGCGCCATGCCGGACAGGAACGGCCAGCCCGCATAGAGGTACACCGGCAGCGTCAGGAGGAGCAGGACGACGTCGCGGCCGGGGAAATGGATGTCGGCCATCGAGATGACGAGAACGGGAAGCGTCAACGCCGCGGCGAGCGCCGTCCGCGCGAGGATCGCCTTCAGCTCCCCGGCCGCCCGGTCCTGCGCTTGCCTGGACTCCTCCTCTCCCGCGGGGTGCGCCTGGTAGCCGGCGGTCCGGACGGCCTCGATCAGTCGGCGCGGGTTCAGTCCCCGTCCGGTCACCTGGGCGCGTCCCGTGGCGAGGTTGACCGACGCCTCCGCGACTCCCGTCACGCCCTGGAGCGTCGCCTCGATCGTCGAAACGCAGGAGGCACAGTGCATCCCTTCGATCGCGAGCGAGACTCGCGAGATCGTCGGGGGAATCGCCGCCGGCACGCCGTCCGCCGCCTGGCCCGACTTGACCGGCGGCTTCCGGAGGAACGCCGACTTGGCCGGCCCCTTGATCTCGAAGAGCGGCGGCTGCCTACCCGCTCTCCCGGGAGGACTCCCTCTTCCCGGGGGCGACGGTGGGGGTGAGGGGGACTTCGCCCTTGGCATTCCCCGCGGCCCGCCCTCGAGGTACTTCTTCGGATCCCCGTCGAACGCTTCCGCGCACCCCGTGGCGCAGAAATAGAACGTCCGCCCGCCGTAGACCCTCTTCGCCGCGGCGGACTTCGGCTCCACGGTCATGCCGCAAACCGGGTCCTTCTTTACCGGGTCACTCGCCAATTCCCTCTAACTTTACGCCAGAAGCGCGTCTCAGCCCGGGACCTCGACCTGCGGCAGGACGGGGGCCGGAGGACGGCGCGGCCGTGACGCGAGCGAGAAGATCGCCGTATAGGCGAAGCCGTTGAAAAAGACGAGGAGGAAGGGAACGCCGACCCAGTATCCGTACTTCACGGCGAAGACGATCGCCGCGAAGAAGTAGACCGCGAGCACCACCTCGGCCGTGAGCGAGAGGTTTCCAGAAGCCCGATATTTCTTCGTCTTCCAGTCTCCCTTTTCCGCCTCGATGCCGAACTTGGGCGTGCGGGTGAACTCCGTCTTTCGGTTGACGAGGGCCTCGAGGACGGCGTGCATGTTGTTCAGCGACATCCCGATCCCCAGCGACAGCAGCAGCGGCATCCACCGGAGCATCCTCTTCCAGTCCCGGCCGATCTCCCTCTGGGAGGAGACGTAGAACGCGATGAAGGAGAAGGTCGCGCCGAAGAAGAGCGGAAAGTCGAGGATCGCCATCCGCCGCCAGCCGATGCGCTCCCGGATGACGATGGCCGGCACGATCAGGAGCGCCAGCAGGACGACCAGCAGGTGCGAGAAGTTGTTCGTCAGGTGGAAAAACGCCTCCACCTTGACCTTCCAGGAGTAGCCGCTCCGGAAGATCGCGGGAAGGAGCTTCCTCCCGGTCTGGATCGAGCCCTTCGTCCAGCGGTGCTGCTGCGACTTGAACCCGTTCATGTCCGCCGGCAGCTCCGCCGGCGCGGCGACGTCCTTGAGATAGACGAATCTCCAACCGGCGAGCTGCGCGCGGTAGGAGACGTCGAGGTCCTCGGTCAGCGTGTCGGACTGCCAGCCGCCGATCTCTTCCAGGCACCGGCGCCGCCAGATCCCGGCCGTGCCGTTGAAATTGAAGAATCGGCCCGAGCGGTGCCGCGCCGTGTGCTCGATGACGAAGTGGCCGTCGAGAAAGATCGACTGGATCCGGGTCAGCAGCGAGTAGTCGCGGTTCAAGTGCTCCCACCGCGCCTGGACCATGCCGACGGCGGGATCCGAGAAGTGGGGGAGGAGCTCGCGCAGGAGATCCGGCCGCGGGACGAAATCGGCGTCGAAGATCAGCAGGTACTCGCCGGTGGATCCCTCCAGGCCGGCCTGGAGAGCTCCGGCCTTGTAGCCGTGGCGGTCGCTCCGCGTCCGGTGCGCGATGTCGTATCCCTGCCGCCGGTACGCCTCGACCGCGCGCCTCGCGACGTCGCGCGTCTCGTCGGTCGAGTCGTCGAGGACCTGGATCTCAAGGAGCTCCCGCGGGTAATCCAGAGCCGCGACGGCGGCGATGAGCCTCTCGACGACGTAGACTTCGTTGTAGATCGGAAGCTGCACGGTGACGCGCGGAAGTTTCGGGAGCTCGCCCACCGGGCGGGGGACGTCCCGCCGGTGGCGGTAGTAGAGACGGACCATCATCGCGCGGTGCGTCCCATACATCGCGAGGAGGGCCAGGACGGCGTAGTAGGCGGCGAGCGTCGCGATCTGCGTGGTCTGATTCGACATCTCTCTAACCGCTGGCTCCTTCTCGCTGCGGCCGAGCTCGTGGCCGTCGGTTTTCTTCTCGCGCCCGACGCCAGGAATCACCTCGAAGCGTACTTTCTCCTCTTTCTCGCCGCCGCCGGGATTTCGCTTCGGGCCGCGCGGATCTTAACTCCATCGAGCCGCGCTTTCGTCCTGGGGTGCGCCGCGCTGCTGCGCGCGACGCTGCTGCTGCGGGCCCCGGACCTCTCCGACGACGTCTGGCGGTATCTGTGGGACGGCCGGATCGCTTCGAAGGGGATCTCTCCGTACGCGTTTGCTCCCGACGACCCCCGCGTTTCCGCGTTCGCGCCGCGGATCCACGGCCGGCTCGGCCACCGCGACGTCCGGAGCGTCTACCCGCCGGCGGCCCAGGCCGCGTTCCGCGTGTTCGGCGCCGGCGGGAGCCTCCTCGTCTGGAAGACCTTCGTCTCCGCCGCGGACGTCGGCGTCGTCGCGCTGCTGGCGGGCGCCGGCGGTCCGGCTGCCGGTTACGCGGCGGCGCTCTATGCCTTTCATCCCTTGCCGGTGACGGAGACTGCCGGCCAGGGTCATCTCGATTCGGTCGGTGTCGCGCTGCTTCTGGCCTGTCTCGCCCATCTGCACCATCGCCGCCAGGCCCTCGCGGGCGTTTCCTTCGCCCTCTCCGCCCTGACCAAGTACATCAGCCTGGCCGCGGCGATTCCTCTCATTCGGAGAGGACGCTGCAAATTCCTCGCCGCGGCGGGCCTGGCGGCGGCGGCCCTTTGGCTCTCCGCCAGCCGTCCCGGAGTTTCTCCCTTTGGAGGAATGGATCAGTACGCCACCCGCTGGGATTTCAATTCGCCGCTGTACTCAAGCGCGGTCGGCCTGATGGACACCCTGCAAATCCCGGAACGGGCGAAAGAGGCCTTTCTCGGTTTGAAGAACGGATGGGGCCACCCCGGCTGGATGCAGGCAGTCTTTCCTTACTTCTACTCCGCGTTTTTCGCGCGCGCCCTGCTGGGGCTTGTTCTGGCGGCATTGCTCATCGGGATCGGCGTGCGTGTGCGCCGCGACGACCGCGCGGTCTTCGCGAGCCTCGCCGCGCTCCTGATCCTGGCTCCCACGCTCTATCCCTGGTACCTCCTCTGGGTCCTTCCTTTTGCTGCGAAGCTCCGAGACTCCGCATTTCTCTACCTGAGCTTTTCGATCCCGCTCTCCTACGCGCTGCTCTACCCGCTCCCCGGCGTCTCATCCGGTCTCATCCTCGCCGCCGAGTACCTCCCGTTCGCGGCGTTGCTCCTCATCCCTCTCCTCCGCCCCTCCGCTCCTCCGCCCCTCCCCTCCGAGGAGGCCGGATGACGCGCTACCTGGCCGTCCTCTCCTACATCGGGACGGACTTTCGCGGCTGGCAGATCCAGAAGAACGCGGACCGGACCGTTCAGGGCGTCTTCGAGGAGGCTCTCGCGCGATTCTCGGGCGAGGAGCCGAGGGCGAGCGCGGCCGGAAGGACCGACGCGGGAGTGCACGCCGAGGGCCAGGTCGTGCACTTCGACCTCGAGCGCCGCCGCGATCCCGACCGCGTTCGCGACGGCGTCAACGCCCACCTGCCGGCCGACGTCCGGGTTCTGTCGGTCGCCGAGGCGGCGTCCGGTTTCGACGCCCGCCGCGACGCGGCGTGGAAGGAGTACCTCTACCGCTGGAGTCGCGCGCGGGTCGTGCCGCCGAAGGAGGCTTCCTTCGTCGCTCCGATCTCGAGCCGTTCGGACGCGGTGAAGATGCGCCGCTCCGCGGAGTTTCTGCCGGGGCGCCGCGACTTCGGCGTGTTCGGCGTCCGCCTTCCCGCGAACGAGCCCACGGTGCGGGTCCTCCACTTCGTCCGAATCGAGGAGGCCGGCGATGAGATCCGCGCTCTCTTCCGTGGCGAGGCCTTTCTGCGAGGGATGGTCCGCTCCATCTGCGGCGTCCTCGCCGACTCCGCCAGGGGCCGCGTCCCCGCCGACCGGGTCCGCCGGCTCCTTGAGACCGGCGACCGATCCCTCCTCTCCGCGAAGGCCCCGGCCTGCGGCCTGACCCTCCTCCGCGTTCATTACGAGGGTTTGGGGCTAAACTGACTCCGTGATCGAAAAGGACAACGTGGCCTCTCCGGGATCGCCGGAGCGGGAGCTTCTCGACGAGATCGACCTCTCCCGCCTGCCCCGGCACGTCGCGATCATCATGGACGGCAACGGCCGGTGGGCCCGCCAGCGCGGGTCGCCGCGCGTCGAGGGGCATCGGGCCGGCATCGCCTCGGTACGCGAGACCGTCGAGACATGCGCGCGCCTGGAACTCGACGCACTGACCCTCTACGCCTTCTCGGTCGAGAACTGGAAGCGCCCGCGCTTCGAGATCGTCACCCTGATGTCGCTGCTGAAGGAGTACTTGAACCGCGAGCTGGCGAACCTGCTCAAGAACGACATCCGCTTCCGCGTCGTCGGCCGAATGAACGAGCTCGACGCGTCCGTCCAGAAGGAGCTGTCCAAGGGCCTCGCCGCGACTTCCTCCTGCCGCGGGATGACTTTCAACATCGCGCTGAACTACGGCGGCCGCACGGAGATCGTGGACGCCTGCCGCTCGCTCGCCAACGACGTCGCCTCCGGCCGCCTGACGCCCGAGCAGATCGACGAGGAGACGCTCGGCTCGCGCCTCGGGACGGCCGGCCTGCCGGACCCCGACCTGCTGATCCGGACGAGCGGCGAGATGCGGGTCTCCAATTTCCTCCTCTGGCAGATCGCCTACAGCGAGATCTGGGTCACGCCGACTCTGTGGCCCGACTTCCGCAAGCGGCACCTCTTCGAAGCGATCCTCGACTTTCAGAAGCGCGAGCGCCGCTACGGCGGCGTCATCGAGGAGCGGCGCACACCCGGAGAAGCGGCCGGGTGAGCCTCCCCCTTGTCATCCTGAGCGAAGCGAAGGATCCACCCTCGGTCAGGCACGACGAGAGTAGGTTCCTCGCTGCGCTGGGAATGACAATGGGGAGAGCCTCGGTGACTTAGGGAGAGGATTGGCCTTCAAACGAGAGGCCGCGGCGGCGGTCGCGATTCCAATCGTCCTCGGCATCCTGTTCTTCACGCCGCCCCTTGTCTTCGACCTGCTCGTGGCGCTGATCACCCTCGGAGCGCTCTGGGAGTTCTATCGGATCGCGGAGAAGACGGGCCATCCGGTCGCGAAGACCGTCGGGATGGGCGGGGGAGTGCTCCTCTTCGTCGCCGCTCCGGGCTTCTTCCCGATCCTTCCTCCGCGGGAGACCCACATCATCCTCGTCATCGGTCTCGTGGCGGTCCTGTCCGCCTTCGCCGAGCTCGCTTCGTCCGTCGAGGTCGGATCGGCGCTCGCGGGCGCGGGCTCGACCGTCCTGGGGCTGCTCCTCGTGGCCCTTCCGTCCATCGGGATGATGGCGATTCGCGAAGTCACGCCACGGGGCGTCCTCTTTCTCTTCATGATCGTCTGGGGCTGCGACTCCTTCGCCTACTACGTCGGAAAAAACTTCGGCCGCAGAAAGCTCGCGCCCACCGTCTCGCCGAAGAAGACCTGGGAGGGAACGATCGGGGGGTTCGTCGGGGCGGCGCTCGTCGGCGCGGCGGCCGGCACATGGTGGGTCCTGCCGGAGCTGGGAACGGCGCGAGGCGCCCTGGCCGGCGCGCTCGCCTCCTCGGCCGGCCAGATCGGCGACCTGGTCGAATCCCTCTGGAAGCGCGGCGCCGGCGTCAAGGATTCGGGTGTCTTCCTCCCCGGCCACGGCGGCTTCTACGACCGGATCGACTCCCTGCTCTTCGCCGCCCCGGTGCTCGCCATCTTCGTCGGCCACATGTAGGACGAGCCGTCCCCGCCGCTATAATCCGCGGTTTCCTATGAAAAGGCTTTCGGTCCTCGGCTCGACCGGCTCGATCGGCCAATCGGCACTGGACGTTGTCGAGGCGTTCCCGGACCGCTACGAGGTCGTCGCTCTGGCAGCGGGCAGGTCGGTCGAGAAGCTCGCCCGGCAGGCGGCGAGGCATCGCCCGGAGCTCATCGCGGTCGCCGGCGCCGAGGAAGCGAAAAAGCTCGAGGCGCTCCTTCCCGGCGGCCTCTCCGCCCGCATCGTCGCGGGTCACGAAGGCCTGGAGGAGGCCGCCGCGCATCCCAGCGCGGACGTCGTCGTCGGCGGCCTCGTCGGCGCGCTCGGCCTGCGCTCCGCCTACGCCGCCGCAGCGGCCGGAAAGCGCCTCGCCCTGGCGAACAAGGAAACGCTCGTCGTCGCCGGCGAGCTCATCCTGTCGACGGCGAAGAAGAACGGCGCCGAGATCGTTCCCGTGGACTCCGAGCACTGCGCCATCCACCAGGCCCTCCGCGGCGGAACGAAGGCCGAGGTGGACCGACTCGTTCTGACGGCCTCCGGCGGCCCGTTCCGCAAGCGCGAGATCTCCACGTTCGAATCCATCACGGTCCAGGATGCCCTCGCGCACCCGACGTGGAAGATGGGCCCGAAGATCACGATCGACTCGGCGACGATGATGAACAAGGGCCTGGAGATCATCGAGGCACACTTCCTCTTCGAGGTTCCGCCCGAGAAGATCGCCGTCGTCATCCACCCGCAGTCCGTCATCCACTCGCTCGTCGAGTTCGTGGACGGGTCGTACCTCGCGCAGATCTCGATCAACGACATGAAGTTCCCGATCCTGTACGCGATCTCGTATCCCGAGAGGCTCGCGAACCCCTTCGGCAGGCTCGACCTCGTGGACGTCGGGAAGCTCGAGTTCTACGACGTCGAGCCGGAGCGCTATCCGCTGGTCGGCCTCGCGCGCGCCGCCCTCTCGGAGGGGGGCATGCCGGCGGTCGTCAACGCGGCCAACGAGGTCGCCGTGGCGGCCTTCCTCGACGGGAAGATTTCGTTCCCGGGGATCGTTCGAACGGTCGCCGATACGGCTTCCGCCGCCGGGCGGGTCCCCTCGCCGGGGAGCCTGGAAGAAGCCGAAGAGATCGATCGGATGGCTCGGCGGAGGGCGACGGAAGCGGTCAACTCACTCACCGGGAAGGCGAAAGCGGTAACGGCCCAAGGAGCATTCGGTTGAGCATTATCGAGAACACCCTGGCCCTGATCCTGGTCCTTTCGGTCCTGGTCGTCGTCCACGAGTTCGGCCACTACGCGGTCGCCAAGGCCTTCGGGTTCCCCGTCGAGGTCTTCTCGATCGGCTTCGGCAAGCGGCTCTTCGGGAGGAACTGGAGGGGAACGGACTACCGCGTTTCGGCGATCCCGCTGGGCGGCTACGTCAAGGTCATCGGGCTCGGGCCCGATGAGTCCACGCTGGCCGACGGGACCTCGACCGAGGCGCCGCCGGTGGGAAAGCGCTGGCAGCGGGCGCTGATTCTCCTGGCCGGGCCGTTCATGAACCTGGTCCTCGCGCTGGTCCTGCACGCGACGGTTTTCTCCGTCGGAGTCCGCGTTCCCGCCTATGAGCTCCAGCCGCCGGTGGTCAAGCAGGTCGAGCCCGGGTCTCCCGGCGCCACGGCGGGCATCCAGCCGGGCGACCGCATCGTCTCGATCGATAGCACCGAGACTCCGCGGTGGCGCGACGCGCAGTTCCTCTTCGCGATGAACGCGCGCCAGAAGCTCGACGTCGAGTTCGACCGCAACGGCCAGCACATGCACGCGCAGGTCGTTCCCCGCGCCGCGACGAAGTACGACATCGGCGAGGTTGGCCTCTTTCCGGGAGCGCCGCGCGAGCCGAGGATCGTCATGATCGTCTCGAACGATCCGGCCGACAAGGCGGGGCTGAAGAAGGGCGACATCGTCGTCTCGATCGCCGGCAAGCAGATCAAAGGCGCGCCCGAGGACATCCTGACCAAGTTCGTCGCGGGGATCTCCGCCGCGGCGCCCGGACCCTTCCCGATCACCTACCTGCGCAAGGGCAAGCTGAGCACGGCGATGATCTCTCCGAAACACGATCCCGACGGGAGCTGGAAGGTGGGAGTCCAGGTCGCCGCCGACCTGGAAGAAGTCGTCGAGCGTTTCCCGCCGGGCCAGGCTGCCGTCGAAGCCTGGCGGAAGGTCCAGAGCGACTTCCGGATGACGCTGGCGATC
This sequence comes from Thermoanaerobaculia bacterium, assembly GCA_035263845.1. GTDB lineage: Bacteria > Acidobacteriota > Thermoanaerobaculia > UBA5066 > Gp7-AA6 > JAWOLE01. Next base: position 6,487 of record DATFQY010000194.1, on the reverse strand, counting down.
CTCGGCCGCCTCTTCGTCGGCCGCGCGAGCATCCGGACGATGTCCGGCCCCCTCGACATCGCGAAGTTCTCCGGCGAAGCCGCCCGCACCGGCGCTGTCCCGCTCGCGGCCCTGATGGCGGCGATCTCGCTCCAGCTAGGAATCTTCAACCTCCTGCCAATCCCCGTCCTCGACGGCGGCCACCTGTTCTTGTTGACGGTCGAAAGCGCCGCCCGCCGAGACTTCTCCCTCGCCGTGAAGGAGCGAATCCTCCAGGTCGGCTTCCTGATGATCCTCGCTTTGATTTCGGTCATCCTCTACAACGACCTCGCCAAGAACCTCCCCGCGAAGTGGTGGCCGTTCTAGGGCGCTCCGAGCAACCGAAACACCGCCGCATCTATGACGTCGTCGCGCGGATCCCGCGCGGCCGCGTCGCCACCTACGGCCAGATCGCCCGCCTCGCCGGATTGCCCGGCCAGCCCCGCCTCGTTGGCTACGCTCTGTCGGCCCTGCCCGAGGGGAGCCGCATCCCCTGGCATCGCGTCATCAACGCGCAGGGCCGGGTCAGTCTCCGCGGCGACGGGGGTCCGATGGCCGACATTCAGCGCCACCTCCTAATGCGGGAGGGCGTCGTGTTCGACGGGGGCGGCGCGATCTCGCTGACGCGCTTTCGATGGCGACCACGCGGGTCAGAAGAGACCAGGCGCGGACGTCGGAGGTCCGGGTAGACTGACCCGGCGTGTTTCTGCTCGTCTTGCGGCTGCTCGCCGTGTACTTCGGCGTAGTGGCGGCGGCTCTCTTCCTCGCCAACCGCTTCGTTTCTCCGATTCGGCCCTGGGTCCGGGTCATTCTCGCGCTCGGGCCGTTTCTCCTGGTGGGGAAGGCGCTCCTCACCGCGGGCGTCTACGCGCCGATCGACATCACCTACCAGGCCGAGCCGCTCGGCCACCTCGCGCCGTACTTCGGGACGCAGCCGACGCAAAACCGGGCGCTCGGCGACGTCGTCTACCAGGAGATCCCGTGGCGCAAGGCGGTCCGCGAGGCGATGCGAAACGGGCGACTTCCTCTCTGGAATCGCTTCGTCCTGGCAGGGGAGCCGCTCCTTGCCGTCCAGCAGCCCGCGGTTTTTCACCCGACGACATGGTTCGGGTTTCTTCTTCCACTGGCGCAGGCGTGGTCCTTCGAGATGGCGGCGCACTTCTTCCTGGCCCTTCTCGGCGCGTACCTCTTCCTTCGCGACCTGAAGTGCGGAGAGCTTCCCTCCCTCTTCGGCGCTATCGGCTGGACGTTCTGCGATTACCTGGTCTTCTACGCCGGCTATCCGCTGACCCCCGCGGCCGCCCCCTTTCCGCTGCTCCTGCTGGGCCTGCGGCGCCTCGTCTCCGAGCCGGGCCGCCGGTCGGTCGCCCTCACGGTCATCGCGCTCCTTCTGATCCTGACCTCCGGCCACCCGGAGTCCCTCCTTCATTGCTTTGCCGGCGCGGGAATCTGGTTCCTCTTCGAGCTCGCCGTCGCGGGCAAGGGCCGGCGGCTGCGTCCATTCCTCCTCTCGCTCGTCGCGGGGGTCCTGACACTGGGTCTCTCCGCCGTCCTTCTGCTGCCGCTGTCCAGAGCGCTCCCGCACACCGCGGAGCACTTCTTCCGGACGGAGATCTACGCGAAGTCCAAACGCTCGATGCCGATCCCGAGCTCGATTCGCCGCGCCATTCCGAACCTGATGCCGTTCTATTACGGCTTCTCGGGCAAGGGGCTCGTCATCGAGGGCTACCATGAGCCGACCGGCTACGCGGGCTCCGTTCTCTGGCCGTTCGCGGCGGTCGGCCTTCTTTCGAGGCGCCGGGAGAAGTGGGCCCTGCTCCTCGTCGGCGTGTTCGGAGTCGCGATCGGAGCCCGGTTTCCCGGGATCATGGACGCTCTCTCCAAACTGCCTGGCTTCGACATTGGTTTGAACGAACGGATGGTCTTCTTCGGCGCGTTCGCGACCGCGGCGCTGGCCGCTCTCGGGATGGAGAGGCTGTTGGAAGGCGGCGCGACTCCGGTCTTCGCCGGGACGGCGGCCGCGGGCCTCGTCCTGATCGCGTTCCTCTACCAGCATGCCCAGCCCCACCTTCCGGAGCTGGAGATGCCGCCCGGCCACTTTCTCTACCGGACGCTCTGTGAGGCGATCCCGCTGCTTCTCTGCGCCGGCGCGTGGTTCGCGTTCCGGCGGCGCGGCGCGGATACGGCGTTCCTCCTCTCGGCGATCGTGCTCCTCGCGGTTCAGCGCCGGCTCGACGAGGGAGGCTTCTATCCGACGTACGCCAACCGGGCTTTCTATCCGCCGATGAAATCCCTGGCCGCGATCCCGCGCGATGAGCCTTACCGAATGACCGCCGTGGGCTACATCTTCATTCCGAACATCGCCGCTCTCTACGAGCTCGAAGACGTGCGCGGCTATGAGGCGATGACCTTCAAGCCGCTCTTCGACACTTTCCCGCTCTGGTGCGTCCAGCAGCCGGTCTGGTACAACCGAGTGGACGATCCAACGCGACCGTTCCTCTCCTTCCTGAACGTGCGCTACGTCCTGACGCCGCCCCGCCACCCGGCGCCCGAGGGGTGGAAGCTCCTCTACCGGGGGGAAGAGGCCAAGCTCTTCGAGAACCCGAACGTTCTGCCGCGAGCCTTCGTTCCGCGGGAGCTCCGTTACGCGGCCGACAACGCGGCCGAGATGCGTCACCTCGAAGGAATTCGCGATTTCGGGGAGGAGGGCGTCGTCGGCGAGGCCGCGCCGCCGGGATCGGCCTTCCAGAAGAACGGCGACGCGAAGGTGGACATCGCCGCTTACGGGCCTCAGAGCATGAGGCTCGACGTCAACGCCGCGAGCGCCGCCCTCGTGGGAACGTCGGTGACGTCCTGGCCGGGCTGGAAATTGACGATCGACGGCGAGCGTGCTCCGCTCATCCGCTACAACCACGCCTTCCTCGCTTTCCGGGTCCCTCCCGGCCGCCACACGGCGGTCCTGCGTTACCTGCCCGACAGTTTTCTCGCCGGTTCCGTAATCTCCGTGCTGACGATGGCCGCCTCCATCTGGCTGCTCCTGCGCCCGCGCGGGCTCGCGTCGCGCGGATGACGACGCTTTTGCTGCTGCTTCTCTACGCTCTCGTCGGAGCGGCGGCCGTGCTCGTCGCGCGATGGCTGAGCCGCCCGCCTTCATGGCGGTACCTGCTGGCCTTCTGGCTGGTCCCGGTTGTTTTCATCGCGCCGGGTCTGTTCACGGGGAAAACGATCCTTCCCACCGATCACGCCAAGCTCATCCTTCCGTGGAGCGCGACCGCCGGTGCGGTCGACCGCTACAACCCCAACCTGAACGACATCGCGACCCACATGGCGCCGTGGGCCAAGGCGGTCCGGATGTCGTGGAAGGAAGGGACGCTCCCGTGGCGCCAGCGGTGGAACGGGTCGGGGATGGCGCTCGCCGCCAACGCGCAGTCGGCTGCCTTCTCGCCGCTGACGTTCCTGATGTTCGCCCTTCCGCTGGCGCACGCCTTCACCTTCGCGGCGGCGGTCAAGCTCTTCCTGGCGCTTCTGGGAGCGTGGCTCTGGCTGACCGAGCTCGGCGTCTCGCGGATGAGCGCCCTCTTCGGTGCGGCGTGCTTCGGCCTCTCCGGGGCGATGACGCCGTGGATCCTCTTCCCGCACACGACCGTCCTCTGCCTGTTCCCCTGGGCGCTCTTCGCGATGGAGCGCCTCCGCGACGAGCGGGTGCGGCGACGGGCGATGGCCGCCCTGGCCGCGATCCTTCTTTGCTGGGCGTTGGGAGGGCATCCGGAGACGGCGGTGCTCGGAGTCCTCTTCCTGCTGCTGTGGATCCTCGGGCGGGCGGTCTGGGACGACCCGGCGCGTCCGGCCGCCGCGCTGCGGCGCGTGCTCGTTTGCGGTGCCCTCGCCTGCGGCCTTTCCGCGTTCCTCCTTCTTCCTCAGGCGCTGGCCATCGCGGAATCGAGTCGCGTCCCCGTCGCGCGGGAGTTTCGCGACCGTCTTCCGGTGCGAGCCGTGCCGCACGGGCCCCTCTGGCGTTATGGACTCGTGACGGCGGCGTTTCCCCGCGCTCTCGGAGACGCCGTGGACTCGCCCATGCTCAAGGAGGCGGTGGGCTCCTTTCCCGAGATGGCGCTCAGCTACTTCGGTGTCCTCGGCTGGGCCGGGGCGCTCTGCATTTTCCGGCCGGGCTCGCGCCGCAAGCGGGCCGAGCTCGCGCTGCTCGTTCCGCTCGTCGCCGGCCTCGGGGCGTCGGTTGGCTTGTGGCCGTTTTTCGAGATTGCCGTTCTGACACCTGTCTTGGGGATGATGTTCATCCTCCGTTACCTGACCTGGGTTCCCTTGGCAGGGGCGGCGATCGCCGCCTTCGAGCTCGACCGCCTGGCCGCGGATTCGGTCGGGCGAAGGAGAAGCGTCTGGCTTTTTCTCGCCAGCCCCGCCGCCCTGGCGGCATTCGGGATCTGGACCTACCAACGATTTCGTCCCGATCACCTCGCCTCGGGAGGGTTGGATTCCCAGAAGGCGGCCTTCACCATCGCGTGGATCTGTCTCGGAGCTGCGGCGGTGCTGTTCCTCGCGGTGCGCCTGCGGCCCGGTCCGAAGAGCGTGGCCGTCTTCTCGACAACGCTCGCTGCGATCGCCGCGGCGGAGCTGCTCTACCAGGGAATGCGGCTCTACCGATTCGGGTCGCCGGCGGATCTCTACCCCGACACCCCGATGCTCGCCTTTCTGCGCTCCCGGCCCGGAACCTTTCGCGTCGCGGGCGAGGGCACGGTCCTCTTTCCCGACAGCAGCATCTTCGCGGGACTGGAAGACGTCCGAACGAAAGACCCGGTCGAGCGCCTCGACTACATCGAGTTTCTCGACGCAACCTGCGGGTACCCGGCGAAGGAGGAGTTCAAGCAGCTCCGCAACGTCAACTGCTCGGCTCTCGACTTCCTGAATGTCCGGTACCTGCTGTCGGCGCCGGGCCGCGCGTCGCCCGGCGAGAAGTGGCGGCCGGTCTATTCCGGCGCGGACGGAACGGTCTTCGAAAACCGGGATGTCCTGCCGCGGGTTTTCGCGCCGCAGAAGATCACGCTCATCGCGGGAAGCGGCAAGCCCGCCGGGCTCTCATGGAACGCCTTCACCCTCTTCGGGGCCCCGGCGCGAGCGCTGTCCTCGAAGTCGGAGTGGAAAGAGCAGGCCTTCGTCCTGGGCGGCGAGGGAATGCTCGAGAACATTCCGGTCGAGATTTCCGAATATCGCGAATCCGGCAACCGCATCTCCTTTCGTATCCACGCGGAGGCCGGAACCTCCGGCGCCTGGATCGTCGGCAGCCTCGTCCAGGACGGCGGCTGGACCGCCCGCGACGAGAACGGCCTCCTGGTCCCGGCGACTCTCGCCAACGGCCCGTTCCTCGCGCTCCGCGTTCCGCGGGGCGACCACCGAATCGTCCTGACGTATCGGCCTCCGGGGTTCCCGCCGGGTTTTCTGATCTTGCTCGCGACGGTCCTCGTCGTGTCGGCGTCGGCCGTTGGAGGAACCGTTCGTCGAACTTCGAAATCGCGAGTCGTTGCGGCGGCCGCGGCTCCTTCCGCACGGCGGCCAGTTTCGATGCCACTCCTTTGGCTCTCGGCCGCCGTCGCCGCGCTGGTCGCGGGCCTCACGGCCTCCAGGCTTCCCTGGCGCGCGCCGCTTCGCGTCCCGGCGACTCCGCTGGACTACACCAACCCGAGGCTTGCCGAGATGTGGCACTTCCTCGACGAGGTCCGTTCCCACGTGCCGCCCGACGTTTCCTACACGGTGCGCACGACGGATCGCGGCGAGCAGATGTATCTGTTCATGGTTTCCTTGGGCCTCCTGGACCGGCAGCTCGGTCTGCCTTCTTCCTACTTCGAGATGTCCGGTCCTCACGGCGAGTGGGCGAAGTACGTCCTGGTCTTCGGAAAGCCGGAAAACCTGGAGGGCTTGAGGTTGGTCTTCCAGGGCGAGAAGGGCGCCGTCTACGAAAGGATGTCGCGCTGATGCAGGGCGGCGTCCTGTTTTTCGCTGCCCAGGCGGCCCTCGCCCTTCTCGGGGCGGGCGCGGCGTGGCACCCGCGCGTGCGAGGGCTCTCCCTGCCGGCCCGACTGTCGGTCGCCTGGGGCGCGGGAGCGGTCGCGCTGACGATCGAGGCGACCGCGTATTCGCTCGTCGGGATCCGCTGGAGCATCGCGAACCTGGCGCTTCCGCTCCTGGTCCTCTCGGCGGCGGCCGCGCTCGCCTGGCGCCGCGCTCCGGTGAAGCCCGGCGGGCCGTTGCCTCGAGGCGGCGCCATCGCCGGGTCTGCCTTCGCGGTGGGCGCGGCCGCCGTCCTCTACCTGCTGGTTTGCCTGGGCTCATCGGCCGCAACCTCGGTGGACTACCTCCTCTTCTGGGGAGTCAAGGCGGTGAGGTTCGCGTCCAACCGCGGGATCGACGCTTCCTTCCTGAGGTTCCCGTACGCCATCCACGCCTCCCTCGACTATCC
>DATFQY010000193.1:0-9511 GCA_035263845.1 Thermoanaerobaculia bacterium | reverse complement strand
GACGGATCGGAGTCGGAACGAGGGAGCCGCTGAGGCGTTCATCGCCGCCGCATCGCCCGATCCGCCTCGCGCTTCAGATCCCGGTCGCGGATCGCGTCTCGCTTGTCGTGGAGCTTCTTGCCTTTGACCAGCGCGATCTCGGCCTTGGCCCGCGCGCCCTTGAAGTAGAGCGAGAGCGGCACGCAGGAGACGCCCCTCGTGGCGACCGCGCCCGCCCAGCGGTCGAGCTCGCGCCGGTGGAGGAGGAGCTTGCGGTCCCGCTCGGGCAGGTGGTTGGTCCACGAGCCGGCCCCGTAAGGAGAGATGTGCGCGCCGACGAGGAACGCCTCGCCCCCGCGGAAGCTGACGTAGGAGTCCTTCAGCTGCGCGCGCCCCTCCCGGAGCGACTTGACCTCGGTCCCCGTCAACGCGAGGCCCGCTTCCGCCCGGTCCTCGATGAAGTACTCGTGGAAGGCCTTGCGGTTCGTCGCCACGGTCTTGATCGCGGGCGCCGCCTTCGCCGTTTTCGACTCTCCCCTCGACATCGCGCGTCGCAGTGTAGTCCACGGTTTCCGCGCAACCCTGTGGCGCCGGAGCCACGCCTTTGTGGCGCAGCCGCAACAGATGACCGAAGCGACTACGTTTCTTCCTTTCGGCCAAGTCGTTGAAAAGGTGCGAGATGTCCGAAAACAGCGAGTTCCTTCTGCTCTGGCACCGATGCTGCGAAAGAACGGGATGTTTGAGGTCCCAGACAACTCTCCGCACCAGCGTCTCGATCGAAGGCGTCGGACTGCATTCGGGTCATCCGGTCAGCGCCCATTTCCGGCCGGCCGCCCCGAATCACGGCATCGTTTTCGTGCGCCGGGGCCAGCCCGACCGTCCGGTTCCGGCGAGGCTGACGTCCGCCGCGACGTTCGATTACGCGACGACGCTGACCGCCGACGGCATCTCGATCGGGACGGTCGAGCACCTGCTCTCCGCCGCCGCGGGCGAGGGCCTGGACAACTGCCTCGTCGAGCTCGACGGGCCGGAAGTCCCGATCCTGGACGGCTCCGCGCTGCCGTTCGTCCGCCTCTTCCATGCCGCGGGCTTCGAGCGCCAGGACGCGCGCGTCGAGCCCCTCTCCCTGGACCGCCCCGTCGAGGTGACCCGCGGCGACCGCACGATCTCCTTCCAGCCGGACGGCACCGGCCTCACGATCACGTACGAGATCGACTTCCCGCACCCGATCGTCGGCAAGCAGACGCTGACGCTTCCGGTCCGTCCGGAGGAGTATTCGGCGCGGATCGCTCCCGCCCGGACCTTCGGGTTCGCGAGGGAAGTCGAGGCGATGCGCGCCCGCGGGCTGGCTCGCGGGGGCAGCCTCCACAACGCGGTGGTCCTCGACGACTCCGGCGTCATCTCCGGGCCGCTGCGCTTCCGCGACGAGTTCGTCCGCCACAAGATCCTGGATCTGGTCGGCGACCTGTCGCTCCTGGGCCGCCCCCTCTCGGGCCACATCTACGCGCGCAAGGCGGGCCACGCCCTCCACATCGAGTTCGCGCGAGCCATCGAAGCCGCCCTCCACGCACCGGCGGCTTCGTCCGAAGTCTCCCAACCCAAATCCCTCGGCATCGTCTCGTAGGCCGGCGCAAGGCCCCCGATCACCGGGCGGGGCAAGCCCCGCCAGGGGCGGCAGGGCGCAAGGCCCTCCCCTACTAGAATGGTTCCGTGTCTCTTCACAAGGCGCGGGGGCTCGCCGTCGCGCTCCTGGCCGTTTCCCTGGCGGTCCCGGCGGAGCAGGAGAAGCCCCGGGTCGAGGCGCTGCGGGCGGACGCCCGGGGGCCGGACGTGTTCGTCGGGTTCCGCCTGGCGGGGGCGCTGAACCCGGAGCTCGCGACGAAGATCGAGTCCGGCCTCGAAACCGTCATCCGCTATGAGATTCGCCTCTACCGCCACAACGCCCACTGGTTCTGGGACGACCGAATGGACACCCGCCGGTACCGCGTCGGGGTGACTTACGACCCGGTGACCCGCGAGTACGTCATCGTCGAGACGATGGACGGCCGGCCGCTCCAGCGCAACACCACCCACAACTTCGCGGAGGTCGCGCGCCGCCTGATGTCCCGAGAGAACCTCCTGGTCTTCCGGGTGGGGCACAACGACTGGAGGACTAACCTCTACGTCCAGATTCGGGCGACCTTCGACTCGGGATACCTTTTCACGATCATCCCGGTGGACTCGCGCACGCCGTGGACGGAGTCCAACCGCTTCGAGGTCAAGGTTCCGCAGCGATGAGCCTTCGCACGGAGCTGCTCCGCCTGCGCCGGGACAACCGGCTCATCGTGGGCCTGGTGCTCGCGGTGCTGGTCGTCTGGTCGCTCGTCTCGGTCCTGGAGCAGCGGACCCAGGAGCTCGAGCCCGCAACGATCACGCGCGGAATCCTGCTCTTCGTCCTCTCGTACCTCAACATCACGCTGATCGCGGCGGTCATCTTCGTGCTCTGCCGCATCCTGCTGAAGTCCTGGCTCGAGCGGCGCCGCGGAGTCCTCGGCTCGCGCTTCCAGACCAAGCTTCTCGTCACGTACCTCGGGCTGACCGCGATCCCGATCGGGCTCCTCTTCTTCACCGCGACCGGCCTCCTCCAGCGCTCCATCGACCGATGGTTCTCGACACCCGTCCGCGAGGTCGTCGAGAGGTCGCGGGCGGTCCAGGATATGGCGGAAAAGCGAGTCGTGGACGAAACGCTCGAGAAGGCCCGCGCGCTCGCCGGCGAGGCCGGCCTGCCCGAGGATGCCCGCCTCGAAACGGTGCGGCGCAGCGAGAAGCTCGACTCGATCGAGGTCTACCGCGGCGCCGAGAGGATCGCGCTCGCGGCCGACAACACCCCCGCCGTGGACCCTCTGCCGGCCGAGGTGTTGAAGAAGGCCGCGCTCTCCGGGCAGGAGGTCAAGATCGAGGTGCTTCCCGACCAGTCCCACCGCTACCGCGCGCTGGTTCGGTCGGGAGATCTCCTCTGGGCCGCCGGGACGCGTGTCGGGCCGGCGGAGTCTCGGGCCCTGGACGCGATCACATCGGCCTGGAGCGACTACAAGAAGCTCGAGGCGCAGAAGCCGGCGATCAAGGCCGCCAACATCTCGACGTTCCTCCTGATCACGCTGGCGATCCTCTTCGCGGCCATCTGGACCGGCTCGACGCTGGCGCGCCGCATCACCGGGCCGATCGCCGCGCTGGCGGAGTCCACGCTGCGCCTCCACTCCGGCGACCTGTCCGCCCGCGTGGAGGTCCCGGCCTCCGACGAGATCGGCGCCCTCGTCCATTCCTTCAACCGCATGGCCGCCGGTCTCCAGGAAGCGCGCGACGCGCAGCTCTCGGCCAACGAGGAGCTCCATTCCACCAACCGGCGGCTCGACCTGGAGCGGCGGCTCCTCTCGACCGTGCTCGAGTCCGTGACGACGGGCGTCGTCGCCTTCGACCCCGACGGCCGCGTGACCGTGTGCAACCCCGCGGCCCGCCACCTGCTCGCCCTCGAAGGGGAAGTGACGCTCGAGACGCTGCGGCGCCGGGGGGAGCTCGCGCCGCTGGCCTCCCTCGTCGAGCAGGCGCTCTCGGGCGCGCGCCCGCCGGTCTCGAGGGAGCTCGCCCTGCACGCGGACGGAGGCGAGCGGCGCCTCGAGGCTTCGCTGCGGCCTCTGGCCGCGCCCTCGGCCGGCGAGCGGGGCGGTTGGGTCCTCGCGATCGAGGACACGACGCACGTCGCCCGCGAGCAGAAGCTCGCCGCCTGGAGCGAGGTCGCGCGCCGGGTCGCGCACGAGATCAAGAACCCGCTCACGCCGATCCGCCTCTCCGCCGAGAGAATCGCGCGGCGGCTGCGCTCCGGCGACCCGGACCTCCCCGAGGCGATCGACCGCGGAACCCGGGTCATCGTCGAGGAAGTGGATTTCCTGAAATCGCTCGTGGACGAGTTCTCCCGGTTCGCCCGGCTGCCCGAGATGCGGCCGGAGCCGACGGACCTGCCGGCGCTCGCCCGCTCGGCCGTGCGCCTCTTCGAGGGGGCCCGCGACGGAGTCACGCTGCGCGTGGAGTCGCGCCTTCGCCGCGAGCAGGTCCTGCTCGACCCGGAGCAGATCAAGCGGGCGCTCATCAACCTCCTCGACAACGCGCTCGAGGCGTGCGGCTCCTCGGGAGAGATCACGGTGGCGCTCTCGGAGAACTCGCGAGGCGTGACGATCGAGGTCGCCGACACCGGCCGCGGAGTGCCGGCCCGCGACCGCGAGAAGCTCTTCCTGCCCGACTTCACCACCAAGGGGCGCGGCACCGGGCTCGGCCTCGCGATCGTCTCGCGCATCGTCGCCGACCACAACGGCACGATCCGCGTCGAGGAGAACCGGCCCCGCGGCGCCCGCTTCATCATCGAGCTGCCGGCCGCATGAAGAGACGGCGCGTCCTCGTCATCGACGACGAGAAGGCGATCCGGGAGACGCTCTCGCAGATCCTGGCCGACGAGGGGTACGCCGTCACCGCGACGGAGTCCGGGGAGGAGGGCCTGCGGCGGCTGCGCGAGGAGAACTTCGACCTCGCGTTCCTGGACGTCTGGCTGCGCGACCGCGATGGGCTCTCCGTCCTCGAGGCGGCGGATGGGCGGCTCTCGGAGATCCCGGTCGTCATGATCTCGGGGCACGCGAACGTGGAGACGGCGGTCAAAGCCGTGCGCCTGGGCGCCTACGACTTCCTCGAGAAACCGCTCTCGCTGGAGCGGGTGATCCTGACCGCCCAGAAGGCAATCGAGCGGCGCGACCTGCTCGCCCAGGTCGCCTCGTTCCGCGGCCGCAGCGAATCCGAGGCGACGCTGCTCGGAGAGTCTCCCGCGATGGAGCAGCTCCGCCGCGAGATCGCGCGCGTGGCGCCGACCGACGCCAGGGTCCTCATCACCGGCGAGAACGGCACCGGCAAGGAGCTCGTGGCGCGGTCCATCCACCGCCAGTCCGAGCGCGCCGACTCGATCCTCGTCGAGGTCAACTGCGCCGCGATCCCGGAGGAGCTGATCGAGTCCGAGCTCTTCGGCCACATGAAGGGCTCCTTCACGGGCGCCGCCGAGGACCGCCGCGGGAAGTTCGAGGAGGCCGACGGCGCGACGCTCTTCCTCGACGAGGTCGGCGACATGTCGGCGCGGACCCAGTCCAAGGTGCTCCGGGCGCTGCAGGAAGGGAGGTTCACGCGCGTCGGGGGGAGCAAGGCGATCTCCTCGGACGCGCGGGTCCTCTCGGCGACCAACAAGAACCTGGCCGAGGAGATCCGCCGCGGGACGTTCCGCGAAGACCTCTTCTTCCGGCTGGCCGTCGTGCCGATCGCCGTGCCTCCCCTGCGCGAAAGGCGACAGGACGTCCCGCTCCTCGCGCGGCATTTCCTCCAGCAGGCGTCGCTGCGGTTCGGGCGACGGCCCAAGACACTCTCCCCGGGAGCGCTCGAGGCGTTCGAGGGCTACCGCTGGCCCGGCAACGTCCGCGAGCTGAAGAACGTCGTGGAGCGGCTGATGATCCTCTCCCCCGCCGACGAGATCCGCCGCGAGGACCTTCCCGCCGAGATCCTCGAGGGCGAGATGTCGTCCCCTCCCCTTCCCCCCGACACTCCGTTGAAGAACGCCCGCGAGGACTTCGAGCGCCGCTACATCCTCGCCGCGCTGCGCCGCCACAGGGGAAACATCACTCGCGCCGCGGAAGAGCTGCAGATTGAGCGATCGAATCTCTACAGAAAGCTTCGCAGCTACGGCATCGAGGTGGAAAGAGAATAATTTGTGATTTGTGATTTGTGATCAGGGCGGACAAGACTTTTCAGTCCTGATCACAAATCACAAATCACCAATTGCTCTTAATCGCTCTCCTCGAGGAGACGCATCTCCAGCACTTGACCAGAGGAGAAGTTCTCTAAGCGCAGGTAGTAGTCCGCTGCCATGAAGAGCGCCTCGGCGGGGGTCAGGCCGACGATCTCCGAGCCCACGATCGGGACGCCGTAACGGTCGGCCTCGGAGCGGACGCATTCGAAGACCCTGTGAAGCGGGGTCTTTCGGAAGTTGGTCATGTTGATGGAGACCTGGACCTGGCCACGCTCGGACAGCTCCACTCCCATCGCCTTGACGTACCGGAACCCTCCTCCGATGTGGCGGATCGACTTCGCGATCGTGTCGGCGATCCTCAGGTCCTTCGTCCCGAGGTTGATGTTGTAGGCGATCAGCGGCGGCCGCGCCCCGATCGCGACGACGCCGGCCGTGGGATGCGGCGCGGATGGGCCGAAGTCGGGGGCCCACTTCGGGTCCCGGATCTTCTCGGCGAATCCCTCGAACTCCCCCTTCCGGATCTCGGCCAGGTTGCGGCGGGCCTCCGACGTCGCGGAGTCTTCGTAGAGGTAGACCGGGATGCAGTGCTTTCCCGCGACCGACGCCGCGACCTCCCGCGACAGGGCGACGCAGTCCTCCACCGTCGCTCCGCGGATCGGGATGAACGGAACGACGTCCACGGCGCCCATCCGGGGGTGCTCGCCGCTGTGCCGGGTCAGGTCGATCCGCGGAACGGCCGCGTCGAAGAGCGCCTCGACCCCGGCCTTGACTGAGGCGGCATCGCCCACGAAGGTGAGGACGCTGCGGTTGTGCGAAGCGTCGGACGAGACGTCGAGGAGCCGGGCTCCCGGGACGGAACGGATCGAGTCGGCGATCTCCCGGATGCGCTCGCGGTCGCGTCCCTCCGACACGTTCGGAACGCACTCGATGACCGTCCGCATGTGCCCATCAGTTTATAATCCCGAGAATCGTGCACAAGCGAAACATCGGAACGAACACGGGCAGGGCCCGATGAGTTCTCCTGCGGCCGGGTCCTACCCGGGCAACCCCTCCCTCCCCGTGGAGGTCCGCGAGAAGATCCTGATGACATTCAAGCACGCCCTTGGGCTCTTCTCCTCGGGCCACGTCAGCGACTGCCTGATCGGCTGCGAGTTCATCCTCAAGATGGACCCGCGCTTCACCCCCGCGCGCCGGCTCCAGGAAAAGGCCCGCAACCGCGACTCGGACGTGGACATCAGCGAATTGCAGGCCTACGCGTCCGGCGAGGCCCCGGCCGCCGTGCCTCCGCCGGCCAGGCCGGCCGCCGTCGCGCCGCCCCCGCCGCGCCCGCCGGCCGCGCCCGCGCCGGCCCGCCCCGAGCAGCCCGACGCCGACCGGCTCCTGGCGGAAGCGGGGCTCAAGTTCGCCCAGCGCGACTTCGACGCCGCAATCTCCCTGGCCAGCCAGGCCCTGGCCCGCAAGCCGGGCAATGCCGAGGCGCTCTCGATCGTCGAGAAGGCGGCCGGAAAGAAGGCCACTCAGCCCCTCGTCGAATCGAGCCGGTCCGCCGCGGAGAGCGCGATCGCCCAGGGGCGCCTCGGCGACGCGAGGCAGGATGTCGAGCGGATCCGCGCGCTCGACGCCGACCATCCGGCGATCGCCTCCCTGGAGGGCCGGCTGGCCTCGGCCGCGAGCGGGGCCGGCTCGGCGCCGCCACCCATGTCGGACTTCAGCCTCGACAGCGACGTGGACACCGCCGAGTTTCCGCATCCCGGGCCCGGCGCATCTCCGCTCCAGTTCCCGGGCAACGACGGCGAGCCCGACCTCCTCGACTCCGTGGCCTCCCACCCCGCTTCCTTCACCGAGATCGGAGAGCCCGGACACGAGAGCCCGGACGCGCTTTCCCTCGACACGCCCACGCCGGGAGAGGAGTTCCTGGTGCCCCCGTCCCCGCCCTCCCCGGATCTCTTCCTGGCGCCTCACGGGAGCGCGGCGGCCGACTTCCTGGAGACGGGCGGCGACGACGAGGACTCGCAGAACGCCGACCGCGAGATTGCCCGCCTCCTGAAGCAGGGCGACGAGGTCTCGAAGAAGGGAGACCGGCAGCAGGCGATCGAGATCTGGTCGCGGGTCTTCTTGATCGACATCAACAACGCCGAGGCCGTGACCCGCATCGAAAAGGCCCGCCAGGAAATGGCCGAGGAGGGCCGCCTGGTCGGCGACCTGCTCAAGAAGGGGCGCGAGAGCTTCGAGGCGGGAGACCGCGAGACCGCCCGGCAGATCTTTCTCCAGGCGCAGGCCCTCGACCCCGACGAGGCGACCGCGCGGTTCTACCTCGACCGAATCGAGAACGAGGTGATCGACCCCGCGGCCCAGGCCGCGAACCTGGCGGCGAAACCGGCGCCCGCGGCGGCCCGCTCGGAAGCGGTCGAGGAGCTGCCCAAGCCTTCCGCGCTGGCGACCGCGCCGATCGCCGTTCCCCGCAAGGCGGGCCTGAAGCTCCAGCCCCGCGTGCTCGCCGTCGTCGGCGCGTTCCTCGTGCTGACGCTCGTCGGCATCTATTTCGTGTTCAAGGGGGGCGGGCGCGCCTCCCAGGAGCCTCCGGCGAAGGTCGTTTCCTCCGGCGGATCGCTCCAGCACGCCCGCGACCTGCTCGACAAGGGGAAGACCGACGAGGCGCGGGCGGAGCTTCGGCGCATCGGCGCCACGGACCCGGACTTCGAGCAGGCGCGCAGGATGCTGGCCGAGATCGGCAAGGGCGGCGCCGGGGCCTCGGCGTCCGCGGAAAAGTCGGCGTCCGCCGTCGAGACGGTGGGCGCCTCGAAGGACGCCCGCGTCGAGGCCGATCCCACGCGCCTGCGCGCCGCCGCCGAGAAGGCGCTCGGCGAGAAGCGCTACATCGAGGCGCTGAAGAACTTCAACCTCGCCGCCCCCGCCTTCCGCGACGACCCGACTTTCGCGCAGCAGCAGGGCGCCGCGGCCGAGAAGGTCACGGCGCTGACGCCGGCGGTGAAGTTCTACAACGAAGGGGAATACGAGACGGCGATCCCGATCCTCTGGAGGATCGTCCAGGAGGACCGCGACAACCAGGACGCGCGCTCGTACCTGCTGCGCGCGTACTACAACCAGGGGATCACCCAGCTCCAGAACGGCCTCTACCCGAAGGCGGCCCAGGCGTTCCAGGAGGCGCTGGCCCTGGATCCCAACGACGCGGAGGCCGCGAGGCACCGCAAGTTCGCCGAGAGGTACCAGAAGGGGGATCTCGACCTGATGGGGCGGATCTACGTGCGCCACTTGAACCGCCGCCCGTGAAGAACCTCCTGGACGACCTGGACCTGTCGGCCCGGGAGCCTCGAACCGGAAGGTCCGCGGCCCAGGCCATGCTGGATCTGGACCCGAGCGAACCGGGGCCGGAGATCGCGCTGCCGGAATCCGGGCCCCTCGTGGACCTGCCGCTGGGAGAGAGCGCGCCGGCCGCGCCGGCCAGGGCTCCCCTCCCCTCCGCTCCGGTCGCCGTCGAGGTGGCGGAAGAGGAGCCCGCCCGCGAGGGAACGGCGCCGCTCTCCTCGCGATTCGGGGCGCTGGCGGCCGACGCCGCGTTCGTTCTGCTGCTGACGGCCGCTCCGCTGCTGGCGGCCACGGCGGGCCCCGCGCGGTCCCTGGCGCCGGCCGGCCTCTGGTGGACGGCGGCGTTCGCGGTCTACCTTTCCTTCTTCGCGACGGTCGTTCCGCTGACGCTCT
>DATFQY010000192.1:0-43183 GCA_035263845.1 Thermoanaerobaculia bacterium | reverse complement strand
TCCACCACGGCAACGGCACGCAGCACTCGTTCTGGAACGATCCCGAGGTCCTCTACTTCTCGACCCACCAGTTCCCCTTCTACCCGGGCACGGGAGCGGCCGACGAGATCGGCGGCTCGCACGCGCGAGGCCTCACGGTCAACGTGCCGTTCTCGCCGGGGATGGGGGATGCCGATTACCTTGCCGCGTTCGACCGGGTCCTGATGCCGATCGCGGAGGCCTTCCGCCCCGACCTCGTCCTGGTCTCGGCCGGCTACGACGCCGCCGACGGCGACCTGCTCGGAGAGATGCGCGTGAGTCCGGCCGGCTTCGCGGCGATGACCTCGCGGCTGCGCAAGCTGGCGGGAGGGCGGGTCGTCCTCGCCCTGGAGGGCGGCTACAACCTCGAGGCGATCTCGGCTTCCGCGGCGGCGTGCCTGCGTGTCCTGTTGGGCGACGACGGGGCCCCGGACCCCGGCGGACAGATCTCCGCGCGGGGAGCCGAGTCGCTCTCCGAGGTCATGAGGGCCCAGAGGCCCTTCTGGCCCTTCCTCGAGCGTTCCTGAAATTCATCGACTGTTCATCCTCCGGAAACTAGAATCGCCGGAAACATGAACAGGATGTCTCCTCCCCGCCGGGGATGGCGGGTGGTCAAGGGCACACTGCGCGCTGCGGCCGCCGCGCTGATGATCCTGCCGTCCTATGCAGTTCTCGCATACGTCGTTCTTCCCGCCTCGTGGACCCAGATCCAGAAGAGGCTCCCGAAAGACGGCGCCGCGATCAGCTACACCGCGGAAGGGATCCCGGCCGATCCGCTGAACGTCGCGCTCGTGGGAAGCCGCGAAGAAGTCCTCGCCGCGATGCGAGCGGCCGGGTGGGTCGCGGCGGACCGCATCACGTTTTCCTCGGGCTGGAAGGACGCGCACAGCGTTCTCTTCGACCGCTCCTATCCCACCGCTCCCGTCAGCACCCAGTACTTCCGCAACCGCCCGCAGGACCTCGCCTTCGAGCAGCAGGTCGGCGGCAGCCCTCGAAAGCGCCACCACGTCCGTCTCTGGCGGGTGGATGATCCCTCGAGCCCTGGCCGGGGCCTCTGGATCGGTGCCGCCAGCTACGACGCCACCCTCGGCGTCAGCCGCTTCACCGGCGAGGTCATGCACCACATCGACCCCGAGGTGGACCGGGAGCGCGAGCGCCTTCTCGCGGACCTGGATGCCGGCGGCGCCGTCGAGAACGTCCTCTGGGCCGAGAACTTCCGCCCGGCGGGCAACGGGCGAAACGGCGGGGGCGACCCCTACCGGACCGACGGGGCGCTGGCGATCGCCGTCCTGCGGCCCGCGGGCGCCGCCTGCTACTCCCGGCCGGAGAGGCCCATCCCGAGCAGGTCCGACAGGTCGTAGGACCCGCTCGCGAGCTGGAGCGTCAGGGCTTCCTTCTCGAAAACCGTCTTCTCCAGGGACAGGTCCATCCCCGCCGGCAGCCAGTCGTTCAGGTTGACGACCATGATGCGGTCCGCCGGGTAGTACGTTAGGAGACCCGCGGGCGCTTTCTGCACCAGGTACGTCAGGAGCTGGTCCGGGATCGGGATGAACGAAAGTGCCTGGACCTTGTCGAGCACGAAGGCGAGGAATCCGTCCTTCAACCTCAGCTGCGTCAGGATCGCCTTGGCGGAGAGCGGCATTCCGAAGCGGTGAATCACCATCGTCGCCGCCAGCTCGCCGGGCGTGACCTGGATCTTGACGTCTTTCAAGTCCGGGATCTTCTCGACGAGCTGTCCCACGATCGCGTTGAGCGTCTTCTCGTCGAACGTCAGAGACAGTCCGCTCCACCGAACGCGGTGCCCTTCGGACTCGAATGTCGTGGGAGGAACCGGTGTCGCGGCAGTTTGCGGGGGCACGTCCAATTTTACCATTGATCGCTCATTGTCTCGAGGAAAGCGAGAGCTAGAAGAGGTAGGCCAGGGCGAAGCCGGCCTGGGCGCTCATCAACTGAAGGTACATGTGGGTCCAGGTCGGGTGGTTCTCCGTTCGCGCCAGGTCCTGCGGGTTCGCGAGGAGCAGCTGAGCCGCGTAGACGCCCCAAGCGGCGAGGCCCAGGCCGAGGATCGTCAGGAGCGTCTTATTTCCGGTGAGAAGCGGGGCCGAGGGATTTCCGGGATCCGGGAGCCAGGCGAAGAGGGGGATCAGGAGCCAGGGCAGGACGAAGAACGGGGCGATGATCTTCGCCGCCCGCTCGACGCCGAAGCGGATCGGGAGCGTGACACAGCCGTGGGCGCGGTCACCCTCCATGTCGGAGAAGTCTTTCGTCGAGGTCGTGCCGAGGAGGAAGATGGCGAACACGGACCCGATCGCCCACGCTTCCCAGCTCGCGACGGAGGCGACGAAGGACCACCCCGCGACCTTCAGGAGGCCTCCGCGCGTCAGCGCGATCGTCACGTTGGCAGCGAGCCAGTGGCGCTTGGTGCGGCCGAAGGCCGGGAAGGAATAGACGAACGTCGCCAGCGCCCCGATGCAGTAGATGAAGAACGCGGCATGGAGGATCGCCGGGGCGTGGAGCCGATCGGAGAACGTGACGTAGGGATAGGGGACGACGAGCCAGGTCGGGGCGATCGCGAGAACGTAGAGCAGGGCGGCGAGCCTCCACGCGCGGCCGATCCCGATCTCTCCCGTCACGAGCGGCCGGGCGGGCTTGTTCTGGCGGTCGATCTCCAGGTCCGCGATCTGGTTGACGATGTTGGACGCCGCGTTCATGACGGAAGCGCAGAGGGACCCCACGGCCACCGTCAGCGCGACCGCCCACGTGACCCGGCGGGATGGGTCCGGGTTGTGAGCGGAGCCGAAGGCGCAGATCGCCCCCGAGACGATTCCGAGGAGCGGCGGAAAGAGCGTGAACGGGCGCGCGAGGCGGATGTAGCGCTTCACTGGCCCGCCACCGGAAGAAAGAGGCGCTGGGCTTCGAGCGAGAGCGAGATCTCCAGCGCGACCAGCGCGCCGACGAGGGTGTTGAAGGCGTTGGCGAAGTCGTGGTCGAGCCGGGCGCCGCTCCCCTTTCCGAAGTCGAAAGCGAGGCTCTCGGCGAGCGAGCCGGCGAGGCCCGCTGCCGCCACGATCGCGACGCCCTCGGGCCCGATCAGGCCCGCGGCAAGCCCGGCGGCCCCGATGAGAGCGGCGCCCACGGCCCCGCCCGCGATGCCCGGTACCGAGACCGCGCCCGGCTCGCCGACCGCGCGACGCGAGAGCCGGAGGAGCGAGAACGGACGGCGGCCCAGCAGCGCACCGATCTCCGTGCCCAGCGTGTCCGCGAGCGCCGCGGCGAGCGCCGCGACGTAAGCGATCGGCCGGACGCCCAGAAGCAGCAGGGCGGCCGGGACGGCGACGTTGGCCGCGACGTGGGCGGCGCCGCGGCGCCCGCCCTCCGCCTGCGCGACGCTCCTTCGCGCCTTCCGCCGGTAGCCGAGCTTCGTCGCCAGCGTTCCGGCTAGGAAGAAGGCCCAGAGGACCGCATAGGCTCCCCATTCCCCCGCTCCGAGGACCAGGAACCCGGCGATCGCTCCTGCCACCGCGCCGGACCGGGTGACCACACCGAGCCGCCAGGTCGCGAAGGCCACCAGGCCGTTGACCGCCGCAGCCAGGGCGGCCCATCCGAAGGTGAGCGTGGCGAGCCATGAGGGCGGTCCGCTTCCGGCGAAGGTCGAGAGCTGGAAGACGGCGAGCGCAGTGGGGATGGCCGCCACGAGGTTGTCATCGACGCCGGAGCGCACGGACTCCAGGAATGCGTAGACGGCCGATCCCGTGACGAGAATCGCCGCCGCGCCCGGCAGGAGGGGACGGTCGGTCACGAAGGACACGACGAGAGACGAAGCCAGCGATCCGACCGCCCAGTTGCCGAGGGTTCCGGACCAGGTCTTCTCGGGGTTCCAGGGAAGCGCGGGGCCGCCGATCCTGCGCCCGAGGATCGCCGCGGCGGGATCGCCGAAGGCCATCATCGCCCAGACGGCGGCGGCCATCGGCAGGTACCGGTCGCGGAAAAGCAGGATCAGGACGAGAACCATCCCGGCGTAGGCGACGATGCCCGTGTCCCTCGCCTTCTCCGGGTCGCGGTAGATGCCCCGCCCGATGCGCGGCATCACGAAAAGGTTGAAGAGGAGGGCGCCGAGCGCGACCGCCGCGGCGGTCTTCCAGTCGAGCCAGCGCAGAGCGAACGCGAGAAGCCCCATCCCCGCGTGAACCGCCTTGCGGCGCCATTCGGAAGCCGTCAGGTCGACTTCAGGCCTCCGGGCGGCGCCTGGCGGCGAGGTATTCGACGAGCGCGTCGCGGTAGTGCCGGATGGGGCGCCCGGTCACGCGCTCGTAGCGGGAGGAATCCAGCACGGAGTAAGCGGGCCGGGTCGCGGGCCGGTTGAGGGTGGCGGAATCGGTCGGGTCGACTTCGACGTCGCCGCGCTCGGACAGCTCCAGGATCTCGCGGGCGAAGTCGAACCAGGTCACCTCCCCTCGGTTGGCGAAGTGATAGATGCCCACGGCGCCGGCCTCGACCAGCGCCAGGATCGCCTCGGCGAGATCCGGCGTCCCGGTGGGCTTTCCTCGCTGGTCTTTGACCACGGTCAGGCGCTTCCTGCCGCTCTCGACCTGCTTGAGGATCGCCTCGATGAAGTTCCATCCGCCGGACCCGAAGAGCCAGGAGCTGCGGACCACGAGCCCCGACGGGACGCGGAGCGCCTCCTCCTCCCCATGCCGCTTGCTCCGGCCGTACGCGGAGAGGGGGCGCGGCGCGTCGTCCTCCTCGTAGGGAACGCCCTTCGAGCCGTCGAACACGAAGTCCGTCGAGACCTGCACGAGGCCGGCGCCGTGGCGCCGGCAGTTTTCCGCGAGGACCCGCACGCCGCCGGCGTTGACCTGCTCGGCCCGCGCGTCGGACTCGCAGTCGTCCACGCGGGTGAAGGCGGCGCAGTTGACGACGACGTTGGGCTGGACCTCCCGGAAGGAGCGCGAGACGTCCGCCCCGCTCGTGATGTCGAGCTCCGCGCGGGGCCGCGCGAAGACGTCGTGGCCGGCGGCGATCAGGACCGGCACCAGGTCGTTGCCCAGCATGCCTCCCGCTCCCGTGACGAGGATCCGGCGGCGCGGGCGCGGAACGGGGCCGGGCGAGGCCAGGACCTCCGGAGACGACTCCTCGGTGGCCAGGGCCGCGTCGCTCATTGGGAATCCCCGGCTAGCCCGGTTCCTTGGCGGTGGAGGAGGAAGTGGCCAGGCGGTCCTCGTACTGCGAGCGGTAGAAGGCGCGGTACGCGGCGTCCTTCTCCTTGATCGGCCGCCACCAGTCCTCGTGATCGCGGTACCAGGCGACGGTCTCGGCGAGGCCCCGCTCGAACGGGGTCGAGGGCTCGAAGCCCAGCGCCGCGAGCTTGCGGGCGTCGAGGGAGTAGCGGCGATCGTGGCCCGGCCGGTCGTTCACGAAACGGATCAGGCTCTCGGGCCGGTCGAGCTCCCGGAGGACCCGCCGCGTGATCTCGATGTTCTCGGCCTCGTTGCCTCCCCCGATGTTGTAGGTCTCCCCCGGCACGCCCTTCTCGAGGAGGAAGTCGATCGCCGCCGCGTGGTCTCGGACGTACAACCAGTCGCGGACGTTTCTCCCGTCGCCGTAGAGCGGCAGGGACTCGCCGTCGATCGCGTTGGTCACGAAGAGCGGGATCAGCTTCTCGGGGTACTGGTACGGCCCGTAGTTGTTGGAGGCGCGCGTGATGACGACCGGCATGCGGTAGGAGGCCCAGTAGGAGAAGGCGAGCCGGTCGCCTCCCGCCTTCGACGCGGCGTAGGGGTTTCGGGGGTTCAGCGCCGCCTCCTCGGTGAACGACCCCTCCGCGATCGACCCGTAGACCTCGTCCGTCGAGATCTGGATGAACTTGCGCACGCCGCGCCGCTTCGCCTCCTCCAGCAGGACGAAGACGCCTCGCACGTCGGTCTCGATGAAGGAGGCGTCGCCCAGCAGCGACCGGTCCACGTGGGTCTCCGCGGCGAAGTTCACGACGTCCGTGCAGCCTTCCATAGCCCCGCGCACCGCCTCGGGGTCCGCGATGTCCCCCTTGACGAACCGGTAACCCGGCCGCCCCTCGAGATCCGCGAGGCTGGCCGGGTTGGCGGCATATGTCAGCTTGTCGAGGTTGACGACCGAGGCGCCGCCGCCCCGAGTCTCGAAGAGGTGCCGGATGAAGTTGGAGCCGATGAAGCCGCACCCGCCCGTGACCAGGACCTTCATACGATGCCGATCTCCGAGTTGTCGCCGATCAAGAACCGGTGGACGCGCGGCCGCTCCAGCCCCGGATGGATCCGGACGTTGGTGCCGATCAACGAGTCCGCGATCCGGACCGGGATCCTCTCCAGGCGCGAGCCCTGGAGGACGATCGAATTCTCGATCTCGCACCGCTCCACGAAGCAGCCCGCCCCGATGGAGGTGTACGGCCCGACGAAGGCGTCGCGGATCTCCGCGCCGGCGCCGATGATGGCGGGGCCGCGGATGGTCGAGCGGACCAGGCGCGCGCCCGGCTCCACGACGACCTTGCCCTCGACCCGGCAGCCCGAATCCGCGCTCTCCAGGCCGTTCGCCGCGAAGGTGTCGAGGATGATCCTGTTGGCCTCCAGCATGTCCTCGATCTTCCCCGTATCCTTCCACCAGCCCGAGACGATGTGGGGGTGGACGCTCTTGCCGTGGTCGACGAGCCACTGGATCGCGTCGGTGATCTC
The DNA here is from genome assembly GCA_035263845.1 of Thermoanaerobaculia bacterium. Lineage (GTDB taxonomy): Bacteria > Acidobacteriota > Thermoanaerobaculia > UBA5066 > Gp7-AA6 > JAWOLE01. The sequence continues at coordinate 36,464 of DATFQY010000192.1, read as the reverse complement.
GAGCTCCTGCCTCTGGCTCGGGCGGATCGCGCGGACCGCCTCGAAGATCGTGTCGTCGAACATGTAGACGCCGACGAGCGCCAGGTCCGACTTGGGCTCGCGCGGCTTCTCGGTCAGCCGAACGACCGTGCCGTTGGCCAGCTCGGCCACGCCGAACTGCTCGGGGTTGGGAACACGGGCGAGCAGGATCTGCGAGTTGCAGCCGATCCGTCGGTAGTCGTCCACGAGGGCCGTGATTCCGTCGGCGATCAGGTTGTCCCCGAGGTACATTACGAACGGGTCTCCCCGCAGGTAGCCCTCAGAGATCAGGACGGCGTGGGCCAGCCCCTTCGGGGCGTCCTGCTCGATGTACGTGATCTTCGCGCCGAAACGGGAGCCGTCGCCGAGCGCGCTCTGGATCTCCTCCCGGGTGTCTCCGACGACGACCCCGATCTCCTGGATTCCGGCGGCCACGATGGCCTCGACCCCGTAGAAGAGGACGGGCTTATTGGCCACGGGCACGAGCTGCTTGGCACGCGTGTACGTCAGCGGGCGCAGGCGCGTGCCCTTGCCGCCGGAAAGAATCAACCCCTTCATTTGGGCCAAATCATATCCAAGCCGGCGTCATGGTCCGAAGATGTGGTCGAGCGAGCCGTTGACGTCGAGCAGCGTGCCGATGTCCTTCAGGTTCACCACGAAGCGGTAGTCGCGGCGGTTGTTCGGCGGCACGCGCAGCTCGCGGACCTCGAGGAAGAGCGTGTAGCACGAGCCCTTGAAGGAGATCAGCGAGCGGTCCTCCAGGAGCTTCTGGTTGGTCGCGTCGTAGTTGAGCTGTGTGTCGAGCCGGAAGGCCTTCGAGATGTCCAGGCCGGCCGCCAACCGGACCTGGTCGGTGTTGGGAGAGAGCGACCCCTCGGGCAGGGGCGCCGAGAGCACCGGCCTGCTGGAGAACCACGTCGCGTTGACGAAGCTGCCCTTCCATGTGACCGACGTCGTGACCGAGGCGGCGGTGAACTGCGAGGCGTGGATGTCGTAGTCGAGGCGCCCCTCGAAGTGGAGGAACGACCCCGGCGTGAGCCGGAGGATCGACTCGACGGGGCCGTCCTTGCTCGTCGTGAGCGGGACCGATGTCGGCGTCAGCGCCTGCGGCAGCTCGAAGGAGTGGGTCTGGGAGATCTCCAGCGACGCGATCTCCTCGGCCGAGCCCTTCTTCGGGTCGGACGGCCGCGCGAGCAGGCGGTTGACGATCGCGTACCGGATGTCGTGGCGGCCGAGCGCGACGTCCACCTCGTCGAAGGCCGGGATCCGCTGCGGGTCGCCCACGTTGGAGATGTACGTGTAGTCCACCCGCGGCTCGATGATGTGCTTGAACTTGCCGAACTTCCCGATGTCCGCGTCGTAGATCCGCGAGAACGATGGCCCGACCAGCGAGACGCCCCCCTCGGCGTACTCCCGGCTGACGGACGTGCCGACGAACTTCGTCTGCGCGTCGTCGGTCGAGTCGGTGTAGCCGGTCCACCGGCCACCGGCCTTCGCGGTGACGGAGAGCCAGGGGATGCTCTTCCAGGGAAAGGACAGCGTCGGGTGGATGTCGAATCGCCCGTACGTGCCCCGCGGCAGGTCCGGTCCGCGGTTGATGTAGAGGTAGGAGAGCGAGGAGTCCGCCGCGAGGAAGAGGCCGGTCGAGCCGAGCTGCGAGGTTCGCCGGGAGAACTCGAGCGACGGCAGCCGTTCCTGCAACACGGTCGTCGCGAAGAACGACTCGATGCGCTCGAAACGAAGGTTGAAGAAGTTGTCCCCGTAGTTGCGGCTCAAGAACCCGCGCGACACGATCTGCCGGGCCGACGCCAGGGCGAAGTTGCGCTCGAGGTCCTGGAGGTACTGCTCGTCGGAGTAGTCCCGGATCGACAGCACGCCCCGGAAGCCGTAGGGCAGGTCCTCGGAGACGTGGTCGAGGCGGACCTTCCAGCGGTTCTCGGTGCGGGTCGTGTAGACGCCGAGTGAGCCGTCCGTCATCGTGCACGGCCCGTCGCCGCCGTTGGGGACTTCCGAGGGCGGAACGCACACCGTGGCCTGCGTGTCGTGGATCCAGTAGCCCTGGAAGACGCCCGCCGACTCCGGCGTCGGGGTCCAGCGGAACTCCTCGCCCAGGCCGATGGACCCCTTCGTGGAGAGATCCAGGTTCGTCGTCAGGTCGGTCGGACGACCCGTGACCCAGTAATAGGTCAGGCCGAGGTAAGCACCGCGCCGCGAGTTGTAGCCGATGCCCGGGACGAGGAACCCCGAGGCCCGATTCTCCTTCGTCGGCCAGACGAGGTAGGGCGAGTAGAGGAGCGGCACGGTCCCCGCCCGGAAGGAGACGTCCTTCATGTGGGCGTAGTCGTCGAGCGTGACGGTCGCCTCGGACATGTAGAAGGACCAGTCCGGCTTGGGCACGTCGCAGGCTGTGAAGATGCCGTGGTGGATCCGGTAGGTCGCCTCGCCGATCTTCTCGATCCACTCGGCGATGATGTGGTACGTCGTGCCGAGGTCGGCCGTCGCGTCCTCGAGGCGGCCGGTCTTCGTGTCGAGGTGGAAGGTGGCGCGGCTGCCGGCCATCCGCGACGGCCCCTGGTCGATGATGACGTGGCCCTCCAGCGTCGCGATCTTGGTGGGAAAGTCGTAGCGCCCCTTGTCCGCGCGGATCTTGATGTCCTGGTACTCGATCTCGACGTCCTCGGAGCCCTCCCAGAAAACGTCCTTCTCGTAGTGGACGGGCTGCCGCGTCGTGAGCTTGACTTCCCCGCCCTTCTCCGGCGCATGGAATTTGATCTGGAACTTCGGCTTCTCCTTGAACTTCGACTCGAACGGATCCACATCCTGCGCCGAGACGAGGGAGGTTCCCAGGAGCCCGATCACAGAGATCGCGGCGAAGAGCCTCGCAGCCGACGCCGGGGCGGGTTTTTCGGAACGATTCCCGGAAGATCGGATGCCCTGGTCTCCTCAGACGGTCATGGTTTTGAGGGAGGGGGAGACGCGGAAGGCGGCTTCGGTCTTCGCCTGGACCTCGTCGGCGGTGACGCCCGGAGCGAGCTCGACCAGGACGAGCTCCCGACGGTCCCGGTCCACGTCAAGGACGCAGAGGTCGGTGATGATGCGGTGCACGCAGCGCTTCCCCGTCAGCGGGAGGGTACAGGCCTTCAGGATTTTGGGCTCTCCGGACTTCGAGGTGTGCTCCATCGTCACCACGAGGCGGCGAGCCCCCGCGACGAGGTCCATCGCGCCTCCCATTCCCTTGACCATCTTCCCCGGGATCATGTAGTTGGCGATCGAGCCTTCCTGGTCCACCTGCATGGCGCCCAGGATGGAGAGGTCGATGTGGCCGCCGCGGACCATCGCGAAGGAGTCCGCCGAGGAGAAATACGAAGCGCCGGGCAGGATCGTCACGGTCTCCTTGCCGGCGTTGATCAGGTCGGCGTCGATCTCCTTCTCGGCGGGATAGGGGCCGACACCCAGGATCCCGTTCTCGGACTGGAGGATCACCTCGATGCCCGGCGGGATCGCGTTGGCGCAGAGCGTCGGCATCCCGATGCCCAGGTTGACGAAGTCGCCGTCTTTCATCTCCGCGACGGCGCGACGGATGATTCCTTCGCGGTTCAGGGCCATAACCCGTTCACTCCACTTCCGGCCGCGGCGAAATCATAGCGCCTGCGACGCGAGCGGTTCCCCCGAGCGGGTCCGTGATTCCCAGCCCAGGAGGATCCGGCTCAGCAGAATCGCCACGGCGGCCACGAGCCATCCGGCGAAGATGTCGACCACGTAGTGGTACCGAAGCGTGATCGTCGAAATCCAGTTCAGGGCGACCAGAGGCGCGAGGACGAGAAACCATCCCCGGCTGCGCTTCCCGCCGAAGAAGAGCACGATGGTGGAGATCCCGACGTGAAGGCTCGGGAAGGCATCGCGCGGAGCGCGGGCGGCGTCGAGGAATCCCGTCAGCGGTCGGTAGAGAGCCCCGCTCAGGTCTCGCCGGAAAAGGGAGGGGAACGCGGTTCCCGGCCCCACCGCGGGCACCAGCAGGTAACCGACGAATCCCAGCGCTCCCGCGAGGATGATGGAGAGAAGGAACCGCCGAAAGAGGGCACGATCGCGGCGATACAGCGCCAGGGCGAGGACCGGAGGAAGAACCAGGTGCAGGAAGTAGGCTGCCGTGAAGAGATCGGTCAGCGCCGGGTTGAGCCAGTCCTGGACGAGGATCGCCGGCGTCTCGCCGAAGAGCCGCCGGTCGAGCGCGAGAAGCGCCTCATCGAAGCTCCGGGCATCGACGGTGGTCCAGACCCTGGCCTGGAAAGCTTCATAGGTCAGAAGGAAAACGAGGAACGGGAACCAGTCCCGCAACACGCCCCCGATCTCGAGAACGGTGCGGCCGACCCCTCCCACTTGCCTGCCCATCGCATACCGGATCGACGCCGCGAGAACCAGCAACGCCACCGGGGCGATGATGAAGCTGAACTCCCAGTATTTCTCCTCGTCCAGGCGAATGCTCGCGACCGCCATCCGGACGCCGACGAAGGAGAAGAGAAGCAGCGTCGTGGCGCCCGCCAGGTAATCCTCGACCCGAAGACGGTCGATCAGCGAGCGCATCTCAGTTCTGAATCAGAAAGAACTCTCGGTCGGGCAATTCCCCGCCGCCGGCCTCGATCGCACGGCCCAACGAGGCCGTCTCCGGGGCGTCGCCGACCCCTCCCGTCCCGACGAACTGCTGGAAGACGGCCCGGGCTCCGGACCGGTCGCCGCTCGCGAGAAGCAACCGGATCGAGTGGTAGACAGCCGGGAAAAACTGCGGCGTCTGCCGCAGGCTTCTCCGATAGCCCTCGATCGCGCCGGAGGCGTCTCCCCGACGGTCCGCCATCCTCGCGAGAAAGTAATGGCAGACGGTCTCGTTGGACCCGCTGCAGACGGCCCGGAAAGCCTTCTCCGATTCGTCGAAACGTCCTTGGAAGTAGCGGCACATCCCGAGAAGCAGGATCGTGCGCGGATAGGCGTCGACGCCCCGGGGGGTCCGGCGCACCCCCGAAACGAGAACGGTTTCGGCCTCGCGCCACCGCCGCATGTTGATCAACGACGAGGCCCAGTCCAGGTTCAGGGTCTCGCTGGTCCGGCCGCCGAGCCGGCGGTAGAGGACGAAGCGCCCGTTGGCATCAGGCCACTTGTCCTTCTCGAAGGCCAGCTCGGCTCCGAGCAGAACCCCGGTGCGGAGCAGGTAGGGAAGCAGGATCAGGCCGCCGAGGCCGAGAACCGATGCGAAGAGAACGCGGGCCAGAACGCGGGATCGGGGCGCGAACCAGTCGTACCCGAACCGTCCCAGGATCAGGAAAAGGGAGAGCCCCAGCGCCGCCGGGACAAGGCGCGAGATGAGCAGCGTGAAGACGAACATCGCGCCGGCTCGCCGGGAGGGAGCCCCGGCCGCCTCAACCCGCCTTTCGAACCGTGCGCCGCTCGATCCGCTTCTCGCGCGGCGCGACGACTACGCGCTTGACGAAGACGCCCGGTGTGTGGATGCATTCGGGGTCGAGCGATCCGACCTCGACCAGCTCCTCGACCTCCGCGATGGAGACTTTTCCAGCGGTCACCGCCATCGGGTTGAAGTTGCGGGCGGCCTTGCGGTAGACGAGGTTCCCCATCCGGTCGGCCTTCCACGCGGCCACCAGGGAGAAGTCCCCCACGACGCTCTTCTCCAGGAGGTAGTCCCGGCCGCCGAAGCTGCGGGTCTCCTTCCCCTCGGCGACCAGCGTCCCGGCGCCGGCCGGCGTGTAGAACGCGGGGATTCCGGCGCCGCCGGCCCGCATCCGTTCGGCGAGCGTTCCCTGCGGGACGAGGTCGACCTCGAGCTCGCCGCTCAAGAACTGCCTCTCGAACTCGGCGTTCTCCCCGACGTAGGAAGAGACCATCTTGCGGATCTGCCGGGTCTTCAGCAGCAGCCCGAGCCCCCAGTCGTCCACCCCGCAGTTGTTCGAGACGACCGTCAGGCCTTTCACGCCGCTCCGGACGAGCGCCGCGATCAGGTTCTCCGGGATCCCGCAGAGACCGAATCCCCCGACGACCAGCGTCGCGCCGTCGAAGACGTCTCGCAAAGCCTCGTCGGCCGACGCCACGACCTTGTTGATCATCGCGGCGATGATACCCGGGGAAGCGAGCGGGCGACGATCACGAATTCGGCGGCGGAGAGATCCGGTGAAGCTCCCGGAAGTGCGGAGAGAAACGCCAGCTTGCGGGCTCCCTCGGGAGACGGATCGAAGGTCACGGTGTCGATCGTCTCGACCTGGTAGCCGCAGGCCTCGAAGAGCTCATGGACGGTCCGGCGCGTGAAGAAGCGCACGTGCGTCCCCGAGAGGATCGAGTAGGGCACGTAGTCGAAGCGCCCCTCGAGCAGGTCCGCGACGACCGACCAGTGCCCGAGGTTCGGCACCGACGCCACGAGGACGCCGCGCTCGGAAAGCCACGGCCGGACGCGGACCAGGGCATGCGAGGGATCCACCAGGTGCTCGAGGACGTCCCCGAAGAGGACGGCGTCGAACTCTCCCGGAAACTCCTCCTCGACGTCTTCCAGGCGCGAGGGCAGGACGCGGTCGCAGAGGCGGGCGGCCTGCGCGGCGTCCCCGGGATCCGGCTCGACTCCGATCACCCGCCGCACTCCCGCTTTCCGAAGCGCCGGCGCGGTCCGCCCGCGGGAGCAGCCCACGTCGAGCGCGCTCGACGCTCCCGGTGGGATCTTCGCGACGAGGTCATCGCGGGACTGGCCGTCCATCAACCCATAGCGATGGAGGTACGCGCCCGGGTCGATCCAGACCGGCTCGCCCCGCTCGTGGGCCAGCCTCGGAACCTCCTCGAGCGACGTCTCCGGAGGGAGCCTCGAGAGGACCTCGCGGCGGGCGGCGAAGACGGCGGAGCGCGGAGAGACGGCCCGCCTCGCGGCCGGGGCCGATGCCGCGACGAAGGCGACCGCTTCCTCCAGGAGCGAAGGCGTGTGGTACGCGAAGGGCGGAGCGGTGCGCGCCTCCTCGCACCATGGCTCGTTGGAGACGGGCAGGACGACGGAGGCCCCGCCCCGGGAGCAGGCGTCGAGGAGCCGGTTCGCCGCCTCGGGAAGAAGGTACGCCTCGGGATCTCCCTGCGCGAGAACGACAGGCGAGGCTCCCTGAGCATCGCCGACGGTCGCGGCGCGTCCCCGGGCGTCCGTCCTCGCGCGGCACGCGAGCTTCCTCGCGTAGCGGTCGACGATCCTCTTGGCCCAGGCGGCCTCCGCCTCGAAGCGGGGAACGCCGCCCAGGACGAGGTCGAACTCTATGCGGTCTCCACGAGCATCGCCGTGGCCTCGCCGCCGCCGATGCAGATCGCGGCGATCCCGCGCTTCTTGCCTTCCTTGCGGAGCGCGTGGATGAGCGTCGTCAGGATGCGCGCGCCCGAGGCGCCGATCGGGTGCCCGATGGCGACCGCGCCGCCGCGGATGTTGACCTTTGCCGGGTCGAGGCCGAGGTCCTTGATCGCCGCCATCGCGACCGCCGCGAACGCCTCGTTGATCTCGAAGAGGTCTACGTCCGCGACCGTGAGGCTCGTCTTCTCGAGCAGCTTGCGGATCGCGCCGACGGGCGCTGTCGTAAACCACTCCGGCTCCTGCGCGACGCCCGCGTAATCCACGATGCGGGCGATCGGCGTCTTGCCCATCTCCCGGGCCTTCTTCTCGGAGGCGACGACCAGCGCGGCCGCCCCGTCGTTGATCTTCGAGGCGTTGGCCGCCGTGACGGTGCCGTCCTTCTGGAAGGCGGGCTTCAGCGAGCCCATCTTCTCCAGGGGCGCGGCGAAGGGCTCCTCGTCGGCCTCGATCTTGATCGGGTCGCCCTTCTTCTGCGCGAGCTCGACCGGGACGATCTCCGCCGAGGTGAGGCAGGTCTTCGACGCGTTCTGGGCGCGCTTGTAGGACTCGAGCGCGAACGCGTCCTGCTCCTCGCGGGTGAAGTGGTATTTCGAAGCGCAGAGCTCGGCGCAGTTGCCCATGTGGACGTCCTTGTAGGGATCCCACAGGCCGTCCTTGATCATCGAGTCCACCAGCGCCGCGTTGCCCATCCGGTAGCCGCTTCGCGCCCGCTCCAGCAGGTACGGCGCGTTGGACATGGATTCCATTCCGCCGGCCACGGCGAGCTCGTACTCGCCGGCGAGGATCGCGTTGGAGGCGTCCATCACCGCGCGCATCCCCGAGCCGCAGACCTTGTGAAGGGTGATACAGGGGACGCTCACGGGAATCCCGGCGCCCAGGGCCGCCTGCCGCGCGGGCGCCTGGCCGATGCCGGCCTGAAGCACGTTGCCCAGGATCACCTGCTCGACCTGCGAAGCGTCCACGCCCGCTCGCTCCAGCGCCCCGCGGATCGCGATCGAGCCCAGCCGGGGCGCCGAGAGAGAGGACAGTTTTCCGAGAAACGACCCGACCGGGGTCCGGGCCGCCGAAAGAATGACCGTGTTTTTCATAGCGCTTCCGATTCTAACCCCGGCACTGCTACCCTGCTGTGATGCGGATCCTCGCCGTGGACTTCGGGGAGAAGCGCATCGGCCTGGCGACCTCCGACGCCACCGGGACCCTCGCGACGCCCCGCCGCACGCTCGCTCGTCGCGCGGACCCGGAAGCGATCGCGGAGATCCTGCGTTTCTGCGAGGAGGAGGGAATCGAGCTGATCCTGCTGGGGATTCCGCGCTCGCCGGAGGGCCGCGAAAGCGGCTTCGCCGCGCGGATCCGGTCCTTCGCCGCGAAGCTCGAGGCGCGCACGGGAATCCCGATCCGATTCCACGAGGAGACCCTGACGTCGAACGAGGCCGCGAGGCGGCTGCCACCCGGCGCCTCGCGCGAGGAGCTCGATCAAGCCGCCGCCGCCGTGCTCCTGGAGGACTACCTGAGCCACACTGCATGAGCGCATGAGCGCATGAGGGCATGAGTACTGCTACCAGGGTCATCCGACTGGGGTTCCTGCTGCTGCTGCTGGTCCTCGCGGGAGCGGCGTACCTCTACTACCGGCTGGAGTTCCCGGCCCGGCCGGCGACTCCGTCGCAGGTCACCGTCGTCTTCGCGGCGAAGACCTCCACGGCCGAGATCTTTCGAAAGCTGGCGGAAGCCGGGGTCGTGAGCGACGCGAAGCTGGCCGAGATCTACTACCGGATCTACCGCTTCCGCACTCCTCTCCAGGCGGGCGAGTACCGGTTCGACCGGCCGACGCCGATCGACGACATCATCAACCGGATGGGGCGCGGCGACGTCGTCAAGTACTCCATCGTCGTGCCCGACGGGCTGACGGCGGACGAAACCTTCCAGCTCTTCTGGAGTCGAGGCATCGGCGGGCCCGATGGCTTCCGCCGTGCGATCCAGGAGACGGAGCTTCTCCCGGGGCTGACGCAGGGAGTCACGGACCTCGAGGGATACCTCTTTCCCGATACCTACGTGGTCACGAGGGCCACGCCGGCCCGCACGATCGTGGACCTGATGATCGGCCAGTTCCGCAGGAACTTCACGCCGGAGATGCGAGACAGGGTGAAGAGCCTCGGCCTGACCGTCGAGCAGGCGGTCACGCTGGCCTCGATCGTGGAGAAGGAGAGCGGAGTCCAGAACGAGGGGCCCACGATCGCGTCGGTTTACCTGAACCGGTTGAAGCGCGGCATGCGCCTCCAGGCGGATCCGACCGTGATCTACGCCATGAAGCGGGACGGGAAGTGGACCGGGACGCTGTACCGCTCCGACTACAACTACGCGTCGCCGTACAACACGTACGCCAACGACGGGCTGCCACCCGGCCCGATCTGCAACCCGGGACTGCCGGCGCTGAAGGCCGCGGTCTCACCCGCGAAGACGGACTACCTCTACTTCGTGGCGGACGCCTCGGGAGGCCACCGCTTCTCCCGCACCTTCGAGGAGCACCTGATCGCCATCGCCGCCTCCCGGCGCCAGCGCGCCGCCAACGAGGCGGCGCAGGAAGACCCCCCTCAAAACTGACTGCGCGGCGGCGTTCTTCAGAACGCAACCCGCGCTGTCATCCTGAGGGAAGCGAAGCGACCGAAGGATCTTCGTGGAGAAGCCGCGAGAGAGCTTTCACGCGGCTCGGTCGAGAAGACCCTTCGCTGGCCTTCGGCCTCGCTCGGGATGACAGAGGGGGGCTGTCGCCTCCCTCTGTCATTTCTTGGTGCCGGCCTCGTAGGAGATGGAGCGGATCTTCGGGAAGAGCGTGCGGAGGTAGTCCTCCATGACGTGATCGTCCACCCAGGAGATCTCCGTCCCGTCCACGAAGTACGTCGGCGTCGAGTTGATCCCCAGCCGGTAGCCTTCTTCGAGGTCGGCTCGGACGTCCTTGAAGCTCGGCTCCTTCAGGTAACAGGAGAGGAAGTCGGCGCTGGAGACGCCTTCCGCCTCGGCCGTCGTCAGCGCGAGCTCATCGATGCCCGAGAGGTTCAACGACTCCTGCCGCGCGTAAACCTGCTCCTTGAAGCGGAAGAGCGACTCGGGCCTGGCGAACTTCGCCAGGCAGTCGCCGGCGGAGGCGGCCTTCATGGACCACACGTGTCCCATCCAGAGCGGGAAGAACTTGTAGTGCCGGCGGACGTTGACGATGCCGGAATTGGCGGCGAGCAGGCGATCCATCTGGAGTCCGCGGAACTTGCAGTAGCCGCACTCCATGTCGGCGTACTCGACGACGTTCACGGTCGAGTCGGCCGGGCCGCTCGCACGGTTAGAGGAAAGGTCGATGCGGCGCCGGCGCTCGGCGCGCGGGTCCATCTTGAAATCCCAGACGGTCCCCTGGAGGAACATCTTGCCGTCGGGCGTGACGTAGCCCGGCATCCTCACCGACATGTAGCCCGTCTCCAGCTGCAGGAAGAGGGCTTTGAGCCCCCCGGCGTCTTTGTCGGGCGTCAGCACCGACCGGACGTTGGTGTGGTACAGCTGGGAGAGCTTCGTGTCCAGCCACGCCAGGTCGCCGGAGTTGCGGACCGGGCGCGGTGTCGCGTTGGCCAGCGTGTCGCCCGCGAAGAACCACTTGCCGTCGTCGGAGACGAACACAACCCGGTCCTGGTTCAGCCTTTCGTACTTGGCCGTGCGCTTGACCTTGAACGCCTGGAACCCCGTCACGGACTCCGTGGACCGCATCACCGTGACCTTCGACTGCGGGTCCCACGGGAGGAATTTCAGCGCATAAGCCTCGAGCTGCCTCTCGATACCGGCCGCCGCCGGAGCCGACGCCTTCGCCTGCTCCTCCCTGGGAGCCGCCCAGGCCACCCAGGCCAGCGAGCACGTGAACAGGAGGATCGAAACGATTCGCTTGCTCATCGCTTCCTTTCGAACTGTTTCAGTTGCCTTTCGCGGGAGCGCCCCGCAGGATCTTCAACGACTGAACCGCCCCCGGCTGGTCCGGGTTGAGCGACAGGGACTTTTCGAGCAGCAAGATAGCATCGTCGCGCCTGCCGAGGCACGTCTGGACGAGCGCGGCCGTGTTGAGCGTCGTGGGGTCCGACGTCTTCCCGGCGAACGGCGCCACCGCATCCCAGGCGCCGGGACAGTCCTTCCTTCGGAAACGGTAGAGGCCGAGGGCGCGCGCATAGACCTCGCTGCCGGGAGACTCGTGGACGGCGGCTTCGAGGAGCGGCACCACCTGCTCCCGGTTGCCGTGGTCCTCGTACCAGTTGACCCAGCCCAGGAGAGTTCCCTCGGGGTCGGCGTGTCCGGCGGCGAAGGACTTGAAGAGCCACTCCCGCGCCTTGGCGAAGTCCTTCTGCTGGCGGTAGAGGATGGCGAGGTTGAACATCGGGGAGTGGTAGCCGGGCCGCAGCTCCAGCGACTTCTCGAAGGCGGCCCTCGCGGCGGTGAAATCGCCGACGGTCTCCCGCTCGTAGAGCCCGAGGTTGTTCCAGGCTCCCTCCGTCATGCCCGGCTTGTCGCCGCCCGTCGGGGCGAGCGGCTTGGCCTCGCTTCCGGAGAGATAACCGAGGGCGAGGAGCTTTTTCGTGTACTCGCTCTTCTCGGCCTCGGACATCGCCTCGGCCGGCACGCGGCGCACGGTCAAGCCCGACGCGAGATCGGACCTGGCCGGAGCTTTCAGGTCGGTGAAAGCGGCCGCGATCGGATGGCCGGACATCCTCTTGTCCGCGGGAAGGCCCAGCAGGGCGAGCACGGTCGGCGCCGGATCGAGCATCGTCGGCTTCGCCGCGCTCCCCTTCCCCGGCTTCACACGCGCGCCCCACGCCGCAAAGACTCCCTCGATCCGGTGCCAGTACGCCGCGGTGCTCCAGTTCAGCGACGAGCGCTCGCAAGGGCGGTCGGCGCCCCACTTGAACCCGTGGTCGGACTGCACGATCAGGGTCGCGCCGTCCTCCTCCGCCCGGCGCATCCACTGGCCGAGCATCCGGTCCACGACGGAGTAGTAGACGGCGGCGGCCTTCTGGTAGCGCGCGAAGTCGGCGTCGGACTCGCAGGAGAGCTTGGGCGGCGTGTCCGGCGCGAAGACGTGGCCGATCTCGTCGGTCCCCTCGAGGTACAGCATCATCAGGTCCGGAAGCTGCTTGTCGTAGAGGTCCCGCGCCGCCCGCTGGTAGACACGGGTCGCCGAGAGGATTCGCGCGAGCGCGACGTAGCGGTTTTCCATCCCCTGGCCGCTCGCGAGGGCCTGCGAAATCTCCGAAGCGGGCGCGTCCACGAAGGGGGCGAGGTCCGATTCCGACACGCGGCCGTCGCGCGCAACGACCTGGGCGACGCCGGGCGCGAGCGACGCCGGGAACGCAACGCCGGAGAGCGGCAGTTTCTCGTAGAGGATCGGGCTCGCGTGGTCGGAGATGAAGAAGCCCTTCACCTCCTCGGCGGGGTGCGTCGCCCACCATCCGACGACGCCGACGCTCCGGCCGGCCGCCGACGCGAAGTTCCACACCGCGGGCGCGGCGCGCGAGAGACCCGAGACCGGCACCTTCTGCCCGGTCTTGGGGTCCACCTCCTGGAAGTCGAGGACTCGATGAACGTCGGGGCCGACGCCGGTCGCGACCGTCGTCCAGACGACCGGGGAGAGGATCGGGACGAAGCTCGTGATCCGGGTCGTGTAACCCTCGGCCGCCAGGCGCTTCCAGTTGGGCATCTTCCCTTCGGCGGAGAGTCGGTCGAGCATCTCGAAATCGAGGCCGTCCATCCCGATCCAGAGGACCGGGCGGGACCCGCCGGCAGGCCTCCTCGTCCTCGACGCCGCGTCGTCGGCCTCGACGGGAGGCGCGGGCGCTGCCGACGGCGCGGCGGCCGGGAGCGTCGAATCCGGAGCGCTTGCCGACGCCGACGCGGTCTCCTTCGAGCCGCCTCCGCACCTCGCGAGGGAGCAGACGGCCAGCGCGAGCGCCAGCGCTCCGACCGATCGAGGCCGGCTCACTGGGCTCGCGGCGTCGGACGCCTGGCCGGCGCGGGCGCGCTCTCCCAGAGGAACGTCTCGAGCGCTCCCCTCTCGCCGGGCAGGTAGGTCCCCTTGTAGACGAAGGAGGGCGTGGAAACGATTCCCAGGCGCATCGCGAGGCCGACGTCCCGCGCCACCCGCGCCGCGGCGCGCCCGCTCGAGACCTCCGCGTTGAACGCCTCCCGAGCCCCGGCCGCCTCGGCAATGTCTGCGGCCAGCTCGCGCGCGGCCGCGGGGCTCATTCCCTCGCCTCGGGCAAACATCGCTTCCTCGTAATTCCGGTAGAGCGCCGGCTTGACCGAGGCGAGCCCGGACGCCGACTCGGCCGCCGCAAACGCCCACTCATGCTGCTTGACGAGCGGCAGGAAGTGCACCTCGACGGCGCCGCCCTTTCCCTCGACGGCGCGGCGGACGTCCGGCGTGCGGATCCGGCAGCGGTCGCACTGGAAATCGAGGAACTCGGAGACGACGAAACTTCCCCCGGTCGTCTTGACCCCGGGATTCTCCGCGAGCAGCCGCTCGCGGAAGGCGGCGGGGGTCTCCGCGAGGGACTGAAACTGTCCGAGCATCAGCGCGGCGCCGTCCTTGGAGACGAAACCGAGGCGGACGAAGGAGGCCTCGCTGCTCTTGTCGAATTTCACGGCCACCGTCAGAGGCAGGAGCCCGCCGCGCGGCGTGGACCCCATCTCGACTTTCACCGGCAGGCCGAACATCTCGCCCAGAGAGGTCTCGACGTTGGGAAGGTCGCGCGCCGTGTCGAAGGGCTTGCCGCTGGCGGCGCGCTCCGGGTCGCCGAAGACGTCCCCCACGAAGAGCGCGTCGGCGGCGGGGTCGTAGAGGACGAGGTTGCTCTCCTGCCGGGTTTTCGACGGGGTCGTCCTTTCGACCATCCAGGACTCCAGCCCCGCAACGGCGACCTCCCTGGTTGGCTTGACCGTGACCTCGCTGCCCGGCACGTGCGCGTACCAGCCCTTGAAGTACGCCGCGATCCGGTCGCGGGAGGGACCCGGCGCGGCGAGGCAGAGCGCTGCCCCGGAACACAGCAGGATCCCGGCCAAGGCTTTACGCACTGCCCGGATTCAACACCCGGCGGGGGCCTCCGATTCCGGTTTTTGGGACTTCCGGGTCAGCGCGGAGCCCGGCTGACGCTCCTGTCCACGACGATGGCGCGGCGGGCGGCGTCCAGGGCATTGAGGGTTGTCGGCTCTCGCTGGAGCACGTTGTTGCCGTAGCCCGAGCTGGTGATGAACTCGAAGTCCACCTGCGTGTACGGCAGCCCAGGGGGAAGGACCTCCCGCCGGTAGTGCCAGACCTCACGCCAGCGCCCGCGGGCATCCGGTATCGCATTGGCGGGCCCCGTCATGTTCTCGATCTTGACGTTGGTCGCCGAGCCGCTCCCGCTGGTCTTCTCGACCGTGGTCACGTCGTTGCGCGTGAAGCGCACCATCCCCGTCGGGTCGCTGGTGTCCTCGCCCGTCCGGATCGGCTTTCTTCCGACGTAGGTGGGCGGGCCGAGAAGCAGGAACACCATGCCACGGTCGGTCACGCTGCCGCGAATCTCGTTCTCCGTGAAGTGGGCGTCGGCGAAGGCCACCCGCCTCTCGAACTCCTCGCGGAACTCGTTTTCGACGGTCTCTGGCCTCGGGTCGCGCGACTTCCAGAACGCGTTGACGAACTCTGACCGGGAGACCGGATCGGAGAGCACCGCGAACGACCGCCGCTCCTCCGGCGTCAGCAGGAAGCGCACCGGGCCCTCCGCCCAGTCCTCCGAGAGGAGGGGCTGCCGCACGTTGTCGGACTTCTTGTACGCGCGGTAGGCGGTCGCGATCGCGCTCTCCTCGCCTTGCGGCGCGGGACCGGAAGCGGGCGCGGCCGCGGGGGCTTCCGCCGCCGCGGTCTCGCGAGGCTTCCTCAAGTCGAGCCGCGCTTCCTCGAGCGCCGCGATGACCTTCTTCGGATAGGTTCCGGGATCCAGGCTCGCGTTGGGAGAGTAGGCCAGGAAGATCTCGAACTGCTCGCGGGCTTCCACGGAGCGGCCCAGCATCGCCAGGCACGATCCCCGGTAGAAGGACAGGCCGGGTCGCACCGACGCCCGCACGTTCGCGTTTTCGGGAAGCTCGGCTTCGCTCGCGATCACGTCCAGCGTCGCGAGGGCCTCCGCATAGCTGGCGATCCGGAACTGCTCCTTGGCCTTGTGAAACAGCCTCGGCAGATCGGCGGGGGCGGACAGGACGAAGGCGGCGAGAAGCAGGGCCAGCGAAGCGTGAAGCAATGTTCTACGCATGGCACCCTCCGACCTGGTGGAGTCTCCGACCTGAGCCGAATTTTACGCCTTGCGAGCCGTGCCGGAGCAAGGATCCTCTGCCCAATCCCTGTTCCGGCGGGACGGAATAAGAAAAAAAGGGGCGGCCGAAGCCGCCCCCGATGAGAATCCGAAGTGAGGACTAGAAGGAGATCTTGAGAGCCGCCCGGAAGAGGCGCGGGGTGACGCGGGAGGTCGCCTTCCGGTAGTCCACGTTGTCCGAGCAAGGAGCCGTGGCCGAGGACGGACAGGTGACGCCGGAGACCGGGTCGGTCTTTCCGGGCTCGATGCCGGCCTGTCCGTAGAACGGGCTGCCCTTGGTCGTCACGTAGTTGCCGAAGATGTTGAAGCGCTGGTCGATGCCCGTGACCGTCTGCCGGTTGATGAGGTTGAAGACGTACATCTGCGGCGTGATCGTCACCGGACCGATGTTCCAGTTGTAAGCCAGGGAGAGGTTCATCTCGTAGTCGGTCGGGAGGCGTCCGTTGCTGCCGCGCTGGTCGAGGTACAGCAGATCCGGGTAGAAGCTGTTGTAGTAGCCCAGGCGCGAGGTCGGGTTGCCGCTCCTCACGTAGAACTGGCCGCCGACGGACACACCGAACGGCGCGTTGTAAACCGCGTCGATGCGGAACTGGTGCGGGCGGTCGAGCTCCAGGTTGCCGTAAGCGTTGATCGCGAACTGGTAGTAGTCGTAGTCGGCGTTGATCCCGGGGTCCGTCTGGCCGGAGGCCTCGCGGATGGCGCCGGAATAGTTGCCGCGGAGCGTGGAGTACAGGTACGAGGCCTGCGCCCACAGGGTCTGGGAGAACGCCTTGCGCGCCGTCAGCTCGATGCCGCGGAAGATGCGCTTGGCGTCGCCGACCGGAACGCCCGGGAGGCCGCACTTGCCGGAGTTGGGATCCGTCGTGTTCGACGACGTGTCGCAGGTCTTGATGGCGCCGTTGGCGATGGGGCCGTCGCTGCCCGGGTTGAAGATGCCGCAGGTCGAGCCCTGCGCCAGCGGGTCGTTGTAGTCGAGGTCGCACCGGTCTTCGACCGTCCGGCCGAGGCTGCGGTACGTCCCCTTGATGCCGACCGAGAGGGTCGGGTCGAGGGCCTTCTCCACGCCCAGGGCGTACTCATTCTGGTAGGAAGCCTTGAGCGGGGTGTTGCACGGAGTAATCGTCGTGTTGAAGCACTCGACGGGCTCGCCGTCGAACGATCCGACCTGGATCAGGCGGGACCGTCCGCCGAAGTCCTGGTTGGTCGCCGTCGGGCTGTAGTTGTAGTTGCGGACCTGGGTGTTGGCCGTGAAAACGCGGGCGTTCAAGTCCGTCGGGATCGCGAAGTAGAACTTGCCGTACGAGCCGTACAGCTTGCTCGTTCCGTCGCCCGTGAAGTCCCACACGAATCCGGCGCGCGGGGCCCACTGGTTGAGAAGCTTGAAGGCCGTGTGGCCGTCGCCCGCGAAGTAGTGCTCCTGGTCCCACCGCACCCCGGCGTTGACCGTGAGGGTGGGGATGATCCTCCACTGGTCCTGGACGTACGCGCCCCACCGCTTGGTCGGCGTGTCGAAGGGCGCCGAGACGAGCGGGGTCAAGTCCGAAGCGTTGGCCGTGAAGATGCGGTGCTCGTAGTAGACCTGCTTCGTCACGCCCGCCGAGTTCGTGTAGAACGGTGCGCGGGAGAGGTCGCAGGTGTTGACGCCCGTGCCGCACGGACGGATGAAGATCTGCTGGCCGCCCGTGTAGTACGTCGAGCCGGACGTGTCGTCCTTGGAGTAGTCGCCGCCGACCTTGAACTCGTTGGTCCCGACGTAGCCGGTGAAGCTGCCCGAGTAGAGGTCGCGCGTCGACTTGTTGTTGATCGTGGGCCCGAAGACCTGGCCGAAGCCGCCCGACACGACAGCGGGGGATTGCGTGTTGTCGCTCTGGCGGATGGCGGTCAGGTCCTGCGGCTTGGTCTCGAAGCGGTCCTTGTGCTGGCTGTACTGCCCGGTCAGGATTCCGAAGGAGCCGAACAGCTGGTTCAGGCGGACGGCCCAGTCCGTGCCGCCGACGTCGCGCCGGCCCTGGTAGGTGTTCGGGTTGAACCCGGTCGGGACGACGAGCGGTCCCACGTTGACCTGCGGGTCGGAGAAGACCGTGCCGACGATCGTGGTCCCCTGGAACACGTTGAAGGTCATCTTGCCGGCCCAGAGGTTCGACGTGAAGTTGCGGTCGAAGTCCGTGTTGGCGCGCGCTCCGGTGATCGGCGTGAGCACGTCGTCCTGGAGGACGCGGTCGTAGGCGCCGTAGAACCAGATGTGATCCTTCAGCATGTAGCCGCCGAGGTCCACGCCGAACTCGCGGCGATCCACGTCCTTGATGATCGAGCCGGCGGTATTGACGGTCACGTCGCCGCTCTGCGATCCGGGGGCCGTCGTCTCGAACTTCTGGTCGGCCTGCGCGGCCGGCCAGTTGTAGTAGCCGAACACGTCGCCGTGGAACTCGTTGCCGCCCGACTTCGTGATCACGTTGACCACGCCGCCGGTGTTGCGGCCGTACTCGGCCTGGTAGCCGCCCGTCTTGACCTCGACTTCCTGGATGAACTCCGTGTTGATGTTCTTGCCCTGGAACCCCTTGATGACGTTGGTCGTATTGACCCCGTCGATCAGGAAGAGGTTCTCGGCCGAAGTCGAGCCGTAAACCGAGAGCGCCAGCGACCGGCCCTGCGTCTCACCCGTGTCCGTCTGGACGCCCGGCTGAGAGAGCACGATCGAGGCGTAGTTGCGCTGCACCGGCAGCTTGTCGATGACCTTGGCCTGGTAGTTGGTGCCGGTCGTCGTGGACGCGGTGTCCACCAGCGGCGCCTCGCCCGTGACCGTGATGGCCTCCTTGGCCGAGACCGTCATCTGCATGTTGACGGTCAGGGTCGAGTCGAGGGTCACGTTTCCAGTCTTGGAAACCGTGCCCATCCCCGACAGGTTGGCCGTCACCTTGTAGGCGCCCGGCGGGACGCTCACGAAACGGAAGCGCCCGTCGTTGCCCGTGGTCGCGACGCGCGTGCCCTGCAGGTTGGGACTGGTGATCTCAACCGTCACGCCTGGCAGCGCCCCGCCGCTCTGATCGGTCACCGTGCCCTCGATCGTTCCGGTCGTCTGGGCGACGACGATCGGAGCGAGCAAGAGCAGGCAAACCGATAGAACGAGGGTAAATCGGTATCCTGACTTCATTCCTGCCTCCTTAAAAAATCGACGAAACGTGTCAAACCGCGTTAAAGACCGACTCAAAGCCCACAGACGTAGAGCAATGTCATTGCCAGTATCAGGCGTCGGAGATGAAGCCCGCAAACTGTTGTAGAGAAAGAAGAAGTCCAACTATGGGACAACCGCAATGCGCCGAAATGAGCCGCTTTTTTGGAGATTAGTTCAAACGATTGGATCTGAACAGTCGGTCAGTTATTATCTGACCGGATAGATAACAGGAACGCTCCGCCCTCGACGGTCTGCCCCTGCTCGACCTCGCAGCGCTCGACCACGCCGCCCCGCGAAGCGCGAATCTCGTTCTGCATTTTCATCGCTTCGAGCACGAGAAGGAGAGCTCCCGGCTCGACGCGATCGCCTGCGGCGAACCTGACCTCGACGATGCGCCCGTGCATCAGCGCGCGGATCTCCTCCACGCCCCCTTCCCCCGCTCCCGCGGCGAGGGAAGCGCTCGAGGGACGGCCGCGCGACATCGAGACCGTCGCGGGCTCTCCTCGGCGAAAGACGCGGACTCCTTCGGGCCGCTCCTGCACGCGGCCGGAGACCTGGCGCCCGTCCTCGAACAGGAGGGAGTAGCGGCCGTCCGGGAGCCGCGAGGCATCGAAATCGTCGCGGTGCCCGTCCCGGGCGACGCGGCAGCCGGCGCCTCGCCGCTCGACGACGACCTGGGAGGGGTCCCCGCCGGGGTTCTTCAGGAACAGGACGGAGCGGCGCATCAGCGCTTCAGCGCTCGGCCCCGCGCAGGCTTTCCAGGCGCGCCCTCCGGCGCCAGGGAGAAGCGGGCGGCTCGGCGGGCGTGGATCCTCGCGGCGCGGTTTCGTCCGAGAGCGCGGCCGCGGCGAGAAGCACGTCCTCGTCCGACGGTTCGCGGGACTCTAGCAATGCCGAGGCGAGCCGCCGCTCGAGCCACTGGACGTCGAAGCGGCCGGCCTGGAAGTCCGAATCGCCGCAGAGCCGCCGAAAGAGAGGCAGCGTCGTCTCGACGCCGGCGACCTCGTATTCGGAGAGGGCGCGCGAGAGCCGGCGGATCGCGCGGGGACGGTCCGGCCCCCAGACGACGAGCTTCCCGAGCATCGGGTCGTAGTCGATGGGAACGGTCGAGCCCTGCTCGACTCCGATGTCGTGGCGTACGCCGGGCCCGGCCGGAAGCCGCAGGGACTCGATCGTCCCGGGCGAAGGGGCGAAGTCGCGCGACGGGTCCTCCGCGTAGATCCGGCACTCGATCGCGTGCCCGCGCGGGCGGAGATCCTCCGCCTTCCACGACAGCGGTTCGCCGAGCGCAATGGCAATCATCTCGGAGGCCAGGTCCACACCGTAGACCTCCTCCGTCACGGGATGCTCGACCTGGAGGCGCGTGTTCATCTCGAGGAAGTAGAAGGAACCGTCGGGCGAGAGCAGGAACTCGACGGTGCCGCAGGAGACGTAGTTCACGGCCGCCGACGCGGCGAGAGCGGCCGAGCAGATCCTCTTCCGAAGGTTCTCCCCGACAACCGGCGACGGGCACTCTTCGACGACCTTCTGGTGGCGGCGCTGGAGGCTGCACTCCCGCTCGCCGACGGCGAGCCGGTTGCCGTGTCTATCCGCGATGACCTGGACTTCGACGTGCCGTGGCCCCTCGACGAGCTTCTCGGCGTAGACGGCGCCGTCGTTGAAGAAGGCCATCGCTTCCGACGAGGCGCGGGCGAAAGCCGCCTCGATCTCCTTCTCCGAATCGACGCGCCGCATTCCTTTTCCGCCGCCGCCGGCCGCCGCCTTCAGGAGGATCGGATACCCCGCCTTGCGCCCGAACTCCTTCAGCTCGGCTGCCGTCGAGGCCGGCCGCGTCAGCCCCGGCACGATCGGGACGCCCGCGGCCTCCATCATCTTCCGGCTGCCGGTCTTCGATCCCATCGCCTCGATCGCGTCCGCGGGCGGCCCGACGAAGGTGAGACCGGCGTCCGAGCATGCACGCGCGAACGCGGCGTTCTCGGCGAGGAACCCGTAACCGGGATGGATGAGCGTCGCCTTCGTCTTCCTCGCCGCTTCGAGGATCGCAGCAACGCTGAGGTAGCTCTCCCTCGCAGGCGGAGGCCCCAAACGCACCGCGTAATCCGCTGCCGCAACATGCGGAGCCTTTCGGTCAGCGTCCGAGAAGACAGCCACGGTCTCGATGCCCATATCCCTACACGCCCGAAAGATCCGCAGCGCGATTTCGCCGCGATTGGCGACGAGGAGACGGACAGGCCGGGAGGTCTCTCTTTCCCCGCCCTCCCCTCGCCTTCCGGCTACCGCCTCCTGCCTCCCGGCTTCGATTGTCACAGCGGTATGTTGCCGTGTTTCTTGGCTGGTACAGCGACCCGTTTGTTCTCCAAGAGCTTGAACGCGGCAATCAACTTCTCGCGTGTCTCGGAGGGCTCGATGATTTCGTCGATGTAGCCGCGGCGGGCGGCGACGTAGGGGTTGGCGAAGTTCTCGATGTACTCGGAGACTTTCTTCGCGCGTTTCTCGGGAGGGGCGTCGGCGGGAAGCTCTCGCTTGTAGAGGATGTTGACCGCGCCCTCCGGGCCCATGACGGCGATCTCGGCGGTCGGGTACGCGAGGTTGAAATCGGTCGCGATGTCCTTGGAGAGCATGACGCAGTACGCCCCGCCATAGGCCTTGCGGGTAATGACGCTGACCTTGGGAACCGTCGCCTCGGCGAAGGCGAAGAGGAGCTTGGCGCCGTGGCGGATGATCCCGCCGTACTCCTGCTGCGTGCCCGGCAGGAACCCCGGCACGTCCTCGAACACGAGCAGCGGGATGTTGAAGGCGTCGCAGAAGCGCACGAACCGCGCGCCCTTGACCGAGGCGTCGATGTCGAGGACTCCGGCCAGGTGCATCGGCTGGTTCGCGACGACGCCGATCGACCGCCCCGCGAGGCGTAGGAACCCGACGAGGATGTTGCGCGCGAACCCGGCGTGGACCTCGAGGAAGGATCCCTCGTCGGCGACCCGCCGGATGAGCTCTCCCATGTCGTACGGCTTGTTGGGCTCCTCCGGGATGAAAGTGTCGAGGCTGGCCCCGTCGTCCCGCGCCTCGCGCGCCGGCGCCATCGGCGGATCGTCCAGGTTGTTCGACGGGATGTAGGAGAGCAGGTTGCGGATGCCGGCGAGCACCGCGTCGTCGTCCTTGCCCACGAAGTGCGCGACCCCCGAGACCGTGGAATGCGTTCGAGCGCCGCCGAGCTCCTCCTTGGTCACTTCCTCGTGCGTCACGGTCTTGATCACGTCGGGACCGGTGACGAAGAGGTAGGACGTCTTCTCCGTCATGAAGACGAAGTCCGTGATCGCCGGCGAGTAGACCGCGCCGCCGGCGCAGGGCCCGAGGATCGCGGAGATCTGCGGCACGACGCCGGAGGCCCGGGTGTTGCGGAGGAAGACCTTGGAGTACGCGGCGAGCGAGACGACGCCTTCCTGGATGCGGGCGCCGCCGGAGTCGTTCAAGCCGATGATCGGAGCGCCGTTCTGGACCGCCAGGTCCATGACCTTGCAGATCTTTTCGCCGACCGTCTCCGACAGCGAGCCGCCGAAGACGGTGAAGTCCTGGGCGAAGACGTAGACCGTCCTTCCGTCCACGGTCCCGGCGCCGCAGACGACGCCGTCGCCCGGGGTCTTCGTCTTCTCCATCCCGAACTCGCGCGAGCGATGCTCGACGAACGGGTCGAGCTCGAAGAACGATCCGGGATCGAGCAGCCGCTCGATCCGCTCGTGGGCGGAGAGCTTGCCCTCCCGGTGCTGGCGCTCGATTCGCTCCCGCCCGCCCCCCTCGCGGGCCTTCTCCCGGAGCTCCTCGAGCTTCTCGATCTTCTTGTCGAGAGTCATCCCTCTACAGGACGATCCCGCGCTGCTCGGCGAGCTTGCGGCGGATGCGGCGGAAGAGCTCCTGGCCGTCCACCCGGCCGGAGGCGATCTCGTTCCTGGCGGACTCCATCATGCGGCGCGCTTCCTCGTCCAGGGTCCGCTCCTTCTCCGCTTCGTCGGCCAGCGCCGCGAGGACCGTCTGCCGGAGCACGTCGGGAGCGCGCTCGTCGAAGAGCCTGCGCGCCGCGATTCCCCGCGCCGTCCGCACCGCGATGAACTCCTTCTTCGTGTCGGCGAGGCCCATCGTTCGGAGGATGTTAATACAGGGACATAATCCGGCCCGGATGGAGTTGGACACGGCGCTCGTCGCTCGCTGGCTCGAGCCTCTCGCCCGGAGGCCCGAGGAGATCGCGGAGATCTTCGCCGAGACGCGGCGCGAGGCGTCGGTGGACTGGGTGGACGGCCAGTCGAGCGAGGTCCGGACGCAGAGGACGGAGGGCGTCTCGGCCCGATGGCGTCGAGGGACGAGGCAGTGCCTCGCCTTCGTCTCCCGCCGCGACGAGGAAGCGGCGCGCGACGCGGTGAGGGCCGTGCAGCGCGAAGCCGGCGTCTCGACGATGCCCGTGCGTCCGGTGCGCCCCCGCGAGGCGGCCCCGGAGGAGGAGGAGCCGCACGCCCTGGAGCGGTGGGCGAGGAGGCTTCCGGCGATCCTGGCGCGCCACGCTCCCCGGCACCGGCTCCGTTGGACGCTTCGCGAGATCGACCGGCAGCTCATCCCGCCGCGGGGCGCGGCCGCCTCCTTCTCGCGCCGGCTGCTCTCGCTGGAGGGAAGCTTCACGGCGGCCTCGCGCCGCGGTGACGAGACCCGCCGGTTCTCCTTCCACGCTCCCCTCGCCGATGCGACCGGAGACGAGCTGAAGTCGGCGCTCGCCAGGGCAGCGGAGCCCCGCGACACCGCAAACCCGTGCGGCGACGGCGAGACCGACGCGGTGCTCGCCGGCGGATGCGCCGCTGTCCTCTTTCACGAGATCCTGTCGCACCCGCTCGAGTCCGGCGTCGAGTCCCCTCTTTCGGGCCTCGAGCAGGCGAGGCTGGCGCCGTCCGAAGTCGAGGTCCGCGACGACCCGGGCCGGCTGGACCTCTTCGGCGGCTACGAGCGCGACGACGAGGGGACAGCGCCGAGGGCCGTCAAGCTCCTCGACGCCGGCCGTCTGGCGGGACGGATGACCGACCGCTCGCACGGGCCCGCGCCGTCCAACGGACACTCGCGCCGGGCGGGACCGGAGGACGCCCCGCTGCCGCGCGGCTCCAACGTCATCGTCGCGCCGGGGCCGGCCACGTCCGAGGAGATCACACGGCGCCTGGCCGCCGGTCTCTGGATCGAGGAGATCGACGGAGGCTCCGTCGAGCTCGCGAGCGGCCGTTTCCGCCTGCGCTTCCCGAGGGCGCGGCGCGTCCGCCGCGGCCGGCTGGCCGACGAGTGCGGAGGTGGATTCCTCTCGGGAGAGATCCTGCCGGTGCTCTCCTCGATCGATCCGGCGCTGGGACGCGAGCAGCGTCCCTACCGGGCGCTCGGCTGGTGCGCGCGGGGCGGCCTCGTCGTCCCGATCCAGGGGTGCGCGCCCGACGTGCTCGTCCGTCGCCTGCGGGTCCGGGCCATCGCGTGAGCCGGCGGTGAGCGGAGAGACCGAGCGTCTCTCGGAAGAGCTCGAGAGGCTCGCCCCGGGCCAGTGGGAGCTCTACGAGAAGGCCGCGGAGTCACGGGAGCTCGACTCGGCCGCGGGCGAGCGGGCGATGGTCTCCCGCCGTGATCGCGGATGGGCGGCGCGGTGGTGGGCGGGAGGCGGACCGCGGTTCGCGTGCGGCTCCTGCGCCGAGGAGCTTCCGCGGGCGATCGCTGAGGCCTCGCGCGTCGAGGCCGCGGCGGAGGATCCGCCGGCCTGGCCGTCGGCGAAGAGCGAAGGCGCCCGCACCGCTCCCGAGGCCGAGCCGCCGCCGGACCTCTTCGAGGAGATCCAGGGACGCCTCGCGGCGGAATCCCGCGGCGAGGCGGCGTTGAAGAGACTGACACTGCGTCGCGGGGCGAGCTCCATCCGGATCGTCAACGGGCGCGGGCTCGACGTCTTCTTCTCCACGACGGTGTACGACGGGATCGCCCTGGCGGCCGGGCGCAAAGGCGCTCGAGCCTGCGAGGGGCGCGCCGTATTCCGCTGGGACCGCGGGCCCGATCTCGACGGGCTGGCTCGCCGACTCGCCGATCGCGCGACTCTTCCGCTCTCGGACCGGGGCGCTCCGATCGACCGCGGCGAATGGCTGCTCGACCCGTCCGTTGCGGCCGCGCTGCTCGCGGCGGTCGCGCCCCTCTTCTGCGAGGAGACTCTTCCGAAGTGGGTCCATCGCCGCGACCTCTTCTCGCCGGGCGTGACCGTCGTGGACGACGCCTCCGCCGACGCTCATTACGACGGAGAGGGAACGGCGACACGGCGCCTCGTGGTCGTCGAGGGCGGCTCGCTCGCCTCGCCCCTGCGCGACCTGCGCTCGGCGCGGCGCTCCGGCTCCCCCGCGACCGGCCATGGCGTGCGGGCGTCCTACCGCGTGCCTCCCCGCTCCGGGCCAAGGAGGCTCTTCTTCGAGCACGGATCCCCCGCCCCGGCGCGGGAGCTCCTGGCGCGGGTCCGGCGGGGACTCTTCGCCGCGGCCCTGACCGCTCCGGCGCGGTTCGACTTCGAGCGGGACCGCTACGAAGTGGAGTTCACGGGCATCGTGGTCTTCGGCGGGCGGGCCGAGGGCGCGGTGGCGGGAGCGCTCGCGAAGGGGCGCATCTCGCAGCTGCTGCGCCGGCTAGCGGCCTTCTCGACGGACCGGCAGTTCTTCCCGATGCCGTTCCTGGTGGGCGCGCCCACCGTCCTCGTGGAAAGGTCAGAATTTGAGTGAGAAGAATTTGTGATTTGTGATTTGTGATTTGTGATCAGGGCATGAAGGATTTGTCAGTTCTAATCACCAATCACCAAATCTCTTCTCACTGTCCCGGGGTGGGAGTGGGCATCGGGCGCACAGGGCCGCCGGCGCTGCCCGGGCCGCCGACGTAGGGCGGGCGTCCCCCCGCGTCCGGAGTCGGGAGCGGAGGAGGCGTAGGATCGAAGGCTGGCTCCGCGGGCACGACGACGTCCGGCGCGGGCTCCGGGACCGCGGGCGCGGTGTGCCTCACGGGAGGCGCGGGACGGACCGGCGGCCGCTGAGACGGCGGGCCTGAGGGCGCGATCACCTGGACCGGAGTGGGCGGCGCGTTGTCGGGCGCCGGCGCGGGAGGCTTCAGGTCCTCGGAAGAGAGCGTGCGGTCCACGGGAAGCTTCTTGACGAGGCCCATGTCCACGTAGGCCGAGTCATGTGCCATCGTCGCCGTGGCGAGATCATTCTCGTAGTTCTTGAGCGACGCCAGATGGAGGAGCTTCGAGTCCACGACGAGCGGGTTGTACTTGACCAGGCGCATTTCGGGATCGATCTGGAACGCGCGCGCGTACTGCTCGATCGCCTTCTCGTTGGAGCCTTTCAGCTCGTAGAGGCGGCCGAGGCGGAAACGCGAGGGCGGGAATCCGCGGTTGCGATCGACGGAGTGCTCGTAGGCGGTGATCGCCTTGCCGAACTCTCCCTGCGTCTCGTAGAGCAGTCCCAGGTTGTAGGCGGCGAGGAAGTGATGCTTGTCGAGCTTCATGGCGGTCTCGTATTGCTCGCGAGCCTCCTTGGGAAACCGCCGGGCGGCGAGGAGGTTGCCGAAGTCGTTGTGGAGATCCGCGGAATCCGGGTTGGCGGCGACGCGCTTTTCCTGCTCGAGGATCCTGGCGTCCAGCGAATTCGCGGCGGGGTTCAGGTACTTCCGGTAGAACGGCTCCGAGTTCTTCTTGTCGGCGCCGAGAACGAATGTCGCGGCGACCGCGATCGCGGCGATCAGAAGCTTCTTCATGTTCCCAATCTCCATTGGACTCTCAGGTCGTGGTCTCCTTCGGCCTGGCCACAAGCCGGACCCGGCCGTCTCTTTCCGCGATGTCGAACTCGATCTCCTGGACGCCGAAATGCTGCGCGAGCTTCGCCCTCTCGAGCGCGAGGCGCTGGACGAACTTCTCGAAGTCCAGCCCCCTCACGTCTTCGCCATGCTCCAGCTTGGCCTTCCGGAATCGCTCGAAAAGGTCCCTCTCCGCGGACGATTCCGCGGAAGCGGCCGGTTTGCCGCCGTCCCGTTCTACGGAGCTCGCGGGCGGCGCGTTGGGCCGCGAGGGCGGCCTCTCGAGGCCCGCCCCGCTGATCCGGGTGAAATGGCCGTAGACGCCCGGCCGCTTGCCTGCTTCCTTCTCCGCCTGGAGGCGGTCCCAGCGCTCGCAGAGGGCGTTGTAGCGCCCCTGGAGCGTGGAGAAGCGGTATCGCTCGGCCGAGTTGTCCGGCTCCGACGTGCTCAGCCGCCGGATCTGCGCCCCGACCTTCCGGCGGATCTCCACCGGCGGCTTGGGAGAAGAGCCGTACAGAAAGGCGTCGTACTGCGCGTTCAGGCTCCGCAACGCGTCCTCCAGAGCCTGAAGCTCCTGCCCCCAGGCCATGGACCTATAGTAAGGGACGCAAGCCGTGAGCCGTAAGCCGTGAGTCGCCAAACCGCTGAAAAGCCAGCGAAGAAGCCGCGAAAAGCGGCCCGACCCCCGTCGATGGACGCGCTCCTGAAGCTGCCGCGTTCCGTCGAGATGGAGACCCGCTACGGTCGCGAGGCCGTGAAGGAGGAGCTCCGCAAGGCCATCGCCGCGGGGCAGGTCGAGCCCGAGGAGCTCGTCTCGAGGTCCTCCGAATCTCTCGAGCGCCGGTTCGCTCCGACCCTGGCGCGGGCGATCAACGCGACCGGCGTCCTGCTCCACACCAACCTCGGGCGCTCTCCCCTCTCGGCCGGTGTCCGCGAGGCCGTCTTCCGGGTCCTGGCCGGCTATTCGACGCTCGAGTACGACCCGGAGACGGGAGGACGCGGGCGGCGGCTCGACCACGTGCGGGCTGCGGCCAGAGATCTCTTCGGGGCCGGCGACGCGATCGCCGTCAACAACAACGCCTCGGCGATCTTCCTCTGCCTCTCGGCGCTCGCCCGCGGAAAGAGGGTCCTCGTCTCGCGGGGCGAGCTCGTCGCGATCGGCGGAAGCTTCAAGATCCCCGAGATCCTGGAAGCCTCCGGCGCCGCGCTCGCCGAGGTCGGGACGACCAACCGCACCACCATCGAGGATTACCGCAAGGCGATCCCGGGAGCGGCGATCCTGCTGACGGTGCACCCCTCCAACTACGAGATTCGTGGCTACACGCGCCGGCCCGCGCCGGAGGAGATCGCCGCCCTCTGCCGGGATTCGGGAGTACCGTGGATCCACGACCAGGGGACCGGCTGCGTCGAGCCGCTCGACGAGTTCGGGGTGCCGGGCGAGCCGACGGTCGCCTCGTGCCTGGCCGACGGCGCGGACCTCGTCACGTTTTCCGGAGACAAGCTCTTCGGCGGACCTCAGGCCGGCTTCGTGGTGGGCCGAGCGGACCTCGTCGCCGCGGTGGCCTCGCATCCCGTCGCCCGCGTGGTCCGTCTCGACAAGATGGCGCTGGCGGCGCTCGCCGCGACGCTCGCGGCGTGGAAGACCGGTCGGTGGCGGGACCTGCCGATCTACCGCGCGGCCGGCTCGCCTCTGCCGACGCTGGAAGCTCGGGGCGAAAAGATCCGAAAAGCGTTGGCGAAGTCCGCTCCCCGCCTGCGCCTCGCGGTCGTCGAGTCCACCGCGCTCTTCGGAGGAGGAACGAGCCCGGAAAAGCCCTTCCCCTCGCGCGCCGTCTCCGTGGCGCTCGACTCTCGAACCCCGGACAGCCTCGCCGGGAAGCTCCGCGGTCTCCGGCCGCCGATCGTCGCCCGCATCGAAGAGGACCGGCTTCTCCTCGACCTGCGCTCGATCCAGCCCGACGAAGACGCCCTCGTCGAAGAGGCCCTGACTCGACTGGAGCGAGAAACCGCTGGCTGATGAGAAAAGCCCCTCTCCTCGTCCTTCTCGCGGTCCTCGTCTCAATCGGCTGTCGGGCGAAACCCGAGCCGCAGAAACTGCCGCGCGCCAGGCACGATCTCTACAAGCCTCTCCCAACCCCCGCCGCGCCCCAGGCCGCCCCCGGCCACCCCACCCCCAAGCGCGCCCTGCCGGACTAGCCGGCGACGCCATAAGGCGGGCGGGCGCAAGGGCCGCCCCTACTGGTCCAGGGAATGCTCTTTGAGTTTCGCTTCGAGGCGGCGGCGGGAGAGCTTCAAGGCTTCGGCGGCGGCGGTGCGGTCGCCGCGGGCGCGTTCGAGGGCGCGGGCGAGCCAGAGCCGCTCCGCCGACTTCGCGGCGCGCTCGCGGACCTCCTCCAGGGTCTCCTCGCCGGAGGGCGCGGGAGGCGCGGCGGGATCCGGCGAAAGGCGCAGGTGGCGCTCCTCGATGCGGCCGGACTCCGAGAGGATGATGGCCCGCTCCAGGCAGTTGCGCAGCTCCCGCACGTTGCCCGGCCACGAATAGCGGCGCATCCGCTCGCGCGCCGCCCCGTCGAGCTCCACGGACTTCTTCTTCAGCTCCCCCGGCAGGCTCGACAGGAACCAGTCGATCAGCGGATCGATGTCCTCAGGCCGGTCGCGCAGCGGCGGGATCCGGATCGGAAAGACCCGGACGCGGTAGAAGAGGTCCTCGCGGAAGAGCCGCTGAGCCACGAGCGACTCGAGCGGCCGGTTCGACGCCGTGATGATGCGCACGTCCACCGTGATGACGGCCGTGCCGCCGACGCGGTGGAACGATTTCTCCTGGAGGAAGCGAAGGAGCTTGCCCTGCGTCGTTGCCGAGAGCTCTCCGATCTCGTCCAAAAAGACCGTCCCGCCGTCGGCCAGCTCGAACTTCCCCAGCCGCCGCGCGCCGGCCCCGGTGAAGGCACCCTTCTCGTGGCCGAAGAGCTCGCTCTCGAGCAGCGTATCCGGGATCGCGGCGCAGTTGATCGCCACGAAGGGCCGCCGGGCCCGCCCGGAGAGCCCGTGGATGGCGTGCGCGAAGAGCTCTTTGCCGGTGCCGCTCTCCCCTTCCAGCAGCACCGCGGCGTCCGTCCCGGCCACGCGCCGCGCCTCGGCCTGGACTTCCTTCAAGGCGGCCGAGCTGCCGATGATCGGCGGGATGTGGAGCGAACGCTCTTCGAAGAGAAGCACTTCGCGGCGCTTCGCACGCCGCTCGATGGACCGCGCGACGAGCAGCCGCAGCAGCTCCGGGTCCACCGGCTTGGTGATGAAGTCCTCGGCCCCGCGCTTCATCGCGTCCACCGCGGTCTCGATCGACCCGAACGCGGTCAGGAGGATCACCGGCAGAGTCGGGTCGAGCGAGCGCGCCGCGTCGAGCACGGCGAGGCCATCCGCTCCCGGGAGCCGCCAGTCCGTCAGGACCAGGTCCACGCTCCCGCCGGAGCGCAGGCGTTCGATCGCGTCAGTGCCGCTCGCCGCGCCCGCCACGCTCCATCCGTCCGCGCGCAGAGTCTCCTCCAGCATCGCGCGCAGGGATTCCTTGTCTTCCACGACCAGGATGGTCGCCATGACGGGTGGATTCTAGACGCGAGCCGTGAGCGGTGAGCCGTGAGCCGCGGCTGACTGCTTACGGTTCACGGCTTACGACTTGGGTTTGCTCGGGGTGACGAGGGGCTGAGGCTGGCTCTCCGGCGAGGACATGCCCGGAATGTAGCCGCGGTTCCCGTCGGCCGGAGGGGTCGTCGAGGCGGGAGCGGCCATGGGGGCGTAGAGGGTCCCCAGCCCGTAAGGCGTGGGGGCCTGCGTGGGGCTCGCCGCAGGGCGGTTGGCGGCCGCGCCCGAGGCGGTCCCCGGGGAGGCCGCGGGAGCGGGCGCGGCCGGAGCGACCCACTGCGGCGAAAAACGAAGGGACGCGGACACCTTCTCCCCGATCGGGATTGTCACGGAGAAGGAGACGGTGGCCCCCGATGCGATCATCCCGTTGGAGAGCCCCGCCTCCGCCGAGGCGATCTTTTCTCCCTTCTCGTCCATCGCCGTGACGGTCATCCGGGAGCTGACGGCCGGGGTCCCCCCGACGTTTCGCAGCTCGCCGCGGACGATGACGTTGGCGCCCGACTTCTCCTGCGTGTAGTCGGCGACCTCGAGCCTCGCCCCGCCGGAGCGCTCCTCGGCCTTCTTCTCTTTCTCGCCCGAGTCTCCCGTGTCCTCGACGACGTGCTGGACGTCGGCATCGGTCAGCTTCACCTTCGCGCGCGGGCCCTCGCGCCCCTGCCTGGCGGCCTCTGCCGGGCTCTCCGGCGCGGCGGGCGCGGCCGGCGCGGCGGCCTTCGCCGGCGCCCGCGCGGCGCGCAGGTCCGCCGTCGCCTTCCAGTCCACCTCGGCCTCGGGGACCGAGAGGAGCGTCCCGTCGGCCCGTGTCAGCAGGATGAGGCTGCCCCGGCGCTCGGGCGCCTTCTTCAGCTCCACCTTCGCGCCGCCCTTCAGGACGACGACGTCGGCGCCCGCCGCGAGGAGAACCGCGGCTCCGGCGAGACTCAGCGCGAGGAGAAGGCGGCCGGGCCTCCTCATTGCTCCTTCCACGTCTCGGAGAGCGCCTTCAGGCTTCCGGACTTCTGCTGGTTGACCGCGCCGGTGTCGTAGAGGAGGGAATCGATCATCGCTCCGCTGGGTCCCTGCGACTGGGCGGCGGCGACGAGGCCGTCGCCGAGCGACTGCTGGTAATCCGTCATCTGGCCCGCGGTCCCCATGGCCTGGGCTGCATTGTACGCGCCTCGGCCGGTCAGGTAGTTGAACGAATAGCGGAAGGAGTTCCCGTTACCGCAGAGGACCTGTGTGCTCGACGGCGCGAAGGTCACCAGCTCCAGGTTCCCGAGCGAGGAGAAGACCGTCGAGACCGCCTTCTCGTTCGCGGTGAAGTAGTCGAGGAAGTACCCGCAGTTGGTCTGGCCCGTGTCGTTGCAGGGACCAGTGACCGCCGGGCCGGTGCCCGCCGGGGTCAGCGCGCCGACCGGAGTGATGTCCACCAGGTTGCCCTCGCCAAGGGTGATGTTGTCGGTCCCCGGATCGATGACGAACATGAACCGGTTCACGTTGGCGTTGGCCTGCAGCAGCTCGGCACGGTAGCCGGTGCCCCACGCCACGCCGAGGATCGGCGTCCCGCCGCCGGAGATGAAGATGACGGCGGGCTCGAGGAAGATCGGCTGGATCGGGAGCGAGCCGGTCAACGGGTCGTAGAGCAGCGTCGGATTGAGCCCGCTGCTGATGGTCTCGGTGCTGCTTCCGCAGGCGGAGCACGTCGCGCCGGACAGGCTCATCCGCCACATCCGGCCGTTTAAGTCGCCGAAGTAGACGATGTCGAGGTAGCCGTCGTCGTCCACATCCGCGACGGCCGGCGGAGCGGCGATCGGAGCGAAGCGGTTGCTCGGGCCGGCGGTCCCCTTGTAGAGGACCTTCCCGGTCTCCATGTCGACGATGTAGATCGCGCCGCCCTGGGTGGTCTGGTCGTTGGCCGCGAGCTCGGTGCCCGGCACGAAGTTCGGATCGAAGCCGCCGCCAAAGATCGCGACGTATCGGTCCACGTTCGAGCCGCCCGCGTTGACCCGGATCCTGCCGATGACCGGCCTGGACCACGTCTCGCCCATCGGGGCGTTGCAGCTCGTGCAGCTGTCGGACATCTCCCACAGGACCTTCGGATAGGCGTCGGGGCAGTTGCCCGCGCCGTCGATGCAATCGGGGAAGCTGTCCTTGTCTGACGCCAGCTTCGTGCCGTCGGCCGCATACAGGTCGGGCTGAGTCACGTCCAGCGCGAAGTAGGCGTGGCCGCCCTGCCGCAGACCGCTCATCGCCACCGTCTTCCAGGTCCGGTTGTCCGGGTTCGGCGTCCCGCTGTGGTTCGTGTCGATGAAGACGTCGGCCACCCTCGGGGAGCCGTCCACGAAGTACTGGACCTTCGGCGGGAAGTTCAGGAGGCTCGGGAATCCCTTCGACCCGTTCTGCGGCATGACCGACTGCGGCGCGTAGGCGAAGATCTCGCGGCCCGTGCCGAGGTCGAAGGCGTCGGGCTGCGTCGTGTCGCGCCCCCATACCCCGGAGTCGAAGGCGTGGAAGAACCCGTCGTTGGACCCGACGAGAGCGACTTTCCGCCTCTTGCCGTGGAAGGCGGCAAAGGTCGTGTAGGAGCAGTCCGGCAGCGCGCCACACGTGTTTCCAGGCCGCGGGTTCAGGTTCACCGAGAGGTACTGGAAGTACTTCGGCGGCAGGACCACGGCGGTCTCGGAGTGGAAGATCTCGCCGAGCTTGTGGGAGTAGTAGGCCGGATTGCCGCCGTCGGTCTGGGCTTCCGGCGGATTGCCGGCGGGGACATCGTCGCGGTAGCGGTACGAGTAGACGGTGTTGGCGTCCACCGCTCCGTACGTTCCCGGGTTGATCGTTCCCACGTCGGTCAGGACCTCGTCGCGGCTGCCCGAGATGGACTTCCCGCCGCGCAGGAACTGAACCGTCTGCTTCGCCTTCACCTTGTCGGACCCGGGATTGAGCCCGAGCGCCTGGATCAGGTTGCCCGTGCACGGGTTCGGATCCGCCGGGCAGGTGAACTCGGTGCGGGAGAGCGGCACGGTCGGGCCGGTCCCGTCCGCCCAGAACATCCGGCGCCCCGGCCAGACCGTGAGGAACGCGTTTCCGCTCGCCGAGCACGGCGAGGAGTCCGGAGCGCACGGGTTGACCGCCGCGGCGCCCGCGGCAGGCGTCGCGACCGGGTCGGTGTAACCGAGGACACGTCCCGCGTTCCAGACCGGCTTGCGGTCGGACAACGGAGTGACCGTCGGCGCCGTCTCGTCCGGGAACCCGTTGGACGAGGGAGGCGGCGTCGGAGTCGCGGACGGGTTGGGAGTCGCGGCCGTCGTGGTCGGAGCCGAGGTCTCCGTGACCGTCGGGATCATCCCGTTGCTGTCGAGCTTGTAGGCCTTGAGGGAGCCGTTCCAGATCGCCCACTGCGTGTTGGCGCCGTCGCCGTCGGGCTCGGGAGGGCTCTTGTGGCTCGGAATGACCGACCCGACGATGGCCGTGTCGCCCGCCGCCGAGGCCAGCGCGGGAAGCGCCGGAGCGGCGATGGACCTCGGCCCGACCGTCGACGTGGACGCGGTCGCTCCCTGCAGGGCCGAGATCAGGTCGTCGCGGTTGTTGGCCGGAATCAACTGGCCGCCGCTGTTGGCGGCGATGCAGTTCATCGTGGAGAGCCCCTGGCTCGTCAGGCCCATCCCGACGACGATGACCGGCACGCCGATCTGGAAAAGGTCGCCCGCCGGGCCCTTGCCCGTCGGGCCGCCGGCGCACGGGGCGCCGTTGGCGCTCTCCAGGCCGTCGGTGATGAGAATGACCTTGTTCAACCGGCAGCTGATGAACGGATCCTGCTGCGCCAGGATCGTGTTCTTGAAGTACAGGTAGGCGTCGCGCAGCGCGCCGGCGATCGGCGTCCCCGGGGCCGTGACGACGACGTTGCTCGCGTCCTCGGCGAGGCTGTACTCGTTCATGTACGGCTGCGTCGAGTCGAAGCTGACGATCGAGGAGGCGAAGCGCAGCAGCCTCTTGATCGCCGTGGCGCTGTCGCCGTCGGTGTTCTTGTAGGGCGTCCAGTCGCGCGGGATCGGAACGAGCGGCCAGCTCTCGGGTGCCGGCGGCTCCGTGCCCGGCGCGTACGGAACGTACATGGTGCTGTCCGCCTTCGTCGCCGTCGCCTCGCAGGGCGTCTGGCCGCCGCACTTGTAGAGGGCGAGGCCGCCGCAGGGATGTCCGAACTGGTAAACGTCGCAGTTGCGCTGGATCGGGAGCGGGTGCGACGGCTCGGCAAACGCGTCGTTGGGCGCCTGCTGCGCGAACTGGTAGCGGTCGGAGTTGTAAACCGCCGCGTAGGAGCCGCGGTTGTGGCGGTCCGGCGGCGTCCCGTCGTCCGTCAAGGCGTCGGAGTCGTTGTCGTTGGGCGGGTTCGAGTTGACGTCCCCGTTGGGCTGCGAGCCCCACGGCGGGTTGCCGTTGTCGCTGTCGTTGGCCTTCTGGCGGTAGGGGTAGATCGTCGCGCCGGAAACCGGGAAGTTCCAGAGGTCGGCCCGGCGGTAGATGAAGTACACCTTGCAGGGCTTGTCCTTCTTCGGGCCGCAGGTGTTGCCGCTGAAGACGAACCCGGGGTCGGGATCGGCCTGCGGGTCGTCGAACCCTCGGTCGAGCAGCGGCCAGGCGTTGCGGGTCCCCGGGTTGTTCACGTCCGGGTTGCCGTCGTTGTCCGAGTCCACGAACCCGCAGAGCGGCTCGGGCTCCGCCTTCCAGACGATGAAGTTGTCGCTGACCGTCGCGGCGAGGCGGGCCGGCCACTTCGGCTCACAGGTGAACGGAGCCGTGGAGCCGGCGGCGCAACTGGCGTTGCTCGCGCTCGTGCCGCTGTTCTGGGCGCGGTAGACGAACCCGTTGTAGGTGTTCGGGACGACCACGTTGCCAGCGGAGTAGGCGACCCCCGGGTGCCAGAAGTTGTAGAACTGGCCGCCGGCCGTGCTCGCCTGGCCGTCCTGGTACGGAATGTAGTCGCTCGGGAAGAGCTCGATGCAGCGGCCGCAGTTGAGCGTGTTCGCGCTGCCGCGGGACCCCGCGCTCGGGACGCCGGGGCAGGGGATCCCGGGCGACGGGTACGGCGGCGGGGGCGGCGGCGGGGCGAGCGCGAGCAGCCCGCGGACGACCGGCGCGAACCAGTTCGCGATCGCCGGCAGGAGGCTCCGAGGCGGCTCCATTCCTTGCGCGGGCCGCCCCGGGTTCGTCGGGATCTGAGTCGGCGTGTCCGTCGGCGTCGGCGTGACCGTCGGCGTGTTGGTCGCCGTCGGCGTGTCGGTCGGCGTGTTGGTCGCCGTCGGGGTGATCGTCGGCGTGATCGTCGGGGTCTGCGACGGGGTGTTCGTCGGCGTCGCCGTCGGCGTCTGGGTCGGCGTGCTCGTCGGCGTGCTGGTCGGTGTCCTTGTCGACGTGAACGTCCTCGTCGGCGTCTGCGTCGGGGTGTTCGTCGGCGTCTTCGTCGGGGTCTGAGTCGGCGTATTCGTCGCCGTCGGCGTGATCGTCGGCGTGTTGGTCAGGGTGAAGGTCGGGGTGACCGTCGGCGTGTTCGTCGGCGTCTTCGTCGGAGTAGTCGTCGGCGTGTCCGTCGCCGTCGGCGTGATCGTCGGCGTGTTGGTCGGCGTCCTCGTCGGCGTCTGAGTCGGGGTGTTCGTCGGCGTCTTCGTCGGAGTGGCCGTCGGCGTGTCCGTCGCCGTCGCCGTGATCGTCGGCGTGTTGGTAGCCGTCCGCGTCGGGGTCTGCGTCGGCGTGTCCGTCGGCGTCGGCGTGATCGTCGGCGTCTTGGTGCCCGTGAAGCTCGGCGTGACCGTCGGCGTGTTGGTCGGCGTCCTCGAGGGTGTGAACGTCGGCGTGTCCGAGGGCGTCGGCGTGACCGTCGGCGTGTTGGTCGTCGTGAAGGTGTTCGTCGGCGTGAAGCTGTTCGTCGGCGTCGGGGTGTTCGTCGGCGTGTTGGTGGGCGTGTTGGTCGCCGTCGGCGTCGGCGTATTGGTCGGCGTCTGGGTCGGGGTGTTCGTCGCCGTCGGCGTCGGAGTCGGCGTGCTCGTGGGCGTCTGAGTCGGCGTGTTCGTCGGCGTATTGGTCGGCGTGCTCGTCGGCGTCT